>JANMOF010000605.1:0-2699 GCA_031368925.1 Leptospiraceae bacterium
CCTGAATTCTTAAACCGTGTGGATGAAGTGATTTATTTCCAACCTCTTAAGAAAGAAGAAATAGTTTCTATCGTTAGCATTATGCTAAAAGATTTTAACGAGAGACTCTTAGAGAAAAAAATCATGATCGCAATGACACAGGATGCAAAGGAATATATGGCAGAGATTGGTTATGATTCAGCCTTTGGAGCAAGACCACTGAGAAGAATTTTCCAGAAAGAACTGGAAGATTATATGGCAACACAGCTCTTAACGGGTGCTTACAAAATGCCAACAATTATCAAGGTCGATGCTAAAGAGAAAAAATTTACATTCGATGAACAGCCATGGGAAGATTATGGTCTGGAAGTCATTGAGGCAAATAATCCAGACTCCAAAGAAGTGGTTAGAACTGCTTGATTAATTTCCTCATTCCAGTCTTGGTCGTAATGACCTACTTTCTGGTTAGAAAGCTATGGTTCGAGTGGAGAAAAACTCGAATCGTAGCTTCGATTGAAAAGATTACCCTTGGTGTGATTCAGCCCGATATAATATTGCCAGAGGTTTCTATTCGCTACAAATATTATTATGGGGAGGGAGTCTATTTTGGAACAGGCTATCTCCTTCTGCAAGATTTTTTGTTTCCCTATGATTATAAAGCTGGTTTTACTCAGGAAGGCGTTCCTTATATAACAGTAGGAGAGAAAAGCTTTCTATCAGAGGAACATATTGAGACTTTTCTAATGAATCAGTATGAGTTAGTATCTGTCTTTATAGATCCAGTAGAACCATTTCAATCCGAGCTAGAAACAATCTTCACCGAATCTATTGGAGTAGAAGAACTTAAATAAAAAATTCATTCCCTATTTTCCTAAACAACAAAACATGTCACAAAAGGCATACAATCTATGAAATCTTTCTTACTATTACTGTTTTTAGCGTTCTCGATTTTACAATCCCAAGAGATGAATTACGAAAAGGCTTTAGCTGAATACAAAGCTGCAGCTTACCAGGAATCTCTACAAACCATTCGCGAAATATTTAAAATAGAAAAGCCAAGATACGAATTACACTACTTAGCCGCTTTCAACTATTGGAATCTCAAAGAATGGAAATCGGCTGTAAATCATTTTCAGGCAGCCATTAAATTCAAACCCGATGATACAAACGCATACATTGATATTATTAAACTCTATTCGTCTGCGCAGCTTTACAAACCGGCATTAGAATTATGTGAAGACGCAATCAGACGATTTCCACAGGAACCAAAATTCAAATTTCAACAAGTAGCTCTCTTACTAAAATATGGACGTATAGATGTCTCTCTCGAGATTATAGAAAAATTAAAGTTAACACTTCCTGAGGATTACAGACCATTAGCCTTAGAGTCAAATATTTATTATATGAAACGAGATTTTGAAAAAGCAGAGATAAGCTTGAAATGGGCATCTGCTCTTGCACCGAATAATGCAAATCTAAAAAACAATTTAGCTTTAATCTATGAGCAAATGGCGTTGATTAGTATAAAGGCGAATGACAAAGAAAAGGCAAAGATAAACCTAGAACTAGCAAAGGCTCAAATTGACTCTGCAGTAAGCACATCTCAAAATTCTATCTACCTAGAAAACCAAAAAAGAATTACAAATTCCTTCACAGGTCTTTAATGAATACCGTTAGCTTTCATACTTTAGGCTGTCGACTTAATATATTTGAAACAGACGGATTGGCTAACTCCTTCACTAAACTAGGAATTAAAACTGTAAATGAAGCGGAAAAGCCTGAAATTGTTGTAATAAATACTTGCACAGTAACAAACCGCGCTGATTCAAAGAATCGAAATATAATTCGAAATGCAATTAAGAATAACCCCGGCTCCCAAATTTGGGTTACTGGTTGTTATGCACAGACAGATAAGGAAGTAATTGAAAAAATTCCTGGAGTTACAGGAGTTGTGGGTAACGCTGATAAGTCAAACCTTCCTTACTTGATCTTAGAGAGAAAAGGGAAAATTTTAGAATCTCCTATTCCATTAGATAGATTTTCTTATTCTGATGTATTACCGCAAAATCATACCCGCGCCTATTTAAAAATACAAGATGGATGTAACCGCGTTTGCTCGTACTGTAAAATTCCACAAGCACGAGGCAAGGGCGTAAGTAGAAAAGCAGAAGATGTCCTAGACCAGGTGAAATTTCTGCAAGACAATGGAGTAGGAGAAATCATATTAACTGGTGTTAATCTAGGTTGGTTTAGAGATGAATCGAATACCAAAAATTTTAACCAACTTTTGCTCCGTATACTGGATACTCTTGAGTATTCGCGACTGAGACTTTCTTCTATTGAACCATCTGACGTTGGACATGAATTAGCCGAGATAACTCTTCACCCCAGGTTTTGTAATTACTTGCATGTTCCCTTACAAAGTGGAAGCAGTCGGATTTTGAAGCTAATGAAGCGTAGCTACACAGCGGAAACTTTTTATAAAAGAATTAGAATGGTTAAAGAAAAAAATCCTAGCATTTTTATTGGAACTGACATCATTACAGGTTTTCCAAGTGAAAGACAAATTGAATTCCAAGAATCAATGCAGTTAGCTAAAGATTTAGAGATAGCAAAGATTCATGCCTTCCCATTTTCTAGTAGAAAAGGAACTTCGGCTGAAGCACTTCCTGATGATGTTTCAAAAGAAGAAAAAAAAGAAAGAGTAAGACTTCTAAATG
>JANMOF010000011.1:0-5545 GCA_031368925.1 Leptospiraceae bacterium
GCCAAGGTCAGCAAATTCCTTTTTGATCGACTGCAGACATTCATAGATTATATCCGAGCAAAGATTGCAACCACTATGACAACACACCAGTGTCGACTCGCTTATTCTACCATCGAGTAGAGCGTCTATTCTTGATTTAACGTAAATCGGAAGTCCATACCTTTCCAAGTAGTCAATGATTACCATAGATTTATCTGTAGGAAATAATTCTTGTTGCTCGCTCATAATGCTAAAATGTAAAATTAGGTTTTTTTATCATCTTTATTTTTTAACTGTTTGAAAAATGCCTCATACTTCACTCAACGCTAATATCAACTCATCCAAGCGCATAACGGCATATTTCTTCCATTGGAAAATTCCATTCGTATATTCGCATAATCCAGATGTAACCCAATTTTTAATTAATTCTTCTAGACTCTCTTTTTTATCAGGAATTAAAACAAAAAAAGACTTTAAATCAAAAGGAATAAACAATCTGAATAAACAAAGCGCCAACTCATCCAAATAGACTGGACTTTCATAGGTTAATCCGAATTCACCGGAAGTATATTTTTCAATAGAGCGATGATTAAAATAACGCCCCTTATCCGTAAAGCCGTGTGCACCGGGTCCTAGAGCTAAATACTTTTCCATAGCCCAGTATTTTAGATTGTGACGGGACTCTTCTCCTTCTTTGCAATAATTAGAAACTTCATATTGCCTGTAGCCTTTAGCCGCAAGAAAGTCCGGTAGAATTTGTAAAATTTCTAATTGCAATTCTTCGTTTGGTGGCATTGCCTTTTTTTTCTTTAACTGCTTGGCGTATTCGGTTCCCTTCTCAACGGTGAGGCTATACAGGCTAATATGTGTTACTCTCGCATCAAGAGATTTATTCAGATCAGATAAAAACATTTCTAAAGTCTGTCCGGGAATTCCATAAATTAGATCAATACCGAAGCGTTTAATTTTTGAAGAAGAAAGATGATCTAGAACTTGAGAATATTTCTCTTCGTCGTTATAGCGGTCAAGAGTAGCAAGCAAATCTTTATTAAAGCTTTGAATTCCTGCATTCACTCGGTTAACACCGATGTCATACATTGCAGAAAGTTTTTCAGGTGAAATATCTTCCGGGTTCATCTCCATCGTAAACTCGGTATTAACCGCAAATTTTAACACAGATTTTATATAGCTTAAAAGCTCTGAAAGCATATCTAGATTAGCCAGTGAAGGAGTTCCGCCCCCAATAAAAATAGTATCAAAATCATAGTCTAAAATTTTAGGGTCTTGGGAAATTCTCAGGTCAAACTCTTTTCGATAGTTTTCGAAAAGAGAGTCTTGATCAATAGAATTATTCTTTCCAATTCCTACAGAATAAAAATCACAATAAGAACATTTGTGAATGCAGTAAGGAAAGTGAAGGTATAATCCTGCGTAGCCGCTTCGGTAGGAAATCATTGATTCGAATTCATTAATCTAGTTTCTTATTACTTGTTTTGTAAAAAATAAATCAGTAATTGGAATTTCACGAACCTTGTCTGTATTCAAACTTTGATTGATCAAAGCATGAATAGATTCTTTAGTTGGTGAAAAAGAAAATACAATTTTCACATTAGAAAGTTCAGGCAATTTTAAGAAAGGAGACCCATAATGCAAAACTATAAATTGAATCTTGGGATTTTTTTCTGCTAAAAGCGAAATGACATCCAGTTCTTTTTGGTCTTTTGAATCAAATACAAATGTTTTCCCCCTTCCTTTTTTTAAAAGTTTCGGGATTTTCTTTTCGGAGTAATAAGGAATATTTAATTCAGTCAACTCAGAACGAACTATTTCATTCTTACAGATATATACAAAATTCTTGGATTCAGAAATAGGCAAACTTTTAAATGGAGTCTTGTAACTTTTAATTGCATCTGACGACATACGCGCGTTTAACTCTGGAATGTTTGCAACTTTTAGATCATTGTATCTTTCAGAAGAGATTTTTCTTTTCTCACTAACAAACTCTTCAAGTGTTGGATCTTCAATTTTTTTATAGGAGTATGAAGTGTGAAAGAGTCCATTTTCAATTTTAAGTGCAATTTGTCTCTTAATAGATTCATCTAGAACATTCTTGCCATCCACATCAAATTCTTTATTCTTAATGCTTTCAAGAATCATATTATAATAATGCGTTGTAGTATTTCCCCAACTAGTAAGTAAAATTACATCTGCACCGGCGAGAATTGCGAGCGATCCAGTTTTTTCATTTTGAAAATTTTTAGAAATCGCGTGCATCTCCATCGCATCTGTCATGACCATTCCATCGAAGCCTAATTTTTTTCTTAGAATATCTGTGAGAATTCTTTTAGAAAGTGTGGATGGATATTTTTTATCTAGGTTTGGATAAATGATATGTGCGCTCATCACTGCCCGGGCACCCTCTTGAATTGATTTTTGAAATGGAACTAATTCAAATTCTAAAAGCTCCGCTTCGGTTTTTTCAATCACGGGAAGTCCCAGATGACTATCTACATTTGTATCACCATGACCTGGAAAATGTTTGATTACAGGAATCGCTCCTCCGAGTCTAGCTCCTCTCTCATAAGAAATAGCAAGGTCTCCTGCGTCTAACGTCATTCCAAAAGAGCGTGTATTGATAACTGGATTTTCTGGATTATTATTTACATCCATCACAGGGGCTAATAGCAAGTTAATCCCGAGGCTATTTAGTTCATAGGAAGTGATAAGACCGGTATTGAATGCATAACTTGGATTTTTTGTTTGTCCAATGGCGAGTGCTCCCGGAAAAGTTGTAACACCCTTCTCTACTCTCACTACTCTACCACCCTCTTGGTCAATCGAAATAAACAGAGGAGGAGAATTCAAACTCTTCATTTCTAATTGAAGTCCTTTTGTAAGAGCGCGAATTTCTTTTTTCTTACCAACATTTACTCCAAATAAAATTATACCGCCCGGTCTAACTTTTTGAAGTTCGGCAATTGCTACTTCATCTAAGTAATTTTTGGGTATTGCAATATGAATTACTTGTCCTGCTTTTTCTTCATCGGACATTTTAGAAACAATCTCTGTTGCATGGTCAAGAGTGCGTTTTCGAATATCTGAATAGTCTGTTGCATGGATATTAGCTGTTAGCCACAGAGGCACAGAGACGCAGAGGGTTTGGAGAATAAATTTATAAGAGTTTAGTTTTGATTTTTTTTTCATGGATGTTAAAGATTGAATTATTAAAAATAAGATTAGTAGCCTAATGCAAATTTTCTATTGCCAGAAGTATTTTCGAGAACTAAGGAACTGTGAAAAAACATAAATTCGTTTACACAGAATGGCAAGAAACCACACTTTCTCTGCGTCTCTGTGCCTCTGTGGCAATGCTTTAACACAATCCCGATGATGATAGGTAACTAGAAGCCTTCTAGTTCACGAGAAGATTTTTTATCTTTTTCATGACCGGCATTTTGTAAGTACCCGTCCATTTTGTAAATTGAGCCAAGCAAATTGCTGTCAATTGTTTTAAGAGTGCGAAGTTTTACATCAGCAGAAAAATCTTTGTAAGCCTCAGCAGTGATTACACCTTTTGCTTTTTGTTCTACTTTTTCTGTTACTATGCGGATACTATCGAAATTATTCGGAAGCATATACATCGTTCTATAAACATAAATCACATTGTCTTTTAGAGATTTCTTTTTGTAAATGAAACGAATTTCTTTGAGCTTATTGCCTGCTTCAAATTCATATTCAATATAGCGCACAACGCTATAATTTTGATGCTCTTCAAATGTAGATAGAGTATTTTCATTTACGATAGTTATCATTTTTTGTAATTTTTGGTTATAATTTACAATCTTTGCCTGTAACCGCTCTATCTCAGCAGTCTTGGCAATGATGGATGATTCATTTGCCTTTACGCTGTCTTGCAAAACTTTTTCACGAAGGCTATCACCCGGATCTACCGTGGTGACAGACGCGTTAGTGGCAACACTCTTTGATTGTGCCGAAACACCATAGGTTAAAACTATACATATTGTAATTAAAAACTTTGCAAACATAAAGGTCTCCTTTTTTACAGTCCTTGTAATTGGTTTCTATTTTTATCGTTTTTGGTTATCTGATTTTTTTGAATAAATGCATCCATACGATAGATTGAATTAAAGAGGTTATTGTCTATTGTCTTCAAGGCTTGCAGCTTAACTTCTGGCGCAAAATCCTTATAATTCCCAACTTCAGAAATACCTCTTGCCTTTGTTTCCAATTTATCTATGGTCACTTTAATACTATCTGGATTACCGGGAGTAAAAGAAACTACTTTCATAATTGAGTTCATATCTTCAGTCAATGATCTATGCCTGGAAATGACTCTGATCTCTTTGATTTTATTTCCACCGTCCATTTCAAATTCTACATAGCGATAAACTAAATACTTACTCGGTCCTGGAATTGGATTGGTCGGTTTCTCATATACGATGCGAATTTCTTTTTTCATATCCGGATTAAATTCGGCTGCTTCGGTTTGTAATCTTTCTAAGTCAGCAACTTTCAGTGCAATATTTTTTTCCAAAACTGCAATGCTTTGAATCACTGCTTTAGCACTGGGGCTATTAGCGGATTTATCAGATTTATCGTCGCCTTTTTGTTGAACGCTACCAATAGTTTCTCTATCAGGATTTGAGATTTTAGCTTGAGCAAAGAGTAATCCTGTTGAAAAAACAGAAATTACCAGATAGATTCTTAATAACATAAAAATGTCCTCGTAATTAAATTTATCGGCAATGGCTCACCAAAAGTATTGCCTAAGTAGATAAAAGTTTTCAATTCTTATTTCTTCAAGGATTAAATTGTATTCCTATCTAAAATTACTTCAAGAGAAATTACTCCTTGACCAAGTATAAAATCCAAAAAGAATAAGCCAGTGCTTACTCTAAAAAGATTTATACTAATAGTTTTATTCTTCTTATGTCTTTTCGTGTTTACATCCTGTGAGAAAATTGCTGATGCTGCCTTCTCAGATAAGGACGATATCGAAATGGGTGCAAACTTAGATAAAGAAATTCGTTCGAAGCCTTCCGAATTTCCAATCTTAGTAAATCCAGAACTCCAAGCATATGTTCAATCTATTGTGAAACAATTATTGCGATCCCCTTTTGTGAAAAGAAAAAAGACTTACTCTTATAAAATTACATTACTTAACGATGATAAAGCTATTAATGCCTTCTGCACTCCCGGCGGATACATATATGTATACACCGGTCTTTTAAAATTTCTAGACAATGAAGCAAGCCTTGCCGCAGTTCTCGCACATGAAATTGCACACGCAGAAAAACGACATGTTAGGCAGAGAATGCTCTCTGCAATGGGTGTTCAACTCATTGTATCCGCAATTCTCGGAAATGGCTCTTCTATTTTAAAGGAGATGGGTTTGCAATTAGCTGGGACACTTGCCCTACTTTCAAATAGCCGCAGCGATGAATTGGAAGCAGACGAGTTAGGATTTTTATATTTGCAATCAAGTCCTTATTACCAGGGAGCAATGTCTTATTTCTTTGAAAAAATTGCAAAGGAAGAAAAGCGA
>JANMOF010000015.1:0-1534 GCA_031368925.1 Leptospiraceae bacterium
GTAAATTTTTTAACTAGTAGGCAAACAGATAGTAACCTCCTATGTTACGATGGAAGAACAGAATTAGATCATGTTGCCATTGTAGAAAAGCTTGGATCTAAAAGCCCGCTCGCACAATTCTATGGAATACTAATAACAAAATCATTTTTATTTGGGAATTTTTCCGAAATTCTAAAAACCGGTGAACTACTAGAAAAGAACACGGCAGCTCCAACAGTATTTCATGATATTTGTCCCAATTTTTACAGGTGTGTTGCGTATATACTAATACTTGATTCATTATCAGCAGATGATCAAATATTCTACGAAGAAAAAATCAAAAAGTTAAGATCTGAATTTGAAATTTTTTCAAAATTAAATCCTACTAATTTTAAACATATGTATTTATTAATTCTCGCGGTAGAGAGTTCTAAATCAGAGCATGTGTTAGATGCGATGCAATACTTTGATGAAAGCATTTTCTCCGCATTAGAAAATGGTTATATACAAAATGCAGCGATTGCATACGAAATTGCGGGCGATTTTTATAAAAAACAAAATCGTTTTAAGATAGCGGATACTTACTATTATGAAGCCTATAAATTATTTAAAACATGGGGCGCGGTTTTTAAAACGAAAGCTATGGATGCTCAATTCCCCGGCTTCAAATTTTCTAAAAATGAAACCATTCAGTTAACAAAAAATTCCACTATAAATACACTGCAATCTTCTGCTGATTTTCAAATGGATTATATTTCAACGATTAAGGCTGCCGACATTATCCTCAGAGAAGTAAGAACGGACAGTTTAATTCAAAAAATCATCGAAGTAATTTTAGAAAATTCAGGAGCGAGTGAGGCGACGCTCATCATTAAGAAAAATGAAACATTTATTATTCATTCTTATGGAAAAGTTACTGATAGAATTGAAACAGAATTTATTAATGTGCCACTAGCAGAATTTGATAATATTGCAAAAAATATAGTTAATTATGTTATTCATTCAAAAAATAATGTAATTTTAAACCAGGCTTACACTCAATCGGATTATATAAATATCCCTTACATCGTAAATAAAAAAGTTCAATCGTTACTCTGTCAGCCTATCTTGCATAAAGGCGAAGTAATCGGTGCAATTTACCTCGAAAATAATTTTATAGCAAAAGTTTTCAATAAGGATAGAACAGAAGTTATCAACCTGATTGCAACGTTAACCGGAATATCTTTTGAAAATGCGAGTCTTTATGAAGAACTCGATGAGAAAGTTAAAGAAAGGACTGCTGAACTTCATGCGGCTAATACCAAGTTAATCCAAATAAATTCTCTTTTAGAGAAGACCCTTTTTGATTTAAAGACAACCCAGGATCAATTATTAATTTCTGAGAAAATGGTGGTGCTCGGCAAATTAATCGCAGGAATTGCACATGAAATAAATACTCCTCTAGGAGCTATTATTGCATCAAATCAAGTTATCATGGATTTAATTTCGGAAAATTTTTTAGACTTATTAGAAACATATTCTAGTTTTGGTGACATAGAAAAAGAAGCCTGGAACA
>JANMOF010000020.1:0-13367 GCA_031368925.1 Leptospiraceae bacterium
GTCGCAAGTGGCAAAAGATAACGGGCAACTTCTAGACTTTTTTTCTTAATCGGGTCTTGCCATTTTTCGGGGTAATTTGCACGGGCTTTGTAAATAGAAAAATATTCTTTTGCAATATAAGGATTTAACCGCGTTATGAAATCAAAATACGCATCGGAACTGTAATTTACTGCATCTAAATAAAGATCCAATTCTTTTTCAGAAAGACCTTCAGGTATATAGTAATTTTCCCGCTTTACTTCTACGTAACGCTGGCTCACTTGCTCTGAATTATAAAAGGGGTGAGAATGTAAAAACGACCATACAAATTGGCGGGAGACTTTATCAATTGTAAAAATAAACTGTGGATGCTGACGAGTCGTTAAGTGTCCTGCTTTCTTTGTAGACTTAGCAACACGGTCTCGAATTTCTATGGACTTTTCAGATTTCACCATATCCTCAGGAAGTAAAATTCCTTTAGAAGAGTAACAAGTTCTAGCACTAGCGATTGCTAGGTTGAATGGGTTTCGGCTATAATCAATTAGGTTTACGATTGGTTTGGTTGTATTCATTGTTCTCTCAGTCCTTAAATAAAAATATTATGTCTTAAAAATACAAGAATTATTCTGTTTTCGAAAACTAAGGCGTCAGAAAATAAAAAGTCTGAGTTCGATGTAGGGAGTTTCAATACCTGAATCATTTTTTTCTTGCCAAATCCCCAAGCCAATCTACTTACTACTCCTAGAGACATAACATGAGAGTATCGAGCCGAAGAAAAAAACAAACAGCGCATGCAATTTCACCCAATTTGCACAAAGTAAAAGCGGCACAAGCACAAAAAAACCAAACACGTGCTCTAGTTGTAATCGAACAAACGAAAGTTCGAAAGAAATACATCCAAGGTTGCAAGAGAACAATCAAAGATCTCGAAAAAGCGAAGCAAGAGTGGGAAGATTATCAGAATATTGACGTTCCAAGCTATGAAAAATGGTACAATGGAAATTTTGGCTCAGATATTTCGCAACTCAGGGAAGCACATGCAAAAGCACAAGATCTTCATTCTACTCTTCAAGAAATTCGCTATTGGATGATGAAGAAAAATATCTCCCCTTACGATGCTTACAAACTAGTTATGGACAGGAAAGCAAATCCAGAAAAATACCGAGCCAGTGATGAAGAACAAGCCGAGAGAGAAAGAGAAAAAGAGCGTAAGTGGAATGAAAAGTTTAAAAAAGATTTCTTTGGCGAAGACGAGAAAGATGAATTCGATGACGAGGAGGAAGGGGGATTCTTCGAGGAGGGCAGTGAACCATCGGAAGAAGAATTAAAAATGATGTTTGAAATTTTCATCCAAGCAAATCCATCTATCAAAAGTAAAATGAAAGATAAAGCATTCTACGACTTCATGTTTGAAAGATTCAAAGAAGATGTTCTCGGCAAAAAATCCTCCAATTCATCAGGAAAAGAAAGTATTCATACAAGCACTGAGGATCGAATCAAAGCAATCTATAGAACGTTAGTTAGAAAACTTCACCCCGATTTCCAAACAGAGATCACTCCACATATGCAAGACCTCTGGCATGAAGTCCAAGAAGCCTATAAAGCAAAAGATCTAGAAAGATTAGAAACTATGTTAGCAATCTCTAATATTCAAACGGGAGACTTTTCTGAGGAAATCAGCGTCTCACAGATTCTAAATGTGCAATCAGAATATAAAAATCAGTTAAAATCCTTACGCGCCCAAATCCGTAAGGCAAAGAAGAAAGTAGAGTGGGGATTCTCAAAACTCTCGAATACACAGCCTCTCTCCAAAAAGATTAAGACGGAATTAAAAGCGGAATTAAACCAGCATAAATATCATATTCAGGAATTTGAAGAGCAGTTAAAAGCCTGGTCAAAACCCATGATGAAAGTCTCTAAGAATAAATATGTTTATGTGTAAATTTAAGTAAATTGAAAATAAAATAATTACTTGACTCATAAAAAGCCCTAATTACTATCTCTGAATCTATTTAAAAATCTTTCACAAGCTGGTAATTTACTTTGAAAAAAACCGAATCTGAACTCAAAGAAATCATTCAAGACGCAGTTAACAAAAATAATATCCTGAGCATGAAAACCTACCTTCTGAGTGACTACGGTGAAAACATTCTAAAGATAATTGCATCGTCCATTTTAGAAAAATTCAATCGTCAGGATTTGATGGAAATTTCTTACTCGGCAGCTAAGGAACTTGTCATCAATGCAACAAAAGCAAACTTAAAAAGAGTTTTATATAGAGAGCTAGGATTAGATATAAGTAATCCTGATGATTACGAAAAAGGTTTAACTGATTTTAAAGGTCACCTGACTGAGGACAAAATCATGAACTATAAACCTCTTTTTAAAAAGTATAATCTCCCGGTCACAGCGACTTTCTATTTTACTAAAGATGTCTTAAATATAAAGGTAAAAAATAACTTTCCACTTCTTCAAATTGAAGAAGACCGCATCCGAGATAAATTCAATAAAGCGACTAGTTTTTCCAGTCTCATTGACTTCTTCATGGAGTATGGCGATAGCACCGAAGGTGCTGGTATGGGAATTACTATGGTCGGAATCTTACTTGACCAGTCTGGCATTAATAAACACAGCTTCAGTCTCTACTCGAGCGATAAATACAAAGAGACTGTGGCTAAGATTGAGATTCCGCTACATGAAGGGTATATTTCCAAACGGGAAATGTTCCAAAGAGAATTAAGAGAAAAAGGAATTACTCCTGATGAATTTCGCAAATCCTTTTCATATAACTATAAGCATTTTGATAAAATGAAATCCGAATAAAAGTCGAATTACAATACCATAGGATTTATAAATTCAATACTAAGTAGAGAAAAGTCGTCCATAAGAGTCCCGCGTTTTTCGATTACAGATAAAACAGAATGTAAATCACCGTTAGCCTCTTCCAAGCATTCTAAGAAAAAATGATCATTGGAATTAATTTCTCGCTTACTTTTATCTTCACTGAGGAGCAATATATCATCTTTTCCATCAGATCCGAAAAGCAGGGTATCATGACGTCTCAATTGTATTTTGCTGACTTTTAAGTCATTGTTTTGAATTTTTTCGTAAGCAAAACTTTCTCCAATTTTTTGATTCACCAATTCCTCGTCTAGCAAACTGGCTTTTCCATCTCTATATAAAATAATAGCAGGATGACCAGCGTTTAACGAGAATAAACTCCCCGTCTGATCATCGAGAAGAGCAAGAATACAAGAAACACTCATTGTCCCTTGCATTGAATAAAAAACTTTTACAAGTTCAATATAACAATCTTCAAGCCATGCCTCTGGTTTCGTAATTTGAATTAGATTATCTGTGTAATGAGTTCGATTTAAAATAGAACGAATAACAGAACCGAATATTAAAGCCCCACCGGCACCCTGCATCGACTTTCCCATAGCATCCGCGTTGCACAGGAATCGATAATTTTTATTAGCCAACCTAAGATTATCCGCTAAAATAAAATCTCCTCCAATTTGAGAAGCGGAATTTCTGAATTCAAATTTCATTTTCTGATTTAAAAAATAATCTATTTTGACATTGCTGTTTTCTATAAAATTTCCGATTAACGGCTGAAGTAGATTAGCCGTAAGATAGTAATCGCCTTTTTTTTGTTCATGTAAAATATTTACTTCATGAAGAACATTCTGTAATTCTCGTGTTCGCTCTTCTACTTTTTTTTCCAAGTTTTGATTTAGCTCCTTCAGAGAAGAACTATAAGTTTTAATACTTACACGCATTTCGTCAAACGCATCGGCTAAGAGTCCAATTTCGTCATTGGATAAAACTTCAATTTTATAATCAAAGTTTTTATTTTGCATCTCCTCGGTAGCACTTTTCAGGTTTAAGATAGGAGTAGAGAAATGAAGAGAGAAGCGAATACTAATGAATACCCCCATTAAGCTAAAAAAAATAATCATCCCAATCGCAATAAATACGCTTTTATATAAAGATAAATTTAAGTAACGAGTAGTTAATCCTATTCTAAGTTTTGCAATCGTTCGCTCTCCCGCTTTTACATGAGAAAGAACATCAATACACTCAAGCCCGTTGTGTTCGAGCATACGTATTTCCATGTTTTGAACATTTCCATCTTCTTCTGCGACAATTTGAGAAATGACACGATCATCCATCTTGGAATTGTCTGACTTATTGCTTGTCTTATCTCGGCTAACAATGATTTTTCCATCACCGCTCTCTAAAATTACATAGACTATCTCTCTATCGTTTTCAACAAGCTCAGTAGCACCTCTCTCAACTTCTGAAAAATTAAAACTTGCAATTAAATTTTCAGATACTAAAGCCATACTCCGAGTTATCATTATTCCTCTTTTGACAAGAGAGCGTCTTAATTCAGAAAGTAGCATCATAGTAAAAAAAATACTAGATATAGTTATTAAAAGAATGACTACGAAAGATATGGTAAGAGTCAATTTACTCTTAATGCTCTTGCTATCTCTAAAGAGAGATGATACCCAGGGGATAGTTTTCATCATTGTTACAAATTAAGCCTTTTTTTAGCATGAGGATACAATGCTATACTGACAAGGATTTTTTCCTTGCATTATCCATTTGCTTTCTTTTTTATTGATCCTATACATTTCACTAAAGAAATAAAAATTGAAAAATCTATCTAAAATAATTATTGCGGTGTTACTCATTAACTTTTCTATTCATGCAGAAGAGTTTAATATTATATACTTTGATCCAGATGGAAATTTAAGAAACATTACAAGCCTACAATCAGAAGGTAATAAATACTTTCAAAGTATATCGCCAGATATAAATTTTTTCGTCATTGCGAGTGAACAAATTTTAAATACAGAAATAGAACGTCTGAAACCACAATTTATGATTGTTCAATCTTTGTATTATTCGAGACAAAAAGGAAGTCTAGGATTTAAACCGTATTTTATCTTTTTAACAAAGGATAATTATTTTTATCATAAAAAGATAATCACGATGAACCCGGAAATAAAATCACTCGAGGATCTTGATAAGAAAGTAGTGGCTTCAGCTTTACCCAAAGAAATAACTAAAGAACTTACCGGTGGAGAAAGAAATTGGAAATTACTAACGGTTCCAAAGGATATGGATGCACTGATGGCTTTAAAATTTAAACAGGCAGATGCTGCTCTCGTAGCAGACAATAGCTTAGAGTCATTCAAGAAATTAGATCCAAGTGATTCTCAAAATATTAATTCTATTTTTACGACAAAGAGTATTTTTTTGCCTCTTGGAGTTTCAACTAAATATACAACAAATAAGGAAATGCTTGCAAAATTAACAGAATTTATGAAGAAAATAAAAACAGATGCTAATGGATCAGCTTTTATACGCATGATGAATTTTGACGATGTTTCCGATAATAAAAAGACTCTAGGTTCGGTGCCATAACATGAGAATACTATTCCTATCATTCATTCTTTCTCTATTGTGTATGACGTGCCAATCGCCTACTCGCGCTCTAGACGGTATGAAATTTCAATCGGGAAAGAAAAAAGTTTTTATATTAGTCTCGGAGCAAATTTCTAGTTTTGAAGTTGTGAAAAATTCATTTATGGAAGAGGGAAAGAATGACTATCAATTTCTTTCCTTAAATCTAGATGGAAATTACGAAGGCATAGATCAATTACCCGCTCAGCTCAGGAAATTAAACCCAGATTTAATTTTATGTATAGGCTCAAAATCATTGGAAAGCCTCGCTGGAAAAGTTACAGAAATTCCAATCCTATTTGCGATGGTTCTTGATTACCAAAAATTTCATCCGGAAAAATTTGGCAATATTGCAGGGGTTTCTCTAAATATTCCGCCGGAGACAGTGTTTTACAATTTTAAAAATTATTTCGGAGAAATTAACAACTACGGAGTAATGGCAAGTAGAGACCATGTAAAAGTTCTAAAAGAAAATAAAGAAAGACTTGCAGTTGCTAATATTAATCTAACAATCAACGAGACGAATACCCCAGATGATGTGCCTACAAAGTACGAGTCTATGAAAAAATATATTCAGGCTCTTTGGATGATCCCAGATCCAAAAGTAATTTCGGAAGAGAGCTTTTTATTTCTTGTAGATAGCACAATTGCAGATAAGAAAAGCTTCATTGTTTATTCCGAGCAGTTTGTGAAGGCAGGGGCTTTGTTTAGTACATCTCCAAACTATTCAACCATTGGCTCACAGCTTGCAATTAAATCACAGCAAATTTTAGAAGACCGACAAAAACCATCTCAAGTAGGAATATCTCCTATCATTGGAACTTTCCTGACTATCAACAAAACCACTATGAAGAAGCTAGGAATGAATATTAGAATGGATGGCATCGACCAAATCTTCGAATAACTAAATCTTTACGCAAAGACACAAAATAATTGTGAATTTAAGATTTAACTCCGATGAACTCATGAAATATCAGCCCGCGGCAGCGAACCCACCGTTAGGTGTAAACCCATCCTCAGCGTTGGGGAACGCTGGCACTCACCTTGCGTAAGGTGAGTAAAGACCATATTTCCGATTGCCTCCTTTTTAATCACTCAGAGTATGGCAACAAGGAGCACGGAAAACGAGTATGGAGAAAGATAAACTTCAGGCAATTGCTAACTTAGCCAAACTGCGATTTGAAGAATCCCAATTAGATGGGATGCTAACAGATTTTAATAAAATAATGGCATATGTAGACAAAGTAAAAGAATTAGATACTAAAAGCGTCACAGAAGAAGAAATTTACGAATGGTCTGAAAATAAAGTTCGTCCAGATATCCTAGGCAATTCGATGACACGGGATGAAATTTCCCAAATAGCTCCCAAGTTTGAGAATGGATACATTGTAGTTCCAAGGGTAATCGAAACATGATCTTTAAAAAATACTCCGAAATTAAATCTGCATTAAACGAAAACAAAATTACATCAACAGAACTTTGCAAAGCCTACTTAAAAAGAATCGAAGAAACTGATTCCAAAATAAAAGCTTTTTTATATTTAAACAAAGAGCAAATTTTACAAGCAGCGGCTAATTCGGATAGCCGCAGAAAAGCAGGAAAACAACTTTCTGAATTTGATGGAATTCCAATCGGAATCAAAGATAATATTTGTATCAAAGGGGAACGAGTTTCTTGCGGCTCAAAAATTCTTGCGAATTTTGTATCTCCTTATGATGCTACCGTAATTGCTAAGCTTAGAGAAAAAGGATTTATTTTTTTTCCAGGACTCAACATGGACGAGTTCGCGATGGGTTCCTCGACAGAAAATTCCGCTTATCAAGTGACAAAAAATCCATTTGACACTACAAGAATTCCGGGAGGTTCAAGTGGTGGCTCTGCTGCTGCTGTCGCGGCTTCAATGCTTCCAATTGCCCTGGGCTCTGACACAGGTGGATCTATTCGGCAACCGGCAGCACTATGCGGAGTATATGGACTGAAACCTACCTATGGAAGAGTTTCTCGTTACGGCTTAGTGGCATATGCCTCTAGTCTAGATCAAATAGGTCCATTTTCGAATGACCCACAGGGAATAGCTGACGTATTATCCGTATTATCCGGATCTGACTTACAGGATAGTACTGCTTCCGCTGAAAAGCCTTTTTCCAATTCCGACTTATCAAAGACAGATTTAAGTAAACTAAAAATTGGGATAATGGCAAACGAAGGTGCTGAGTGGGACGTAGAAGTGAAAGATAAATTTCACAAGATAATCGAGATTTTGCGCTCTAAGGGTGTGGAAATTGTAGAGCTAGATTTTAGCATTCATTCTTATTCTATCCCTATTTATTATATTATAGCTACCGCTGAATGCTCCTCTAATCTTTCCCGCTTTGATGGAATTCGATATGGCTACCGCACTCCCGATCCAAAGAAATTAGAAGATGTTTATATTGATTCTAGAAGTAAAGGCTTTGGCAATGAAGTAAAACGTAGAATTTTACTCGGCACATTTTCTCTTTCTTCTGGATACTATGATGCTTATTATGGACAAGCACAAAAGGCACGGGTATTGATTAAGAGAAGTTATGCGGAGTATTTTAAAAAAGTAGATTTTATTTTACAACCAACCTCCCCTACTACAGCTTTTAAAATTGGTGAGAAAACAAAAGATCCAGTACAAATGTATAAGGCAGATGTTCTTACTACAAGTGTAAATCTTGCCGGACTTCCTGCTATCAGTGTTCCTGCTGGAGTGGATAAGAACGGTTTGCCGATAGGACTTCAAATCACTGCGAATAAATTCGAAGAAGGAAAAATTCTCTCCTTTATCTCAGAGCTTGCACTCTTAGAGGAATGCAAAGTAAAATTGCCGGAGATTATAAATGAGTGACCTCACCAAACGAGTGATCCCTTGCCTGGATGTAAAGGGCGGGAGAGTGGTGAAGGGAATTCAATTCGTTGACTTAAGAGATGCGGGAGACCCTGTCGAGTGTGCAATTTCCTATGAAGAGCACAAGGCTGATGAACTTTGCTTTTTAGATATAACAGCGTCAAGTGATAGAAGAGAAATTTTAATTCATTTAGTAGAGTCTGTTGCAAGTAAAATATTTATTCCATTTACAGTTGGTGGTGGCATAAACTCAGTAGCCACAGTTAGAGAAGTATTAGTGCGTGGTGCTGATAAAGTTTCCATCAACACGGCAGCATTTGAAAATCCTAAACTCTTAAAAGACGCGAGTGAAATTTTTGGATCCCAGTGCATTGTATGTGCGATAGATGCAAAGTTTCACCCGGAAAGAAAAAGACACGAAGTATTTTTACATGGCGGTAGAACCGAAACAGGAAGAGAAATTTTAGATTGGGCAAGTGAAGCAGAGGCAATGGGCGCCGGCGAAATACTATTAACCTCTATGGATAGAGACGGAACCAAAGATGGGTTTGATATTCCGCTCTTAAAACTAATCACGTCCAATCTACGAATTCCAATCATTGCAAGTGGAGGAGCGGGTAATGCCGAGCACCTGGTAGAAGCAATTTTACGCGGTGGAGCGGATGCCGTACTCGCAGCTTCTATATTCCATTTTAAAGAGCAGTCCATTTTAGAAGTAAAGGAAAGCATGAAAGAAATGGGAATTCCTGTCCGACTATGATTTTATTTGGTTGGATTGATTTTTTAATCATATTTCTATTCTTATTTTTCTCTCTCTTTATTCCTTTTTTATTTTCTAAAAAAGATTCTACCCTGAAAGGACATTTTCAGGCTAGCGGTAAACTCTCCTGGTTTGTGTCTGGCACTGCAATGGTTGCAACTACCTTTGCGGCAGATACACCATTAGCCGTTACAGAGCTTGTCGCAAAATATGGAATATCCGGCAACTGGCTTTGGTGGTATGGCTCGATTAGCTCCATTGCTACAGTTTATTTCTTTGCACCTCTATGGAAAAAATCTGGTGTATTAACCGATGTAGAATTAGTAAATCTCAGGTATAGCGGAATTGGCGCAAATATACTCAGAATATTTAAGTCAATTTATTTAGGGCTTTTTATGAATGTATTAATTCTCGCCTGGGTAAACCTTGCCATGCTAAAAGTGGCAGAGGTATTAATTCCCGGAGTTTCTGCAAAACTAATCGTTAGCGGATTATTCTTATTTGCCTTTCTGTATACTGTTTACATGGGACTACATGGAATTTCAATAGCAGACACGTTTCAATTTTTCTTTGCAATGGGCGGCTGTATTGTACTTGCCTACTTTATTCTATCTATTCCCGAAGTGGGAGGAATTGCTGGTTTAAAAGAAAAATTACCAGTATCTTACTTTCATTTTATTCCTGATTTCAATAATCCTTCCTCTAAAGAATTTTCAATAGAATCATTTTTATTATTCATCGGAGTGATCTGGTGGTCAAGTTGGTATCCTGGCGCAGAGCCTGGAGGTGGTGGGTATATTGCTCAAAGAATTTTAGCGGCTAAGAACGTTAAGTCCTCCCTACTTGCTTCTCTGTGGTTTACAATTGCTCATTATTTTGTGCGTCCCTGGCCTTGGATTTTAGTCGCACTATCGAGTGTAATTCTATTTCCTGATTTGCTTCCTGATGACAAAGGAAAAGGCTATGTCCTTGTAATGACTAAGGGTGGTTTGCCGCAGGGACTGCTCGGTCTAATGGTTGCCGTATTTATGGCAGCTTACCTTTCTACAATTGCGACTCATTTGAATTGGGGAACATCTTACTTAATCAATGATTTATACAAACCCTACTTTGCAAAAGAAAAAGAGGATAATCATCATTTAGCGGTAAGTAAATTTTTTCAACTACTGATGATGATAGCTTCTTTACTGATTGCATTTTATTTTATCAAAACAATCTCGGGTGTTTGGCAGTTTCTATTAGAATGCGGAGCCGGTGTGGGGATAGTTTTAATTTTGCGCTGGTATATTCCAAGGCTCAACGCATGGTCTGAGCTAACCGGTTTTATTGCACCTGTGTTTTTCTATTCTATAGCCCACTTCTTCTTTAGCCTAGTTTCCCCCTATTCTGTTTTATTTACAGTTGGCGGTGTGATTGCATCGGTAGTAGTAGTAACTGTTTTGACAACTAGTGTCGAACAAGAAAAATTGAAAAACTTTTATAAAAAAGTAAGTCCTCCCGGTATCTTCTGGAAAGTCTGGGCAAAGAAAAATAATATTATTCAAAGACAATTTGAAATAAGCCTGCTACATTCATTTGTCCTTAGCATAACAGGAATTATCCTTATTTTCAGTGGTTTATTTAGTTTAGGGAATTTAATCTTAGGGAATTACGATGCGCTCGTGATGAGTGTCTCTTTACTAATATTTTCGGTTGTTTTAACTTATCATTTATTTCCAAAAAATTTGGATGAGATAGAAACGAAGGTAGAAAATTAGCAATTTTATTTGACACTTAAGGGTAGAATAAAATCATAACTATATTCGCATTTCTGGCGTCGTGGCCAAGTGGCTAAGGCATGGCTCTGCAAAAGCTTGATCCCCGGTTCGAATCCGGGCGACGCCTGACGAGCAACCGTTAGCCATCAGGCGGTAGGTTGCGAGGTCTGCTAGACGCGCTCATCAAGCGCGGGGGCGGGAGTAATTGCGAGAAGATTTTTTTGACTTGCCTTAGCTATAAATTGGTAGACACCAAGGATAGCTTGGCTGCTGGGTGAGCGCCTAGCGAACGGGTGGAAAAATCCTGTGAGAGTAATCTCGAATATGCTCATTTTTTGACTTGCCTAGGTGGTGGAACTGGTAGACACCCAGGACTTAAAATCCTGTGAGAGCAATCTCGTGCGGGTTCGACCCCCGCCCTAGGTACCATTTTATTCTCAATAAATTTAAACTGGGCTCCTACACATTTAGTGGACATTGAATTTAGTTTGACACATAACTACTTTAGTGCACAGTTTCTTAAAATGAATCGGTTCTATATCTATCTTTTAGGTTTTCTTTTCTTAAATATTTCCTGTGGTGAGACTTATATTAAGTATAATAAAAATACACTCGTCGAACCAGGAAACATTCGCGCAAAAAGCCCAACTCTCCTACTTTCCTATGCGATTAATAAGGAGTATGTCCTTGTTGTAAAAGATTCAGAAAATGTAAAAACCTATTACAAACTTTCTATTGAGGAGAAAGAGCCATTTACCCAGGCTTTTAAAAATTCTTTAGATAAGAATATAGGTTTGCAGGTTCTAGATGAATCTGTATTGCAAAAATCAAAAACTATCTCTGCATTAGAACCAGTAGAAGAAGAAAATATAACTAAGCTCTGGAATGGTCCCCTACTTTTAAAGATAAAACAAACAAGCCTTATCCCCCAAATGCTTTCTGAAACAAATAGTGAACAATTAATCTTAGCCCGTATAGACTTTCGTTTTGAAGAAGAGCCCAAGCCATCTGATAAAGCAAAATTAATCGTTAACCTGGGAGTTTTAATTTATAATAAAGCTGGCAAATTAATATTTGCCGGTGAAAAAACAAAATCAACTTCAACCTACTTGCCTGACGATGATCTTTCAGTCGCAAATTTTATGGGTGATGTATTAATGGGCGCACTAAAAGGAAAAATAAACGTGCGCGTAAATAAACATTGCAGACCAATTCTTTATGAAAGCGTAAAAGAACTCTGGTCAGACATTGCATCGGAAATCAAGAAGAAAATAAACTAATCAATCCGCAAATTGCTTAATCGACTTTTTAAATTTCAAGTAATCATCTTTATACTTTTTATAAGAATCCCTGTCAGCATATTCAATTCCTATAATTAACTTTGTAGTGCCTTCTTCGTTTGTAGTTTCCTGGTAAGAGCGTAATTTAGTTCCATCCTTACTTTCATAAGTATACCATTTATGTTTCATTCCATTTTTAGTTTCAGTCTTGACATCTTTTTCTATTTCCGTCTTTGCATTGAGGCTAATGTCCGTTGCATCCCCAGACCACTGCGGAGAGAACACGTAAAACTTAACTTTCTTATCAGGTGAAATAAAAAATACACTGTCAAACATATCAGGCGTAGATGATGGAATCGAAGGCTTTACGGTAAAATTCTTGGGATATTCAATTTCAAACCAAGCACCCTTATAAATGAGAGAATCTGATTTCTTTTTATCTTTCGCGTAGGGCGCGGAAAATGCCAATAGGACACATACAACAAATAAAGTTTTTTTAGTAAATTTCATAGGATTCTATTTTAAGAAGCATTCTATTTTATCAACTCGAATAAATAATTTTCTCTTGCCTATTTCCCTTTTATTAAAAACTATAAATTTACTTCGAGAAATTATTTATTTAAAAGAGAAAACTATGAAAATACTTCTATTTCTAATTCTATTTTGCTATTCATTTCAGGCGACCTTTTCGGAAACGCTGGTATTAAAAGACGGAACCATTATCAAAATGACGCTAAAAGCACAGGATGTGGATACTCTTACTTATACGCTAAAAGGGAAAGAATTCAAAGTCCCTAAAGGAAAAATTCGTCGCGTAGTTTATGCGAAGACACCCGAACTAGAAGAAAAAATTGCGAAAGAAGAAGTGCAAAAAATGAAGCAAGAGAAAGCAGCTAAGAAACCGACCAAAACAAAGGAAGAAGAACAAGACACAATAAAAGAAGAGGCAAGGCTACTAGAAGAAGAAATCACCAAAGCCTTGGAGGAACAAAGAAAGCAGGAACTATTGAATCTTAGTTTTGAGGAAAGGATTCATAAATTAGAGAAAGAAGTTTCCGAAATAAAATCACTTACGGGTGAAAATGCTGCAACGAAAATTACGAAAATGGAACAAGATATTGACGATCTTAAAAAACGCACTCGTCGAATGGAAAAATTTTTAGACGTTGATCCCGACATTGAGGATTATTACTCTAAGCCGCGAACAATGTGGTCTATCGTATGGCGCTCTGCATTAGTTC
>JANMOF010000024.1:0-7030 GCA_031368925.1 Leptospiraceae bacterium
TATTTACTATTAGACGCTACTCAGAAAAAAGCTACATTGCAATATTTTGCTGTCGGTTTTTTTTTCGGAATGGGATTTCTTATGAAGCAGCAGGCGATTTATTTAATTTTATTTTCTGGATTATATTTTTTATATCACAGCTATTCAGAGTTTACTGCCAAAGAGTTTCGATTGAGTAATTTTTTAATTAGAGGGGTGCTCCTCGTTAGCGGAACTATTATTCCTTTTGTGATTACCGTTGGGCTAATGAGTTATGCTGGAGTTTTTGAAAGTTTCTGGTATTGGACATTTCAATATGCTAGTAAGTATGCTGCTATGTCTACATTAGCCGACGGATGGAAAAATTTTTATACCGTATTTTTACTCATGAGCTTTGGATTCAAATCTCTCTGGATTGTTATTGGACTAGGATTTCTTTTACAATTTTTTATAAAGCAATCTATCGCAAAGAAGGTTTTTTTATTCTTATTAGTGGTCCTTTCTTTTTTAACGACTACACCGGGACTTTATTTTAGGGAGCATTATTTCATCGTATTTCTTCCTTTTATTTTTATATACTTTGGGATTTTTTTAGAGTTCGTTAGACAGCTTCTCATGAGAAAATTAAATCTTATACTAGCTACAGCAATCGTATGTGTTTCTTTTTTATTTATTTTTAAGATTAGAGCGCATAAGGAATATTATTTTAAGGCAGATCCTGTGAAATTGTCTCGCGCAATTTACTCTATAAATCCATTTCCAGAGGCAATCGTTATTTCAGATTATATAAAAACGAATACTTCAGAGACAGATGGAATTATAGTTCTCGGGTCCGAGCCGGAAATTTATTTCTACTCTAATCGTAAATCTGCTACGGGGTATATTTATATGTATCCGCTTATGGAGATTCATCCTTATAGCAAAGAAATGCAGCTAAATCTAGTGAGTGATATTGAAAAGAGTAATCCAAAGTATATAGTATATGTAAATAAAAAACTCGGTGCATCCTGGGGGATAATGGAAAAGTCTGAGCCTTTATTACTTGATTGGTTTGAAAAATATCGCAAAGAAAATTATGAACTCGTAGGAGTATCTGAAATTATTTCTTTGACTGAAACAGTTTATAAATGGGAAAATGAGGCTAAAGAGTATAAGCCTAAGTCTGATTATTATGTAGAGGTATTAAAAAGAAAATGAATCAGAATACATTAAAGTATATATTTTTTTTTGTTTATTCAGTATTAATTTCGTTTGTCGCCTATCACCATGAACTTTGGCGAGACGAAGCAGATGCTTGGCTAGTTGCTCGTGATATTGATTTTTACGGACTCCTTATTTTCTCACGTAATGCTGGTCATCCGGCTCTTTGGTATTGGATTCTAATACCGTTTGCGAAGTTAGGTTTTCCAAATTATACGATTATGATTATCCATGTTCTGATTGCGATTTCTGCTTCCTATATCATTCTATTTTACTCGACTTATAGAATATTTTTTTCGATACCACTTATCTTTGGTTATTACTTTTTCTATGAATACGGAGTTATTGCGCGTAATTATGCGATTTCAAACTTACTATTATTTCTTGCAGCCGCGTTATATCAAAAGAGATTTGAGCGACCAATTCTTTTTGGAGTAGTTGTATTTTTTCTCGCGAATTGTAATATTTATGCGACCGTATTAGCCTCTGGTATCGGGCTTATTTATTTGATCGAAGTTTTTGAAAAAAAAGAATTTAAGTCGGGTGTCTTTGCCGGCGTATTTCTTATGTTTTTCGGTGGGTTAGTTTGCCTTTTACAAATTATCCGTTTAGACAATAAATCTATACTGAGCTTTAATTCAATGGCAATGCCTGTCGCGATTGTTCAGTCTTTTTCTCCTGGGACAGAGAGCCGCATATCAATATTTGTCGGTTTCATCATTATTGTGCTAGGGTTCATAGTTTTTTCTAATACCAAAAAAGTTTTCCTTTTTTATATTTGGACTTTTTCTATTTTAACTTTTTTTGTTAGTTTTATTTACATGTCTGGGTTCAGGCATGCTGGATTCTTTTTACTATTCTTTTTGTTTTCTTTATGGATTTTTCCTTATTATGAAAAACAAGAAATTGAAAAAGTATACGATTCCCTTGGTGATTTTTTCTTATCTATTTTTAAGGAGAAAAAGAAATTATTGCATTTACTTCTTTTAATTAGTGCTTTCTATTCAATTCGATTTTCTATTCAAGAAGCAAGAAAAGATATTCTATATTCATTTAGCAATGCAAAAGAGATGTCCGAGTTTATAATTGCAAATGGATATGATAGCGACAAATATATATTCTCCGCTCAGAGTGCAGACAACTGCAAGACAGTTTTGTTTTATTTAAAAAATAAAAAAAATTTTATTATCCAGGGATTGATTCTTTTGGTTCTCATATGCTTTGGGATGCAAAGATGGGACTAAGCGAAAAAATGTCCCGCGAAGAAGGTTTGTATAAGACGCAGGATAAATTCAAAGGTCAGGATAATATTTTGTATTTAACAGATCACAACTTTGGCGAGACTAATAAAGATTTGACGCTCCTTTACAAAACAAAATCTAGAAATGAATTTAAGAAAGAAGAAGAATTTTATTTGTATAAACTGTCCCTTAAATAAATCACTGCACTTTCTGGTAAAGGTCAATCGAGGCTTCTGAGGAGTATTTGTGGCTACTTAAATCATCCCCGAACGTATATTTTGTTTCACCGAGTAAAATTTCCACAACGCCTACTTTCTTGTAATCGGTTTGCTTTTTGAAATTTTCTATCCAATCAAATAAAATAACAAGGTTTTCCTTACTCACATTCTTTTGAAAAAAATCTAATTCATTATTGACTAGAATTACAAACTCCGGTTTCTTTTCATTTACCTCTTTCGTCATTCTAGCCTGGAGTTCTAAACTAAATTTGTGATCCTCCATGAGCGGATACATGTAAATAAACCCTGTTGTAGATTTACGATTTGAATAGAAAAAAATCTCTGGCTCTGAGCCTAAAATAGTAATTGTATCAGATTCTTTAGAATGCTCTTTAATATATTCAGCAATTTTTACCGCTTCTGGAAATGGACTTACGAAATAAGCAAGGCGCGAAATTTTATCCATACTATCTTTAAAATAGTAGGATTTATCCTGCTGAACTGCGTTTCGAACTCCAACGAGTAAAATTAGAAAACAAAAAATAGAAGCATATTTGTTTGGAATTTTTTCTTCTAAAAAATAAAGAGGCAGCGATGCAAAAACACATAGGAAAGGAAGAAATGGAATAAAATAATGTCCTCTAAAATAAAAACCAGGAACAGTGGTAAGAAAACTAAAAATTAACAAACTATATAATAGTATTTTTTTTTCTCTTTCCAGCTTTAGGAGCGGCAAAATGAGAAAGCCGACAGCAGATAAAATCCAATAGAGTTCAAACCCTTTATAGAGTCCGATGACGGAGGAAAGTAAATTTTTAAATCCCTGTCCGGTAGAATTTAAGCCTACATACTTACTTGCATATTCAAACGTCCAAAACCAGAATTCTGAAAATACATTATTGAAATATAGGTAAATGCAAACAGATAGAAATGGAATAAAAATTCCTAAACCAAGCGTAAATATTTTTTTGACCTGTGAAATCAATTTTTCTTTATCTAAGAAAAAGGTTTTTATGAATAAATAAAAACCGGAAAATAAAAGTAAAAAGATAGCCTGCTGTTTCATTAAAAAGCTAAGCCCAAATAAAATTCCGGCAAGGAAAAAATACAATGTTTTCTTTTTTTCGATTCCTTCTAGAAAAACTAAAACTCCGTATACAAAAAAGAGAAACACTAAGTGAGTGGCATGAAATGCAAAACCTACCACAGAAAAGCTAGAGCTATAAATCCCAAATGCAGCAGAAGCGAATAATGCAGATTTTGCGTTTAATATTCTTTTTGTTAAAAAATAAATACCTGTTACATTTAAAAGAGTAACAAATAAAAAGCCAATATGAATTGCGCGGAATGTTTCCCCAAATAATTTTATAATGATAGCATAGAAAAAGTAAGTCCCGGGAAGCTTCATGTTGTAAGCTAATTTGTATGGTGGAATGCCTTGCAAAATCAATTGTCCCATATAAGCGTACTCACCTTCATCCCTTTCTAAAGGCATATCGACTAGATGAAATCGAAGGATACAAACGATGCTTAAAGAGAATAGTAAATAAAGGTAATGGAACTTATCTTTGAAATTCATATTATACCGCGGCTAATGATTATTTTTTGATTGGGCATTTGCAGCTAACTCGTGGCTGAATTTACTTTTTATGCCTATGCGAAAAATGATGCTTGCAGTCCTTTGAATCTGTCAAATATATTTCTTCTTGAGCTATTTCTTTATTCTTAACCTGACAAATAGGTTTTGATATATAAATAAGGCAATATATGAACAAAAAAATGCAAATTATTGGATCGGTTTTTGGAGCAAGTATCTTACTTTATGGGCTTGGATTTTGGATTCATAAAATGAATCTATTTTCTAGATTGTATCATTTAATTTCAGGACAAAGAACGACAGAGGATGTTATTGTTCAATATGAGAAAAAAGTTGATTCTATTTTTTTTCCTATATTCGAAAAGAATAATATCCCTTATCCGCCAGAAAATCTAACTTTACTCGGTTTTAAGGAAGAGCAAGTTTTAGAAGTTTGGGTAGAGGTTAATGGCAAATTGCATTTACTTAAAAAATACCTTTTCACGACTACGAGCGGTAAACAAGGACCAAAGCTAATACGGGGGGATGGACAAATTCCGGAAGGATTTTACAAAGTAGAAGCTTTCAATCCAAACAGTGCATTTCATTTATCGCTAAAAATTAATTATCCAAATGAGTTTGATCTTGCAAAAGCAAAGGCGGATAATCGAAATGATCCGGGGGACAATATATTTATTCATGGAAAAGATAAGTCAATAGGCTGCATTGCAATTGGAGATGAGGCAATTGAAGAATTATTTGTATTAGCCGCAAAGACACCTAGGAGTCGAATTGATGTAATCTTATTTCCCTATGATATGAGAATTTCGAAGTCTCGGCGAGAATGCGAGAATTGTCCGCCTTGGACAGAAGAAATGTATAAACGACTTGAACTAGCAAGCAAGGAATTTATTTTAACTCGCTAACTTGTAGAGAATAAATGACTTGAAGGAAGTATTCGAAAAATTACTTTCGTTCTATGAAGTTTTCATTTTTTACGGGTATTGATTTCTTTGCAAGTAAACAATTAAATGAACGAATTTATTGGATATTACTATCCTTCGTTCTTATATTTGTCGCAGTTGTGCGTTATAGGCTTTTAGATTTTCCACTGGAAAGAGACGAGGGGGAATATGCCTATATGGGGCAACTCTTGCTTGATGGAATTCCTCCTTATAAGTTTGCTTACAATATGAAGCTTCCAGGGACTTATGGGATGTATGCGCTCATCATGGGAATTTTTGGAGAAACGATTCGTGGCATTCATATGGGATTCTTGCTTATGAACCTGATGACGATTGGAATGCTCTATGTATTTGTTAAAAAAATCTGTAATCCTTTTGTGGCACTTGCTACTTCTGCGGCATACGGAGTGTATGCACTAAATCCATACGTACTGGGATTTGCTGCTCACGCTACTCACTTTCTTTTATTCTGCTCATTACCCGGTGTCTATTTACTCTTTACCGCTACAGAAAAGAAAACGCAAATTCAATACTTTGCAGTCGGATTGTTTCTCGGTTTTGGATTTTTAATGAAGCAACAGGCAGTCTTTTTAATTCTATTTTCTGGGTTGTATTTTTTATATCACAGCTTTACTGAATGGAAGGAAGGAACATTTAATCTAAAAGATTTTTTAATGAGAGGAATTTTATTAGTAGCCGGAACGCTTCTGCCATTTCTACTAACGGTTGGAATTTTATATGCATGGGGCGTTTTCCCGAGTTTTTGGTATTGGACGTTTCAATATGCGAGTAAATACGCAGGCATGTCGACAATCGGGGAAGGTATAAAAAATCTAACAAATGTATTTTTACTTTTAACCTTTGGGTATAAGACTCTTTGGGCATTAGTTGGATTTGGTATTACCCTCTCTTTTTTCATGAAGCAAGAGATACGAAAAAAAATCTTTCTAGTTTTACTTTTTCTATTTTCTTTTTTGACTACGACTCCGGGACTTTATTTTAGAGAGCATTATTTTATCACCTTTCTTCCGTTTGCGTTTATCTACTTTGGAATCTCGCTTGAATACCTGCGAACCCTTCTGTTACGAAAATTTAACCTTATCCTCACAACCGTACTAGTCGTTGCAGCTTTTCTTTTTATTTTTAGATTTAAAGCGCATAAGGAATATTATTTCAAAGAAAATCCAATTAAACTTTCGCGAATTATTTACGGGGTAAATCCATTTCAAGAAGCGATTAAAATTTCCGAATACATTAAGGCAAATACAAAAGAAGATGAGCGCATTGTAGTGCTCGGTTCTGAGCCAGAGATTTATTTTTATTCACAGCGTAAGTCAGCGACAGGGTTTATTTATATGTATCCGCTCATGGAAATTCATCCCTACAGCAAAGAAATGCAAATGAACTTAGTCAAGGATATGGAGAATAATCCGCATAGCTACTTAGTTTATGTAAATAAGAAATTAAACTTCACATGGGGAATTTTAAAAGACTCAGAAACTTATCTAATTGATTGGATTGAAAAGAACAAAAATGAAAAATACGAACTAGTAGGCGTTGCAGAAATACTGTCCCTTGACGAAACAGTTTATAAATGGGACGATGAGGCTAAACAGTATAAGCCGAAGTCGGATTATTACATAGAGATTTTAAAGAAGAAGTAGGGATTTATAAAGATTACCACGGATGCACACGGATAAAAAAACCTAGATTAGAGTTGTTGAAAAATTAATAATGATGAACAATGTCAGTTCGAGCGGCAGTCGAGAAGTGCTAATAAAACAAAGACTTTAAGCACTTGTAGTTCTCGACTATCGCTCGAACTGACAGCGAATTTTTCAACAACTCTAT
>JANMOF010000031.1:0-14695 GCA_031368925.1 Leptospiraceae bacterium
GATTATATTTCCAAGCAATTAGATAAAATTTTAAGTTAAAATATACAAGAATAGTTCCATAGACGAAAGACCTTGCGCTTTCTCGGGACATTTTAAAATGTAGTAGGGGATTGGTTATTGAACTTCTGAGATCGGTACACATCTCAGAAGTTGGAATTATAGAAAAAACTATAAGTTTTCTTATACTAAATATTGCATTGATTTGCAGAGAACTTTGCCTTAGCTAGGAGGTGCTCTATTTCCGCAAAATGTTGATGATAATTCCATGAAAATTTTATTCAGGAATTTGTAACGCATTTTACGTTCTCAGTGGTCAAGCTATGCTTCAATCGAATTATTTTTTCTTTACTGACTGATTTAATTTGGCGACATCGTATTTTTCTTTGTAGAATTTTGTAAAAAACTCAAGAGCTATTTCTGCAATTTTTTCCTTTGTCATCAACTTACCATGTTGATTAAAATATGCTACGTTAGCCGAGTCTAAAGAATTTTTTGGAATAAAAACTTTACTAAAATCTTCTTTTGTCGCCATACCTAATAATCCTCTTTTCAGAAGATTTACAATCGCACTCCAGTCAACCACTCTCAACGATAATAATTGCATGGACGTTACTTGTTACTATATTTTTTATTGACAATCCTAAGTTTAAAAAAAGTAAAAAATTTTCCTAAAGGCATTGAAAAGAGTAGGGGAATATCAATTTAAGATTTTTTACTTGCTATTGTTCGTATTATAATAATATTGTTTTTCTATAGTTTTGAAAATAAAGGGAGAATAATTTATGGCTAACAGTAAATTGTTTCGCATCGCTTTTATGGAAATGCGTTGTCTTGAGGAAACGAGCGAATCTAGTGCATCAGATGAACCATATGCAGTATTTTTTACTGCTGATCTTCACGGTTTGGTTCCTAAAATGTCCGTATATCGAACACAGGTTTTTGAGGATACTGATGAAGGTGAGCTTAAAAAGCAATGGGTTCGCATTTGGGGTGTTAATCAGAAAGCACAAACAATTACAGATCCAGATAAAGTAATAATCCTAGTGGCGCTTATGGAAAATGATGAATCTGATCCAGAATTTGTTCTTGCAACGGCACGTGGATTGATGTTTGCGAATTTGATGGCATTAGTTTCATCTGGTATTAATCGTCCAGAAATGATTACTTCACTAATAAAAGCGTTCAATGCCTCACTTGATGCGGGTGTCGCAACAGGGTTCCCAAATGCTGATGAACGATTGGACTCTGCTAAAGAACTACACATTACCCCAAGTGACATGGTTGCGGCTAATGCGGCTACTATCCGTAAAAATCTAACCTTTAGCGGTGACGGTGGTAAGTATCGCCTTGGCTTCGATATGGCTACTGGCATTGGTTAATAACCAAATAGATACTGAACTTTTTTCTTTCATAAGTATAAAAATAGCAAAGATGACTTCTGACCAATAAAGGTGGGGGTGGTTACTGAAAACGGTTTTTTTACTTGCTATTGGATATTGCGGGAAAACAATGTTTTTTATTAGTTTAGTAATTTTAGAGGAAACCTATTGAAATGGTAAGTTATGAAATAAAAGATTTAACGAAACATGAAGGAATTTCTCAAGAAATTATATCAGTTAAAATATTAATTGATGCCGATAGCGAAAAAATTCTATTTCCTAAAGTGGCGCAGAAGATAGGATTTTATTTTGAAAATACGATTCTTTCTTTAAACCTTAAAAATGGTCACAATAAAGGGGATATACCAATAATAAGATTTGAAGGCATCGTTGTTGAAAAGGGAATCGAATATAAAATTAAATTCGACGGTCCTGTAGAGATTGAAGCTATGAAATCAAGGTTTCTATTTAACGTTCATACTTTTACTACTTCCTAAGAATGATCTCTACGAGATTCTATCTTTAATTCTATCAAAATCAATGCTACTGAAAGCTTCGAAGGAATTTATTTCTAAACATTAAACTAACATAGCCTTAAGGTAAAAAGAAAATTTTAGTAATAATATTTTTTGAATTGCTATTGTTTTCTTTATAAAGATATTGTGTTTTTTGAGTGGGGGCAATTATGAAAAAAAGTATAGTCTTTCTTATTTTAATTTTTGCAGGGCTATTTTGCAAAGAAGAGAATTCAGATAAAACGAAAGGTTTTGCAAAATCGAAGTATGCTTTATGTGGAGTGAAATACACCGGAGCGCCGTCTTGCCAACCTCCCCAACCCGGAGGCTGCTCTACTTCTAAAGTTTATGTTACTACCGAAAATCCTGATATTAAAGATGATTCATTTTGTAGATTTATTACATCTTCAGCTTTGGACACAAGTATTGTAGAGGATGTTCCAAAAATTCCATGTAGCAAATGTGAGCATAACATTGGATTTTGCATGGCTAAGGTAATGGCATCGAATGGAACGCATATAGAATATACCATTAAGTACGGCAATGCTGGGGCACCTTCGCTTGAACCGATTGATGTTAAAGGTGATTGTAAGGTTCGACATGGAACCTTTTATAATTAATTTGATAGTCCGTTACCTTCATTAAAAAAAAGTCTAATGGGTATAGGGGGTTGCTAAAAAAATGGTTGTTTTTTGTTAGCCAATGTTTTTACATATGCAACAATGCTTTTTAAAGTTATATTTGGATTTGGTCAAGGGAATTAGTAAATTTTACAATTAAGGAAAATCGAATAAAATGGAAGACGAATCTCTCCCTGCACTAGTAAGGATTCCTGAGTATGCCCAAGAGCCCTTAAATACCTTAATTAATTTGCCTGATGATGATAAAAAATTATTATTACATGTATTGGTAGATTATATGATAGTACAATCTTTTTTTGAACTTAAAACCTCCATTAAAGCTTTAAATATTATAGAAGATAAAAATATAGATGCAATGGTCGGAGTGATTATTAATTTATTAACTACGTATCTAGCACTGAAGTCTTTACCAATTAATACGTTTGTTTCGAATATTTTTAATTCCCTTAATGCAGAAGATTTTCCTAAAGAAAAATTCGATTCAATGTTGAATTTTTTTTCAGGTCTTATTAGTTCAAAAAGAGGATTATTTCTTTTAGTTAAATCGCAAGCTATTAGCATAGATCATAAAAATATTTTCGAGAGTGCAGGAATATTCGTTGATTTACGGGCGGTTACTACAACGGAAAATGAATTGTTTTCTTTCATACCTACATTCACTTTAAAAATTCAATACAATGGTGAATTGAGTGATAAGGAAATTTACTTTTCTCTATATAGAAACGACTTGAAAGAGCTAGAGATTTTAATTAAAAATAATTTAGCAGCAATGGATAATATTCTGAAAAATGAAGATAAAGTCTCCTTTATTCAACCTAGTCAGTTTATGAGAGGGCTACCAAGATGATACCAAAAACTAAATACCAACTTGTTGTAAGCGGTAAGCGACATACAAATATATCTGGTCTTCCAATTCAACATGAATCAAAAGCATTCTTAATACCTGAACCTGATCGTTTTAGTAGTAAAGATTTTATGCCAGACGCCTTCAAGTATACAGACTTTATACAAAATAATTCAGAAATTTTAGATAGATCTATAAACGATTCAGAATCTTTAGATGATAGTTTAACTTATATTTTCATAAATAATGCCTATTCTAGGATTACCAAAAAACAATTTAAAATGCAATTACAAGGAACCGTAGGTGTGTTAGATGTTAGAAAACTCTATGGTTCTCATTTCGAACATATTTATGAAAAATTAAACACCTTTGATTATGATTTTCTTGCGAAAAGAATATCCAGTTTAAAAAATATGGATGAAATTAAAGGATATATTGAAGACAATCTTGTGCAATCACTTGCATCGTATTTCATTAAAAAGATCGATTATATTTCATCTGTCCTTGAACCAGATGAAATTCCTATAAAAGAAGAATCTTTGAAATATTCTGTGCTTTTTTCTAAGAGATATGTATCATCTTTTATACCTTCAATTGAGTTGGCGAATGATGGAAATTTGCAGATTGTTTGGAATAAAGGTGAGAGGAGTTTGATAATTGCATTTGAAGACGCAGGACTTATTTCTGTAAGTTATACTTTACCTTCATCAGAAGGAGACGGTAGTTTAAATGGTATTTTTTCAAATTATCACCTAAAAGATTTTTTGAATGAAAGTAATACAGATTTTCAAGGTATGATAGAGTATTTTTTTAATGAGTGAAATACTGCCAGAGCATCATGTTTCAAGGCATTGTTCGCCAGCTAAAATGAACCCAGATACTGGAGTTATTGAAGGAACTGCTTTTTTACTTAGAGAAAATGAACCGTTTTTGTCAGTAAATTGGTTAGAGTATTATTCTAACTGCAAAAACCAATTAGACCAATTGAAGCAAATTCATGAATTTCTATCGAAGAAATTTCAAAATGGTGGAATCCGACCAACGCATGCTTACATTATTCTAAATAAAAAAATAACACTAGATTATATAGACCAAAAGTTTAAAAAAAAAGTAATTTTAAGAATAGAGCAAGATAAAAGAACAACCCCTTTTAATTGCCATTCTGGCATATTTGACACAGCTATAGATAAAGCCCGCGAGAGAGCAGTTGCAAATCAATTGGCTATACTAGTAAATTCAAATCCAGCAAATAAAATAATGGTTAAAGATTTATTAGCGGATAAGGACAAATCTAGTTAATTTAAATAACTACCCATCTCTTCTTGATCATATTCATCTAATCATATTTTTGCTGAAAATTGTATAGCAATCAAATATTAGTGCTTTTGAGTTAGGAAAGTTCCTTCAAGAAAATTATTTTTACCATTCTTTATCGAGCATATTTGCAGAGTTCACATAATTCTTTGTGTAATACTTACTCGTTGTCTTTATATTACTATGACCAGCAGCTTTCTGAGCAGAACCTAATCCATGGGTATCTGAAATTTTCTGTAGGTTAGTGTGACGCATTGCATGAGGATGAACTTTTTTATCGCGTAACGTTTTTACACCCCAGGTATTAATGATGTTCTTTAATCCACGCGTAGTAATAGGAGTATGCGCTCTAGCATTAGTTGGAAGAGAAAGAAAAAAATAATCGGATTGGACACCAGCAAAATGATGATATTCCTTGATATAGTCTAAAAGCTTAGTATTCTGTTTGTCACCTATACCGATTAACGCATCTTCACCGCCTTTCTTTCCATATCTCAAAATAATTTCTCCCTGAGGAGATTTGATAAGATTCGAAAACTTAGCGTCAACAATAGCCTGAGCGCGAAGACCGGTCTTAAGCATAAATTCAAAGAGGGCACGATTCCGAAAGTCTCTTTCTTTTTTCTTCTCTCTGGCTTTATTTCTTTCGGATCGTTTTCTTAAAACATCCAGGTCGATGACTTTTGCTGTATTTCTCATATACCCCCCAATTACGCAGTATTTCTACTTCCGATTTTGTCTAGATTTTCGGAAGTTCAAAAAGTAGGCTAATATCAACGTAATTTTAAAAACAAGCAAATTTAAAGATTTCAATTGCATTACAACAAAAGAGTTCCAATCCGGTAAAGAACTACATACGGAGTTTTCGCCCTTTAAAAGGTAGGAATAATTTTAGGAATATTTATTGACATTTTTTCCATAAAATGCATTGTTGTTTTTATATATTGCCCCAATTTTTAAGGAAAACTAAATGCGAACTGAAGAAGAAGTCTTACGATTGATTGAACCCTATAAACTCAAATTAAATTTATGCTTTGAAAAAGCGATTAGTAATTACAAGCTAGATCACTTGGATTCAGGTTTGAGTCATAAATATTCTACAAGAACGATTGCTAATATTATAAGAGACTATATTATCTCCGAAGTAAAATCAAAGTTTTTTAATGAAATTGGAATTCATATCTATGATAAGAAGGGGCTTTTCCTGCTTCTAATAGGCGATGCAGTGATTGTTAAATTTAAAAAATTAAATGAAAAGAAATTAGCATCTGGAATAAAAACAAAACAATTACTATTGTTTGTTAATCAGAAAGAACAATTGCTTTTCGATGATTTGAGAACAAATTTACATGCGGGCTATATTGCAGATTCTACAAGGACTAATTTCGATTATCCATTCATAGCATCTCCCAAAGGAATTGAAAATAACCATTGGTATGTGTATCTAAATGAAGAGCAAACCATACCGTCTATCTTTACAATTGAAACTGTTAGTGCGGATAATACCAAGACGCCAAGAGTTAGACTCAAGAAAGAGATTGTTAATAAAGATGTTGCATCAGGATAAAAAAGAAATTAATCCTCAAATGATTTCCTTGGCGAGAGAATCAAGATTTCTTACTCAAAAAGAGCTATCAGATTTATTAGAAATTGAACAAGGCAGTATTTCAAAAGTTGAATCTGGTTTAATAAATTTATCTGAGGCTAATCTTGATAAATTAAGCTCGATATTAGAATATCCGAAAGATTTTTTCTATTTAAACAATTCGAAGCAATATATTGACTTACATAACCATTTTCGAAAGAAAAAAAATATTTCGAAGGTAGAAGAAAATGGTTTAAAAGCGAAAATAAATATTTTATCAAATCATATTCGAACTTTAATTGAACCAATTGAATTTACAGAGAATAGAATAAAATTTCTAACTACTGAAGAATATACACCTGAAGAAGTTGCCATTTATACCAGAAAAGTTTTGAATATCGGTGATGGTGTTATAATAAATTTGACGAAACTTTTAGAGGATGCTGGAATTATAATTGTTCCTTTGGGAGGATTTGAGGTGTCTAAATTTTCCGGTGCTAGCGTATTATTAAATAAATCAATTCCAGTAATTTTTTATAATCCTGAAATGCCAGGGGATAGGATGCGGTTTACGATTGCTCATGAGCTTGGTCATATTGTAATGCATAAGCAGTCTATTCCTGAACCAATAATTGATATTGAAAAAGAGGCTAATTCTTTTGCTGCTGAATTTTTAATGCCTAGTAAAGAAGTTAAGCCATTTTTAATGAATCTAGATTTACAAAAAATGTCTAGTTTGAAAGCTTATTGGAAAGTTTCTATGGGTGCGATTTTAGAGCGAGCGAGAAAGGATAAGGTAATAACGGATAGCCAGTATAAATTTTTGCGAACTAATTTTATGAAAAAAGGTTATCATATTAATGAACCGATTAATATTCCAAAAGAAATTCCAACATTAAATTTAGAGATAATTGATATTTATATAAAAGAATTAAAATATTCGAAGAGCGACTTGTCAAAGATTCTTGCTATACGGGAAAAAGAATTGAATGAAATATATTTTAGTTCTACAAAGTTGCGATTGGTAGTATAATGTTATATTACTCAATTTTATTTTGAAAACATAGAAATGATAATACAGTATTAAAGAATGCTTTAATAAAATTGACTCTAATAAAATAGCAATCAAAACCTATGAAGAAAAATAAGAACGGACTTCCGAGAGAAATACATCCTAACATTAAGAAAAAAATTAGAAAAAATTCTTACTTTAGCTGTGTCGTTTGCGGAAATGCATTTTACCAATACGAGCATGTTGATCCAACATTTGAAGAAGCAACAATTCATGATCCTAATTGCATTACTTTGCTTTGTGGAGCTTGTCATGATAATGTTACAAGAGGAGTGTGGTCAAAAGAAAAAATTAAAATGCATATGCGTAAGCCGTATTCAAAACAAGAAGGTCATGCCCTTGGGGAATTTGATTTTTATAACAATCTAGAACTTGAGATTGGTGACACGAAATTTCTGAACTGTCAAAATGTCTTGGTCATAGATAATATTGTGTTAATAAAAATTATACCGAATAATTCGGGAGAACCTTATCCACCATTTTTATTAACAGCAAAGTTTTATGATTCTGATAAAAAGATAATTTTCGATATTATAAACAATGAATTCAAAATTAATTCGGAAGCCTGGGATGTTGTTTTTCATAGAAAGGATAAGAAAACATTCATTGAAATTAAAAGTTCTGAAGACTTAGTTGCTTTAAGATTAATTCTTAATCCGCCGAATGGAATTAAAGTTGATCATTTAGATATGCATTTTGGATCTACTAGTATTATGGTTTTAAATAATACTTTATCACTTAAATCAAATTTGAATTTAGCAACAATGACATTTTATAATTGCACGGTGAAAAATTGTAAGAATGCAATTACTATCTCTGACCAGAAAATTACGATCGGATAGGAGAAATGCTTTGAATCTATCCTCCAACTTCCGAATTCTGTATCCAAGTCGGAAGTTGAAAATAGCAATGAAATACGAAAGAATCTGCGTTTGGTAGTCGATAATAAATATGTGGTATGGCAGAAGAAAAAAGTAACGGAATATGTGGGTAAGAGTAAAAGCCGTAAAACAGATAGTGATTTAAGCCAGGCTCTCGGGAAAGGATTTTCTGATAGTGCTGTTTTTGCGTTTCGTAAGAAGTTACATGGTATTTTGCGCAATGAAAAGGATCTTAGAGATAGGGCAATACTCGAATTCTTCCTGGCTACCGGTCTTAGAGCTGCCGCAGTAGTAGAAGCCAAGTTTTCCGATGTAGAAAAAACTCCCCAGGGGGATTATGTTTTAAAATATCTCGCCAAGGGAGGGAAAGTTAAATTCATAGGTCTATCAGACCAGGTAATCAGGTATGTGAAAGACTATCATAGATTATGCGCAATTAAACACGATTATTTTTTTCTCACAATCCCGACGAATGCAAATCCAGAACGTCATCCTATGACAACGCGTGCATTACAGAGTATCGTCGAGGTATGGGGATTAAAGACATTACACGGTAAGTCCGGTCATCCGCACGCATTCCGGCATACTGTCGGGCAGGCATTGACCGACGAACAGGGAGTAGGCACTGCGCAAATTGCTCTCGGGCATGAGAATATACAAACTACTGAAAGATTTTATTTGAATAAATTTGTGAATCCAAGTAAGATATTGAAGGATAAATGGAAAAAATAAAATTATTTCGGTTTCGCCATATTTGAATCAGAATTTAAAATTTTTTCAGGGGATAACATTAGACTCTTATATTTAGGAATAAAAATATTGACTATATGTTTGTTTTGTATTAATGTCAATCAAATGGAACAAAATCATAATATTTTTTTTGCATACGAATCGGGACATATAGAGAATATTGAAGCAATAAGAGCTGCTATAAGTGAATACAATAATTATACAAACCAATCTACTGCCATTTCATGGGAAGACTTAAATGTAAACGGCAAAATTATAAGCAAGATAGTACTTGATGAGATTGAGAAGTGTTCTTTTTTTGCTTGTGATTTGACTTTTATAAGCCATAATGTTATTTTTGAATTAGGCTACGCGATCGGAAAAAGAAAAGATCTTTTAGTTTTTTTAAACGATTCAGTTTCAGGAAAATTAGAAGAATATAGATCAATTAAAATATTCAATAATTTGGGTTTTACAAGATTTAGCTCGTCAAAGCAAATTCATAAAGAATTGCAAAGTAAAGAGCAAAAAACAAAAAATTTTCTAGCAAATTTTTTAAATTTAGACGAAAAGGAATCAAATTCTGGTGATATTTTACATATAGCTAGTAAAATTGAAAATCAGGCATCTATATCCATTAGCAATTTTTTTTCAAGTGTCAATTATAAAATTATTACCTTAGATAATTCTGAAGTAGTTTATCAAACACTTTTGTGGTATGTAAAAAATATCAATAAAGCAAAGGCTGTTATAATTCATTTACTCGGTGCTGATAAGAAAGATTATTTATTACATAATGCTGAGTATTCTTTTTTTGCCGGTGTTGCACTAGCGTTAGGAAAAGAAGTATTATTAATAGCTCCTGCACCCTTTAAAGCTCCAATTGATTATCATGATATTTTAATAGAATATGGAGGTTCTTCAGATTGTATTAAAAAAGTTGAAGGTTGGATCAATCGAAGTAAGAAACTAAATTTAATAAGCACTACGGCAATTACAAACACTGATAATGAAATTACTTATAATCTTCTGAAACTAGGTTTAGGAATTGAAATTGCTGAAGACGAGAAGGAAAATCTTATACATTATTTTGTTGAGACAGATGCTTATAAAAAAGCCTTTGATCGACCGATAACAATCTTCGTAGGCAGAAAAGGATCGGGTAAATCTGCAACATTTATTAAATTAGAAAAGGATCTTGAGCAAGAAGAGATTAATTATAATGTCATTTTAAAACCGGATTCAGATGAATTATTAGAAAATGTAGCTTTTAAAAATATTCATAATAGTGAAATTTCAAAAAGAAACTTTTACTATATTGTTTGGAAATTTGTAATTTACTCTAAACTTTTATTGTGTATTTATGAAAAGATTGAAAAAAAATCTAAATTGCCTGGATTTAATTATTCTGAAACAGATATGAATATTGTAGACTTTAAAGAAAAGAATGAAAATATTCTTTCCCTTAATTTTTTTGGTGCAATAAAGTATCTTAATGATAACCTCGAAGGTAAGACTATACATGCAAATCCAGAAATTATTGATGAGTTGCATAAAAAATGTTTAACAGATTTAGTTAATATCATTAAGCATTATTTCAAAAATAGAAGTTCTTACCAAGTCAGTATTTTAGCGGATAATCTTGATAAAGCTTGGGATTCAAAAAATGACTTACAGCTTCAAGGCGAAATGATCCTGAGATTGTTAGAATTTTCGGATAAAATTATTAATGAGTTAGTCGACAATAAAAAGGAAAAAAAGAAAGTCTATACTATCATTTTTTTGCGTAAAGACATTTTTGAATTCATTTTAAAGTTTTCACGAGAACGAGATAAACTAGTAACTAGATGCTTTGAAATTGATTGGGAAGCTCATCCAATATTATTACGCAAGATTATCGAAAAAAGATTCCTTTTTGTTTTAGATAAAAAGGAAAGTGAAATAAATAAAATTTGGGAAGAATATTTCGATTTCAAGAAAGAGAAAAAACAAAATACGTATGAGTCATTGTCAAAGTTTTTAGTAAAGAGACCTCGGGATTTTATTTTTTTCTTCAGTAAACTTTTTGAGTCAGCAGTTAATAATGGAAATAAAAAAGTAAATGATCTTGATGTGAGCTATGCTATTGATGCCTATACAATTTTCCTACATAATAATTTATTAGCGGAAATGAAGGCAGAGTTTCCTTTCATCGAAACATTATTTCATAACTTGCAGAAAGATCATTACGGAAGCTATATTAAATATTCAAAGTTTAAAAGTTTAGTAATGTCTCTTGGTATTACAGAAGAATTTTTAAATAGACTGCTTGACTCATTATTTGAAAAAAAATACATTGTCGCGTTTAATCAATCTGCACAAATTTATGAAGATCTAAATGAGTTAAATAAAGCAATATTAGAAAAGAAATTCTATTTTTGGGATAAGAACGAAGTTTCTCTTATATTAAACCCGCAAGTATATTCTATAAAAAATAGGTCAATGTGGGGTTAGTTATTTTTTTGACTTGAATACTTAAAGTTAGATTTTATTAATTGAAACTATGGATAGAAAAAAATACGGAACAAACTTTAACCAACATATTCTAGAGCAATATAAAATGTATGTTGAAATGGCTGATAGAGTTAGTGCTCGTCGAGATCAGGTAAATAGATTCTATATATCTATACATACAGCTCTTATTTCATTTATTACATTTTTATTGAGTTTAAAACTTTCATCCGATTCAATAAATTTGGCTTCTTGGTTACTAGTATTAATAGGTACTTTATTATGTATTTTATGGTATTACAATATAAATTCATATAAGGAACTTAATAAATTAAAATTCAAGGTAATTCATGAAATGGAACAAAGTTTACCTTTTCCTTGTTATGACAGAGAATGGCAAATAGAAAAGGACAAAAATAATTATATAAGGCTTACTCGAATTGAAAAATATTTTCCAATTCTTACAATAATTTTTTATATTGGTTTAATTCTAGTTCGAATTTTAAATTAAGCTTGTTTTCTTCTATGCAGAATATCCATAGCTTTCTTTTTACCATGACCCAATCCTCAAAATTTCCAATTACTTTTTATTGATTATTCACTTGAATTAATTTTTGAATCCATTTACTATCATTATCACTTAATCCTCGAAAGGCAAAGCCTGCTCCATTCATGTCTTTTCTAACAACTCCAGCGACAAATAACCGTTTATCTCTTTCGGTTTCAATTTCTACTGCGACTTCTGCATTGATTTCAAATGGAGTATCATTCCAATCAACATAAAACCCTGCTTCGGATATATCCTTTGTTAGCCGGTCTACTCCATTGATACATACTTGAATTTGAATAGGCTTTCTTTTTTCTCCTCTCCAACCTCTCGGGTACATTTTTAAATAAGGTGCAGAAATATCTTTCTTCAAAAAGTATACAGCTCCTAAAAAAATAATCGTAGACTCAAAGAGGGAATAAAAATTAAACTTAACCGGATTTACAATCGTAGCATATATATTGAATAGAATCAGAACCATTGAATATAAAATGAACAAATACCATCCCCATTTTTTAATTAAATACAACCCGATTCCACAGATAACAGGTAGTGTTAAAAAGGCTATTTCAAGAGTAGTAAAGCGAATAGAGGAAATGTTTGTCCAGTTCACAGGCAGGTTTCGAATAAAAAGTTGCAGGTAATAGTTATATATCGGTGAAAGAATTAGAAGTAAACTGATTACAATTAGTGAAGTCGGTTTTTTTACTCTCGTTCTACGCTCTGAGCTATTTATTAGATTCATTGTTTTTCCTCTTCACTTTTTCTTTGCTATTGTATACAAAAGGCTAATATTTATTACCCCTAATATAAAAACCGTAATAACCAATAAATTTTCTAAACGAATAATATGCTTATACAAAATCTGTTCTTTAGGAGGAAGGCTTTTCCATGTTAATTCTTCATCAGGATTCGATTTTGAACTATCTGTATTTACATTGCCTGTTGTTTCTGAATTGTCGTTTGTAGCTACTTGTGGACTGCCTGTTCCCTGTAACCCAATCGGAACCAAGGAAATTGATTTTGATTTTTCTTCCTGGTAATCCATTAGAGGTGATTTGTCTTTTAATTCGTTGTATCTTTGGCGCACAAAAGCATGGTTACTCCATACTTTATATACTTTTTCAAATTCTATAAAAGCAGATTTGTATTTTCTCTTTTGATAAAGTCTTTCTCCTTTATCAAGCCAGATTTCAGCCTGGTAAAGAGCAAGGGTAGCATCTCCAGGATTCTCTTTTAGTAATTCCTCTACATCGAGTAATGCTCTATCTAAATTTCCAGATTGAATTGTTTGTTTAATAGATTGGTAATTTATTTCTCGAACTTCTTCTTGTGAAAAAAGCGAGGTAATAAAGATAAGACTAATGAATATTAGTTTCTTCATCTGTTTATAATCACGGCTTTGTGGGCAAAGCGAGCTGTAGGCATTTTAACTGTTTCCGTAGTCCAGGGACCGGAAGTAGGATCAGAAAGACCGATGGAATAAATAGTTGTAGTCGGGAGGTTAATATCGGTTGCCCCACCAAATACATAAGCTTTTCGATTGTCATAAGAAATTTCCATCGCAGGTGCATAGACCATAGCAGGTAAACTAGGTCCTGTGCTAAATGAGTTTGTTCCGGTTCCAACTTTCATAAATTCATATCGGTCTGTGGATGTAATGGAAGAAGGTGGTTGAACTACGTTTTGTAAAGTAGTTCCACCAGCGACAAGTATTCCTGCATTATCGAGAGGAAATGGATCGGTTCCAGAAGGACGGTAACAAGCAGTAGCCATTCCTGCACGGGCTAGACTATTAGAAGCTTCAATAGTAGAGGTTGTAGAATTAGAAGAAGTAACATAGGCATCTGTAGTCGCAAGAAGTGATCCATCCGAATAAAGTCTACCGCCGGTAAAAAATAAGTTCCCCTGGATAACACAGCCTCCCATGTCTACACGGGCAAATATAGTATTAGCCGATACAAGAGGAGCACTCCAGGTTCCATTTGTTCCTGTGTCCGGTCTGAATTTGTAGACAGTATTTAAAATTGTACCTGTTGTCATATCCGTTGTAGTTGTTCCGGCGATTAAAACAATTTCTTCTCCGACAGAGCCAATCACACCACCCTGCAAGGGAGACGACATAGAAGCCATCGTTGTCCAGGTGAGAGTAAGAGGGTCTAGTTGCTCGACAATCGCGCTTGCAACATAGTTAGAAGAAGAGCTTGCTCTAGTCATTCCACCAATCACATAGATTTTGCCTTTATGAGAAACTATTTGCGCATAAGCTCTTGGTGTGGGGATATTAGTAATATTTGCAGTAAAGGTAAGCGTGACTGGATCGAATAAATCAACTTGTTTCACAGGCTGACTATCTGAGCCAATTCCACCTAATAGCCATATACCTCTATTGTATAACTGAGAGTTTGAAGGTGGTGGGGTAAGCGTTGTAAATTTCTGCGGTACCACTTGCGTAAATAGATAGCTTCTTTGATTCAGTTTTACATCTCCACAGAATACCTGGTATAGATAGGTAGAAGAAGATGTTAAATTGGAAAGCACAACAGTTTGATATTCACTCTTTAGAAATGTATACTGACTCTGATTAAAATTTCCAATTCCATAAAGAACAATACCAGGTGCGGAGACATTGCATTTCCAGGTTATCCTAGCAGAAGTCAAAGTGATTTGATTTACAAAAAAATATTCTGCGAAAACT
>JANMOF010000006.1:0-10134 GCA_031368925.1 Leptospiraceae bacterium
TAGAGTTGTTGCAAAATTCATAATAGTGAATAATGTCAGTTCGAGCGTTAGTCGAGAACTGCTTATAAAATAAAGGCTTAGAGCACTTGTAGTTCTCGACTAACGCTCGAACTGACATTTAATTTCGCAACAAGTCTATTAAATTAAAACAGACTAAAGACTATGAAAACTAGAAAAGAATTTTTAAAAAAATTTCTAATTGGATTGGGCGTCTTTTCTATTCCTGCTTTATTATTTAAGCTATCTGGGAAAGTAAGTAAATCCGATAAAGAAAATACAGGGCAGGGAATAAGAATGAGTAAACAAATCATTAAGAATACTAAGCGAATGGGATTTCAATGGGAGACTTTAGATCCATTTTTGTTTTGTGTACACCATGAAGATTTTTATCCAAAGGGAAATTCTTTTATGGGACCTGAAAAATCTACATTAGCAGGACGTAATATAGGACAAGACTTCCAGGTAAAAGATGGATGGAGAATGTATCACGGAGAAAAAATTCCAGGATTTCCAAATCACCCTCATAGAGGTTTCGAGACAGTAACCGTTGTGCAATCTGGGTTTGTAGATCACTCTGATTCAATGGGAGCAGTGGGGCGTTATTCTGCTGGCGATACACAGTGGATGACTGCTGGTGCGGGTGTGCAACATGCAGAAATGTTTCCATTAGTAAATGAGGATAAGGACAATAAGCTCGAACTTTTTCAAATTTGGTTAAATTTACCCAAAGCGAATAAGTTTGTGAAGCCTCACTTTACGATGCTATGGAATGAATCTATTCCTAGATACAAATCTAAAGATGAAAATGGAAAAATTACGGAAGTAGATATTATTGCTGGAAAATTGGGCGGGTTACAACCACCTCCCCCTCCACCTGATTCGTGGGCGGCAGATCCAAAGAATTCAGTTGCGATTTTTGTGATTAAGATGGAGAGTAATGCCAAATGGATATTACCCGCTACAAATGCTGGAGTAAATAGAAGTATTTATTTTTATAGGGGAAATAGCTTATTAATCGCAGAGGAAGAAATTTTATCCTATCACAGCTTAGAATTAGTATCGGACGAAGATGTTGTGATACAAAATGGAGAAGGGGAGGCTCGGATTTTACTCTTGCAGGCAAGACCTATCAATGAGCCCGTTGTGCAGTATGGTCCTTTTGTGATGAATACGAATCAAGAAATACAAGAAGCATTTAGAGACTTTCAGACAACTCAGTTTGGTGGTTGGTCTTGGGATTCTTCCGAGCCAGTTCATGCTAGGGGCAAAGGACGATTTGCCAAACACTCTGATGGAAGAGAAGATATTCCAAAGGATTACCACGGATGAACACAGATAAACACGGATAAAAAATTAAGGATGATTAAAACCAAACTCATCATACCTCCAAAAAAAGTTAGCCTGGGAACAACAACCGTTCTCCGCGTAATTCCGAGAATGGAGAAGCGAAATGTTGGACCCTTTGTTTTTTTAGATCATATGGGACCGGAAGAAATTCCTGCGGGTAAGAAACTTGCAATCCTACCGCATCCGCATATCGGTTTATCAACAGTAACCTACTTGTTTGAAGGCTCACTTGTACATAGAGACAGCACAGGAGTAGTTCAGGCGATTCGTCCAAATGAAATCAACTGGATGACTTCGGGGAGAGGAATTTCCCATTCCGAAAGATCCGATGAGAACTTAGAAAAAACTGGATTTACTTTGCATGGTCTTCAGTTCTGGGTTGCACTTCCTGCGGATAAAGAAGATATGCCACCTGAGTTTCAACATATAGAAGAAAGCGAACTTCCTGTATTTCAAATGGATGGTTGTGATATACGCTTATTAGCCGGAAATCTATTCGGTAAAGTTGCAAAGACAAAGATACAATCCCCGCTACTTCTTTTAGATATAAGACTAAAAGCAGGAAAGAAAATTTCCATTCCAACCAATCAAATGGAACTAGGAATCTATCTTGTGAGTGGAAGTTTAAAAACAGAAAGTGGAGAAGTCATCCATGCGCCTAATTTCATTTTACCAGAAATGACAGATCAATTAGAAATCGAATCTAACGAAGACTCTATTATTTCTGTCTTCGGCGGAGAGAATTTTCCCGAGCAGCGTTTTATTGATTGGAATTTTGTATCGTCTTCTAAAGATAAAATCAATGCCGCAAAGCTTGCCTGGAAGAATCAAGATTTAACTCTATTCGGAAGTGTTCCGGGGGAAACTGGTTATATACCGTTGGTGTTTTGATGTATAGGGGCTGATTGGTAGTAGGGCTGTGTAAAAGTATGTATTTTTTAGCTTGACTGGATTCTAAATTTATACATAATTCAGGTATGAGTGTATATACTATTGTAATGTCCTTAATAACTGTAGTCTGTTCTTTATATATAATTTTCTCAATCTTACGAAGAACTATTGCAAACCTATGACTTTGTTAAACCAGTCATTGATATGATTCTAACAGTAACCGCTGTAGTCAGTTTTATCATCGCAATCATAGAATTTTTAAAAAAGAAATAGTCGTTTGTTTCTATTCCTGGAATCTGAGTCTAGGCTATATGCGATTATCCCCTAATGGTGTGGGTGTTGGAGTTCATTGTCATATTAATCTTTCAAGTTGCTTAAAATTTCTTTTTCGATTTCCTCTTTATTTTGTTTGTATGTGCTTGAGTGCGTTCCGTTTCTTTGTTTTAGTGATAAATTCAACTGAAATTTCCCTCATATTCGGAATTGCAATGAAAGAATTCATCGTTTAACTATGCCACACACTAAATTCTTTCTTTAACATTGAGAAAAATGCTGGGAAAATATTACTTTCTTTATCCAGTAAATTATTCAGAAACTCATCTATTTGGACTTGATTATTTTTGCATTCGCGAATTTTATTAGCAACCACTTCATACTGCTTTGCCCTCATCTTTTTTAAAATTTTATGATTTAAAAGCATGAGGTTAATAGTGTAATCAGCTTTACTTTTATCTTCATTTGCTTTAGTTTTATCTGGAATTATTAAATAACTCTTATTTCGTGGGTCATTCTCGTCTAGTTCACTTGCATAATCAAAGTAATCCTCAATATCTTTTACTGTGACAGGATTTAAAAAAAGATTTTGATTATGTTCTGATCCTTTCTTCGGAGCACAAAATTCTTCACTTCTCTTAATCACACCCGATTTGATTTTCTCTCTATACTCTTCAATGTCAAACCCCTGGCAACATACAACTAAGTTCGAATAATCGAAAGTTAACTCTTTACTTTCATCCCTCGGAATTATATGTTCCAAATGACCAAAAGAATAGGAGTTATCTCTTTCTCTTAGTTTTTGCTGGCAATAAGCACAGAGATATTTTTGTGTTCTAAGAATATAATTATGAGTAACCGTTTTATCTGGATTTTTAAATTCATCCCAAGGCTTTTGAAGTTCCTTATGAAGATCTTTATACTTATCCAGTAGGTCAAACTTTTCAGATTTATCAATGTATCTCATACTACTGCTTTTAGTTTTTTCTCTCTCATTTTTTTTCGCATTACAATTTCGAAGTCCACACTAACAATATAAGAATCCTCTTTACCTAAATTTGTAAGCAAACGATTATAAACCTCTATAGCTTCCGGTTTATCAAAATTATCCGTTTCAATGAATTGATTTAGGTTTATCATATCCGCAGAAGTTTCTTCATCCATGAGCTTTGTAACACCCATAATTTCTTTTAAAATTCTATTTGTCTCAACACCTTTTGTTTTTAGGTCTGTATCTTTCAAATGAATGGCTTCAATTTTAGAATCTTTTACATTCAATAGAAATATATTTTCGGGTTTAACGGATGCTAAAATATGAGGGGAGTGGGTAGCCAATATTATCTGGTTATTTGTTCCAATGCTTTGATAGAGTTTTACAAGCTGTTGTTGCCACATCGGATGTAGAGATGTTTCAGGTTCATCTACCATGATGATACTATTTTGTATTTCTAATGTTTGTAAGTAAACAAACCTGTAGAATAATTGTTTTTCACCACTAGAGAGTCCATCAATTGTTATAATTTGACCGTTGGAACTTTTGAATTTAATTTCTTTTGTGTCTATTTCAGTTAGGGTAGTATTTAAATTAATATGTTGGAAAATTTTATTTATCTTATCTATAATTTTTCCCATCGTAATTCGCGGAATAGTGTCTTGATCCATTATAACGCTCTGAAGAAATTCATTAATGATATAACTTTTAATTAAAGTTTTATCCTCATCAAAATCAATAGTCCTAAAAAACTCCTCTTTCCTCGATTGTATTTCTTCCTTTATAATACCTTTATCTTTTATTTCGTCCTTTGGGTATGTCCATAATTTCGACATGTAAGTTTCAGATGGTATAAATGTAAAATTAAATCCAAGTTGAGTAATTAAATATGAAAGATAATTAAAAGTAACGAAATCATTTATTCGGAACTGTTTACCGTAAGAGGTATATGATACAGTAAATGTATTTGATTTTTTTACTGATAAAATAGTTTTCTCAATAAATTTCTTTTGAGAAACAGTATTTTCATTTAAATTTTCCGGAAATATTATTTTATTTAATGCATAGTTAAGCATTTCTAAAAATTTATTTTGGAACTCAATATTATTTGTTAGATCAAACTCTATAGAAATTTCATTAGGTAGAATTGTATTATTATCATTGTGGATTCTTATTGAGAACACAGATTGAATCGCTTCCAAGATTGTCGTCTTACCACAACCATTTAACCCAGCAAAAATGATTGTATCTAAAGTTTTTCCATTGGCATCGGTAAAATCCAAATCCAAATAATCAATTACCTTATAGCCAACAATTTTAAGTCTTCTAATCTTCATGGCTCTATAGGAATGATAATAAAGAAATCAGTCAATTCATTTTTACTAGATTGCGCTCAAGCATTCTTGAATCTTTTTATAGATTGACTTAGCAGTAAGACTAACAAATCGTTGTTAGCTGTAAGGATACTTAAACATCAATGAGCAGAACTTCAAACTTTCAAGTTGATCCTAAATTGGCAGAACTATTAGGTGAGACATATAAATCTACTGAGGATGCGATTAAAGAACTTGTGGATAATGCCTATGATGCTGATTCAGATGAAATCCGCGTAACATTGCCGGAACCAATGACGGAAAATCCTATTATCACAATTGTTGATGATGGAACTGGAATGAAAGAAGAGGAACTTCGCTCTGAATATTTGAGAATTGCAAGCAGTCGATTTTCTAGAAAAGGGGAGAAGACTCTCGGAAAAGAACGTCGTGTGAAAGGACGAAAAGGAATTGGGAAATTCTCGGGACTTATGGTTGCAGAAATAATGGAAGTGCGAACTTGTGCTGGCGGTAAACAAACAACTCTTACAATAATTAAAAGTGAACTTGCAAAAGCAAAATATGATTTAGAAAAAGTTCAACTACAGACAGAAGTGGATAATTGTGATAAAACGCTACATGGAACAACAATAACACTTAAAGGATTAAATCAAAATTTCAATTTCCCTAATCCTGAAAAACTGAAAGAAATTTTAGTTTGGGATTATAGCAGAGTAGCAGACCTTTCTATTTATGTGAATAAAGAAAGGATTGGAATTCAAGATTATCAAGGAAAAACTTTAGAAAAGGAAATAGAATTATCAGAGGGTAGAAAAGGTAAATTAGTTTATACAATTACAGATAAGCCAGTAAAAAATGCAGGTATCATCTATAGAGTTGGAAATAAAGTTGTTGGTCGTCCAGAAAATTTTTTAAAGGAAGATGAAATCATTCCTGATAAATTAAAAAAGCGAATCGTTGGGGAAATCATAATTGATGATTTGGAAGATTTTGCAACAGCAGATAATGGAGCAATTATTGAAAATAGTAAATTAAACGAGGAGATTAAGAAAGAAGTTAAGTCTGAATTAACCACTTCATTGAAAGAAGTTTTTAAAAGTGAGATGCATCTTGCGAGATTACGCTACCAACAAAAAATAAATCGGGAACTGCAAAAATTACCAGAATACAAAAGACAATTTGCAGAGAAATCATTGCAACGAGTTTTAGAAAAGTTTTACGGTGAGACAGAGGATAAAGTCAATACTATAATTTCTGTTATGGTTGATGCATTAGAAAAAGATTCTTACTGGAATGTAATAAGAAATATCGAAGATGCTAGAGACGGTGATATTGAGAAATTTGCTGATGCTCTTTCTGATTTTGGTTTTATGGAAATGTCTATTGTAACAGGACAAGCTTTAAATCGTCTCCAGTTTTTGGATGAATTAGATTTATTAAAAGCAAATCCAAAGACTCTTGAGGCAACTATGCATAAGGCACTGGAAAATAATTTGTGGGTTTTAGGTAGCGAATATTCCTTAATATTTTCAAATAAAACTCTCGCTGTAGCAATTAAGGATTATTTAGATAAGACTTTCACTGGAAAAAGAGCAAACAAAAGACCTGACCTCTTTCTTGGAATGAGTATAACAAGACAGTATCTTCTAATTGAATTTAAAAGACCTTCGGATGAAGTTGGAAGGGATGCTGAGGCACAAGCAATTAAATATACCGATGATCTAAATTCCGTAATTAATAATAAGGATATTCAAATCTGGATCATTGGAGGAACTGTGGATAAACAGATGTCTCCCCACAATGAAAGAAAAAATGTAAAATTTCTTTCATATACAGATATTATTTCTAATGCGAGAGCACAACTAGATTGGCTTTTGTCTGAGTTAAAAACTGAGAAGTAGTTGGCACATACTTTTATAAACATGATAATTTATTTCTGCAAAAAATAGAATCGGTTTGGTAGGAAGACACGGATATGATATCACCTACAAGCCACTTAGAACTGACCTAGAACTACTCTTGAAGCCAAATTTGGCTCGAAGAGTGGTTCTAGAGTAGACGAAGAGTCGTTTTAGATAGGAAGAAATCATATATTATGTAAAATCTTGGAGATGCAATGCTTTGTCTTATTAGCGTCACGTTCGATACAAATTTATTGCATTCGCAATAAATTCACTCAGTGACCATCTTTCCTATCAACAAATACTTTGACGATCCCCTTTCAAAAAGGGGAATACTCCGAAAGCGATTGACAACTCCAGCAAAGTAAGGGGATTTAACTTCCATACCCCATCCATACTGGTTACTTTACTCCTTGGTTTAGTGGTTCCTATAGTCACAAAAATTCTATGGGTAAACCAACCACTATACAAACCAGTAAACCAAGGAGTATACATAGTGCATCGCGAACTAAATGAATTCTGATTGGAGATGCAAGGCTAAGAGAGTAAGCGGTATTTGCCTCTATTTGGGAAAGAATAAAACCGTGTTTACCCCTGTTCTTTGAGTCGTTTATAAAAATAATGAATTGATTCCTGGGCTATTATTTTTATCTAAGTAATATGGATAACGAAACAACCGGTATTACCCCCAAACAATCTATTTGGCAGGCTTTAAAAGATGCAGTCACAGGAACGGAAGCAGATTACACGAAGATCAGCTTAAATAAGGCAATTTTTCTTTTAGCGGTTCCGATGATTTTAGAACTTGTAATGGAGGCGACATTTGCTGTTGTGGATATTTACTTTGTAGGCAAATTGGGTGCATCCGCTGTGGCAACGGTGGGACTGAGTGAAACGTTTTTATTTTTACTCTTTTCTGTTGCGATGGGGCTTGCAACTGCGGTTACTGCCATTATTGCGCGCCGAATCGGTGAGAAGAAAGAAGAAGAGGCAGGAAAATCTGCGATTCAATCTATTTTTCTTGGGGTTCTAGCTTCTATTCCTTTTGCAATTCTCGGAATTTTCTTTTCAAAAGATTTGCTAAGGCTGATGGGCGGAGATGCCTGGAGTCTTGAACATGGGTATCGTTATACACAGTGGATTCTTGGGACTAATATTGTTATTGTCCTACTTTTTATTATCAATGCTATTTTTCGCGGTGCGGGAGATGCGGCAATTGCGATGCGTGTTCTCTGGGTTGCAAATGCGGTTAATATGGTATTAGACCCAATTTTAATTTTTGGTTGGGGACCTATTCCTGCACTTGGAATTGAAGGGGCAGCGATTGCTACAACCATTGGTCGTGGTGTTGGAGTTCTAATTCAACTATGGACACTTTTTAACGCGGGCAAACATATCAGAGTAACGCTCTCAGAAATTTCGTGGGATGGATCTATTATATTACATTTAATTCAAACTTCCCTCGGGGGCATTGGACAAATGCTAATAGGCATGACGTCTTGGATTTTTCTAATGCGTATCCTGGCTAACATCAGCAGTGAAGCAGTTGCCGGTGCTACGATTACTCTACGGATAATGATGTTTACCCTCATGCCCGCCTGGGGTTTCTCAAATGCAGCCGCTACACTCGTCGGGCAAAATCTCGGGGCAGGCAATCCAGATCGCGCAGAGTCTACCGTTTGGAAAATTGGATTTTACAATATGCTTTTTTTAATTTGTGTTTCTATTACCTATTTTACTTTTAATGAATCACTCATGAGAATTTTTACATCCGACTTAAATGTAATTTCCATTGGCTCACAATGGTTACGCATTTTATCTTATTCCTATTTAGTTTATGGTTGGTGGATGGTTTCAACGCAAGCCTTCAACGGTGCCGGCGATACTAAAACACCAACCCTAATCAACCTTGTATTTTTCTGGTGCATTCAAATACCTCTCTCTTATTACTTAGCAATTACCAGCGGTTGGCAACACTCAGGAGTTTTCTGGGGAGTATTTATTTCTGAAACCTCAGTCGGAATCTTCACGCTTTGGCTATTTTCAAGAGGCAGTTGGAAAAAAGTAAAAGTTTGATTCGACCTTACGAGGAGTTGGCGATGAAAAAACCATTTCATTTTTAAATGACAAACGGGAATTAACCGGTGATTGGGAAAATACGAAATTGCTAGTCATTAAAGCAATTAAAAAAAGGTTAGGCTAATCCAAAGAATCGCATATTATAATTAGGAACTTGAAGAAATGAAAACTAAAACTTTAGAAGACGTTAACTCTGTATTAGCCAAGCCTTCTTTATTTTCTATGACCACAACGAAAGAAGGATTTTTAGGATTTTATTTTTTAGAAATTTCAACATTACAGGTATTAGAAATTTTGCCCAATGAAGAAATTCTAACTTCAAAAATATTCTTAGAGAATACTACTGATAATTCCATAGAGAAATTAACAACCATCAAAGCACTCACGAAATATATTTTAGCACACTCTGAAATATTCATTCAAGATGTTAAACTAGAATTAAAAAATGGAATTCAGATTACTTCTCATGATGATGGGGAAGTATGCATTTATTTCCCCAAAGAACAAGACTTCCGGTTAATTATAAATAGCCTCTTAAATTCATTCTTATTACCATCATCTAAGGTTTTAAGTTTACTAGAATCGAATCCAAATAAGTATATTAGCATAAATGAATCCGGGGATTTGATTAGGGTTTATAAAGACTTCGATGAGTTTGTTAATGATAAATAATATATAATATCTGGATCAAAATAAGAAGGTGGCTATGCAAAAGACAACTACAATTCTAATGTTTGTCCGAGACAAATGCGGTAGTCCAGTCTGGTATGAGTTCTAGCCTCATTTTTCTGTCAATGCAACGCTATGACCCCCAATTACTATCGGCAAGAACTTTGACAATCCCCTTTCAAAAAGGGGACTAACTCGTTTTAGTTTGACAAGTTCTTCAAAGTTAGGGGATTCAATACAAATTCAAAAAAGTATTTTTTTCATTGACCGAATAGTCAGTCATACATAATTGTGGATTCGTGAGTCCAAGACCGGTAGACAAAGAAGAAAAAAAGAAGCTCATTGTGAGTGCTGCGCTGCAAGTGATTAAGGCAAAGGGATTTGCTGACGCGACTGTAGAAGAGATTGCTTCTGCTGCTAAGATCGGGAAAGGCACTGTGTATGAATATTTTTCTAGTAAGGAAGAAATTGTTCAAAAGCTAGTAAGTGATTTTTTTTCGGGGCAGGAAAAGAGGTTCAAAGAATTCCAATTTGATTCGGCAGAGCCTGAAGAGGCGGTTAAAGCATTTCTTCGAGAATCTTTTTTTGATATTGAAACTCTTTCTGACATCATCCCGATTCACTTTGAGTTCTGGTCATCCGGAAAAGG
>JANMOF010000102.1:0-2879 GCA_031368925.1 Leptospiraceae bacterium
TACATAATAATGACCTTGCGAAGTTCCGTCAATACCATACGCCCAATGAAGACCGGTATTAAACCACTGAGGAGAATTAGGAGCAGCCATTTGAGAGGCGAGCATGAAGATTGTTTCTTCATAAAAAACACGAGCACTTTCTTCGTTGGAGAAATATCCATATTTGAAACCCCAATAAGTCCAGCAACCAGCAAGGCGATGAAATACTTGTCTAGCATCATTTTCGCCATAGTATCTATCTTCGGGATTGAGAGAATTGAGTTTATCGCTATCAGGAACAGATTTTTGGAGCCATTCAGGAATTCCAGGCTCCTCTACTTTACGCAAATACTTAGGAATACCTTTACGGCGGAAGTATTTTTGGGCTAAAATATCAGTAGCAACCTGTGACCAACCAGAAGGAACTTGGATGTCGTTTGCCTCAAAGACGGAAGAACCGTCGGAGTTTGTGATTTTGGAATTCTTTTTTGCCCACTCGATTCCCGGGTATTGGGATTCTGAGCCCTGTGTAAAATAGCGATTAATTTTCATAGATAAATTTGTCTCCGAAATGCAATAGTCGTGTTATGTCACACTGCATAATTCTAAAAAAATTTCTGTCATTTTTTTTCCTAATAGATGTTTTTTTTGCAATTTTACATTTTTTTTATTTGTAAAAATACCATTTTTATGTCAAATTTCACTTGCTCTTTTTTACATATCCAAAAAACTGACATCAAAACCGTGATAATCCCCTTTAGCTCAGCCGGTAGAGCAATTGACTGTTAATCAATGGGTCGCTGGTTCGAGCCCAGCAGGGGGAGCGAGGTTTCGAGAGCATCGGCGGAGAAACCGAGGCTTGCTAGACCGCTCCGTCAGAGCGGGGGGCGGCAGATACTAAAAAACTCCTCTTAAAACAATTTACTCCTACAAGCAAGCCTTCTTACTATTTCCAACTTTATAGAGCAAGTCCTCCCATTTCGCTCATGCTGAACAGATAGCATGGCTCAATCCCATTCTCGTTGTCACTCGAATATGTTAATCAATGGGTCGAGGACTTTTGTGAACTAGTTCCCACCCTAGAATTAAAATGAACTAATTAATATAAAGCGTGAAACCGAGGCTTGCTAGACCGCTCCGTCAGAGCGGGGGGCGGCATACACTAAAAAATTCCACAAAACCTATTTACTCCTTCAAAGCAAACCTTCTTACAATTTCCAACTTTTAGAACTAGTCCTCCCATTTCGCTCATGCTGTAAAGATAGCGTGGCTCAATCCCATTAGCGTTAGCGTCGCATCTTTTAGCGCTCGAATATGTTAATCAATGGGTCGAGATTTTTTACTATTAGCCCCGCCCTAGTTAATAAAATGAATATACTTTTTTGTTAGCAATCAGGCGGAAAAAAGTTGAGTTTAAACTTAGGCTTGCTAGACCGATCCATTGGAGTTAGACGGTTAACTCTATTACATCAAATGAAAAGAATAAGAGCCAATTTGGGACTCAAAAAGCTAGGGGAGATTTACCCTGAATAGAAAGCTTAGCAAAGGCAAATAGACATTTATCCTATTTTCTTCCGAAGCAGAAGAAACGTTTTTCATTTGAAACAAAACAAAGACCGAGCTAAAAACAAAAATAGTTATTTAAAGCTTCAAGATTTCAAGAAACGCCAAATCCATCTTTTCCGCTGCTGGTTTCTCTGCCGGGTTGAACACAGAAACAGCAGCTTCGAAGTGTTCAATGGACGATTCAATATATTCATTGATGCACTCTATCTTTTTCTCTTCTGCAAATTCATATCCACTTCGCTTTCTTTCTAAAAGAATTTGCACTTCGGATTTTACTTTTGCGTCTGTGACTAGTTCATTTAGTAAAATTTCAAAATCCATCGGAGGGGCAATATTTTTTAGTTCGACCCACTTACAAGCTAAGAGAGGTCTTAGAACATAAAAATACTTTTTCGTTTTTACAAGATCGCGCTTCAAATACTCTTTGTAATTTCTAGAAGCCATATGCAGATAATGATAAATAGTCGCAATGGGAGAAAAATATTCTTTTGCAATTTCAGTAAAGATTTCGTAGAACTTCTCGTTCTTCTTGTATACTATTGGAGATTTAAGCCATTCAAATAAAACCGGATTTGATTTGTTCATCAGAAAAAAAGATTTTCGTAAATCCCATCCGCTATAGTCCATCAAATCCTCAATCGGAATTTCTATAACATCTCTTCTCGGTAACACCGTCAAATACCAATTAACCTCATTCTTGTAAATGAATCTTACATCGTAGTCACTATCAAGCGACTCAAATCCCCAAGCACGAGAGCCTGACTCTACGGCGTAGAGGATTTCTACATTATGCTCTTTTTCGATTTCGGTGAGTTTGGTTTGGATTTTTTGTTGGATGGATGGGTTTATCATGGTAAGCCGAAAGTTTATTTTTTAAATGGATTTACTATTTTAATTCCACGAATGGTTTGACTGTCATTCAAATCTTCGGAATAAATTATACTACAATGAGCTTGCTCCGCAGCTGCTATAATCAAACCATCCCAAAAAGAAATTTTAGACACGGTATGAATCTTCCCTCTTCCATTTTTGATTCTTCGAAGAAACGTTTGTTTTATCCATCAAAGAAAAAGTATCATTCAACCATTGCGTTGACGAAGTCTTTACAGTTTGTTCAATCAATCGTCTAACAAGAACGTTAAATGAAATATTATGCTGTCTCGCATATTCTCTCCCTAGCTTGAGCGTATCGTCCAATGTCATTAAGTTAAGGATTTAAACGTACGATAGAAATAGGATGAAGAAGAATATTTCTATCGTTTGTTCGCTGCTTGGATTTTTAAATAGTGACTCAAAAAAAAATTGTATACTAAAGAGAAGAATGCGTTTACGAG
>JANMOF010000168.1:0-2331 GCA_031368925.1 Leptospiraceae bacterium
TATATTTCTTTGGAGTTTCCAATCATAAAAGAGAGTCGAATTAGAAATGAGTATCGAAATCAATTTTAAAGAAGCAATAGATTTATGAATAAATTTCAATTGACTTATTTAAATTTACAAATATTGTCCTCGGGAATGAAACGCAGGTTAGCTATAATTATATTTCTTTTGATGACAATTTCTGCCTGCAATAACTTGCCAACGGCTAATTCTAATTTGGCTTTTATTGCTTATCTATCGAGACTTACAAGCTTAATCATTACGACTTCGACAACAGGGTCGACTGCTATTCCCAAGATTATCTCAACTGATTTTATTTCTAATTCAACTCTCGCCCCTGTTGTTATTTCTAAAACACAAACTCTTAGTGTAACTTTTGATACCAGAATGAACCCTACAGGCTGCAATGTTAAAGTAAACGGAACGATAATTTCTGGGACAACAACAGCATCAACCGATAAACTAACTTTGTCTTTTAAGCCAGGCACTAGTTGGGGCATAGATGTATTAACCGGGTTAAATCTTGACCTATCTAGCGAATGTAAAAGTGAAGGCGGGATTTCGTATGTCCCTGGAACTGGCGTCAAAGTCTACATCGCAGATTCGTTAATCTATGTTGATTCAATAGCGGGTAATGATAGTAATACAGGAGCAGTGTCCAGTCCAATAAAAACATTACCTACAGCAATTACTTCTATTTCATCGACTTGCACCGGAACTTTAGTCTGTGCAATCGCAATCAAAGGAGGCAACTATTCAATTGCCGCCAGTACGGCAATCCCAACTAACCTAAGTATATTTGGCGGATTTGATCCATCTGATTGGACAAAGCGTAGAGCGGATAAGACAAGTTTATCTCCATATGATACAATTATTACAGATACCTCGACAGGTGTAACTGGGACAGGACCCGATCCTTATTCCTCGATAAAATTTTTAAATCACACAGGGGCTACAGAAAAAAGTATTCTAGATGGAATCATAGTCAATGGACCTATATCGGCTAACGCTGGTTCTTATGTATCGCCAATAGGAATTGTAAATTTACAATCTGGTGCGGGAGTTACGATTCGAAATACAGTTACCAATGATAGAAGCTCGACTCTGAGTGTGACTTCCGTTGGATTCGTATCTGCAAATAGTGCAGGAACAATAAATCTTACAAATAATAAATTCAATGCTTCTCTTGTGGCTGGAGGATCGAGCACTACACACGGAATTGTTTATAATGGGTCAACTAGCACGGGTACAATCAGTATTTCAAATTGTGACATTGATGCAGGAATATCTACTACAAATTCAATGGGCTTTAATATGACCAATACAAATAATGGGATAATAGAAATAACTAAAAATAAAATCAATGTGCGAGATTGTTCTAGTTGTGACTCAACAGGGGTTACTGCTAGTTTTGCGACTGTGAACGGAATGACGATTTCTGAAAATATAATAACCAGCGGAGCAGGAATGAATTCATTCGGGATTAATTTTTCAAGCGGCTCAGGTCTGACAGTTTCTAAAAATACAATTACTACAAACACAGGAATTAATTCATCAAAAGGAATTACAACCGGAGCCTCTGCGGCTAATATGAATATATCCGACAATATAATCTCAGTCGGCGCAGGTGGTAGTGCCGGATCAGTAGGTATTATTATTTTTAATTCTACCGGAAATCATACCATTTCAAATAATACGATTACTGCCGGGTTGTGTAATGTGGCGAGTTGTTTATCGGCTGGGATTCAAGAAACTACAACTGCTTCTACTTCAACAGTTAGCAATAATATAATAACCGGCGGAAGTTGCACGGGTGTTACTTGTAATTCGGCAGGAATTTTTTTGGCTGTTTCTGGATCTCACACATTTACAGGAAATACCATTACATCAGGACTTTGTAACACGGCTTCCTGTGTTTCTACCGGAATTTTTGATAATTCACAGGCAACATTAACATTCAGTAATAATACCATTTCATCAGGAACTTGCAATGCAAATGCTTGTGACACTAGAGGGTATTTTCTAAGTCACGCATTTAATACACTAAGTTCTACAGTTTCATTTTCAAACAACACAATCACATCTGGAAATTGCACAGGCACAGCATGCAAGGCATTTGGTTTTTCAACGACCAATTCAATGGGAGCGAGTATTACTTATAATTTTACAGGCAATACAATTTCTTCTGGTGACGCGACAAGTCAAAGTGCAGGAGTCAATGTTGCTTTCAATAATTCTACATTGACATTTACTAACAATACTATATCGAGTGGTACTGCGCCAATTACTTGGGGACTCAACAATGCATTTTCATCTGGCACTACTTATACA
>JANMOF010000185.1:0-1911 GCA_031368925.1 Leptospiraceae bacterium
ATGGCCGCCTTGATGCGTTCTTCTATACAACCGAGCACAAACTTTGCCAGAAATCGGATTAACTCAGAAATGTTTTTATTCTGAAGAACACCTATTTCGGTAAGCGTCCGAATGAAATAGGCGAACTGCGGAACGGACATATCGAAAACCAACTTGAAATCCTTTTTTATCTGATCCTCCACTTGGGCGGAAAACGTTGCGCTAAGTAATCGCTTCCGTTCAAGAAATTGAATCTCTTCCAAAATCCATTCTGATAATTGAACCTTTAGGGATGGAGAGGATAAGTCAAAAACGAAATCTGGCTTAACAAATGATTGATTAACGACTTTATAATAAAAGGCAAGTTTCTCTAATTTGCCAGACAGGGTTTCTGCTACTAATAATTCACTGTTCAACATCAAAGGTGACGGAATTATCATTGGGGATAACAACGTGCAGGTCTTTCACAAAAAAACTTCGGATGTAAGTAGAGATCTTGTCGACCTGATTGCAAACCTGGCAACCAGCAAGGAAGAAGAAACAAAGTTGGAGAATGATCTCAAAGTTGTGCAGGATGAAAACCAAACTGTAGGGAACAAAACCTCTGCCGCAGGCCGTATTGCAAAATGGCTTAAAACAGTAGCAGGTGAAGCCGGAATAAAAAATTAACCATCGGCACTTGCCTTGCCCTTGACAAATTTTTCGCAACGAGCATATCTTTGGCTTGACGGTGAAATGGTGTCCTCAAGGTTTTTTTGAGTAACCTTGATTTAATCCGGAATCCTGCAAAGCTTTTGTCGAAAGCATGATTCCCTTAACTCAAAGTGATAACCCATACTTTCGACAAGGGCTTTGCTACTAATGGTGTTGTCTTCTGCGATTTGAAATTTAAGGAACTGTGTCAAAGAGGTTGTTCCCTTAAAAGTATAATTCGTTCAATCTCTTTAACACTGTTCCGTGAACATCCTTTTGATAAAAATTGCTCCTTTGGATATTAACTTAAAATCAAGTCATAGAAAACATTTCTTGATCCGTGCTTTATAAATCATTTAAAAGCACAGCTTAAAATTTAATTTTTGACCTGACAATATTGTGCATATACTTATTAACCTATAAAGATGGTCTCAACGTAAGTCAATGTGTTCTTTGCATTGTTAAGTATTAGTTGAGCGGTTTTTTCACCCATTGCCTTAAAATCGGTAGATATCGTTGTAATACAATTTAGCATAATCTTTTTAAATGACGTTTCATTATAGGAAATCAAGCCAACGTTTTTGCCAACCTGAAGGCCAGTCTTTGAGATGCGTTCTATAAGGATCACATATCTTCCTCATCAAGACTAATAAAAACATCGCCACTTTTAATAGGTTCTGTCTGAATGTCCTGCACCATCTTCCCCCTAAAATTGTACTGTTCGCAAAACCCAAAAATACCTTTCAATATCTCATTGGGTAAATAAGAAAACTTTGGAAATACTATTTTTAGTGTACGGTACTTCTTCAGTTTTTCAGAAGCTTTTTCCAAGGCAGAATAAATGTCATTCGCAAAATTTTCATAAACAGCTCCGAAATCACCAGTTACTCCATTTACCATAAAAAAGAACCTAAGTTCAAGGCATATTTCGGGTAAGCCAACTTTAAAACCTAAGAATCGATTAAGAGTGGCAACTAACGAAGAGGCTTAGCTCCACGCATTTTTAATTACTCGTAACCAGTTGCCAGAAAATATATTTCTCATGTCTTCCTCTGAATATCCACGAACAGCAAGTATGTCTTTATACTTTACAATATCGGCAATGGTATCCATATCATAGGGTGTTTGCTCAGTACCAAAAAGTCCGTCCAAATCGGTGCCGAATCCAATGTGCAAACAATTGCCTGCCAGTTGACAGATATGATCAAAATGATCAACTAACTTCTCCAGATTTATACC
>JANMOF010000194.1:0-1653 GCA_031368925.1 Leptospiraceae bacterium
TCGGCTACGCTTAACGTTAGGCGGTATTCCCACCCCTGAACTTGGTCGGAATTGCCTATCTCGACATCCGTGTCGAGATAAAACTTAACTTAAGGAGATTACTATGGGATTATTTGGAGACGTATTTGGATTAGCCGTTGCTACTTCAGTCGATATATACAATGAGGAAAAAAAGAGAATTTCACAAGAACAGAAAAGACTTGAAAAAGAGGCTGCAAATCGGGAAGAACAAAGAAACTTTATAATCAATTCTGATATAATGTTTGCGAAAACTCTAATCAGTGTTTGGGTTTATACTTTTCAATCTGATGGAATTTTTGAAGATACTGGGAAGGAGTTTGAATTTTTTAAAAATCTATGTGATGATTTTCTGCTAGGAGAAGATAAGAAAATTTTTTTAGATTTAAATTTAACAGATGCAGAGTTAGATGAATACGAAGAAATAATTTTAGATGCCATTGAAAAACCTTTACCAATTTCTGAAATAAAATCTTTCACCAAGGGAGACAATGAATTTCGTTTAGCTTTACTACAACAGGCTATTTGGTGTGCAAAAGCAGATGAAGTCGTAGAAAAAACAGAAATGAAATTTTTAAAGGATTTAGCAAAAGAGTTAAGAATATCAGCAATGGACAGGGATTTGCTTTTTAAAAAGCATGAAATTACTACTGCCTGAATGCCTATTGAGTATAAAGAGCATTAAAAGACGATTATTCAGTGTAAAATAATTTTATAGGATTATGGAAAATTCATAATCCTTATTTTGTTCTTATTGAATTTAACCGTTCAAAAATAATCTTTTTTTACTTGAGTTTTTTAAGTTAGAAGAAGAAAGTATTCCTATGAAGACGATTACTGTTTCTATCTCTGAAAATGAATTTCAAAACTTTGGTTTTAAATCCGATTCTATTGCTTTTAAAGAACTCCTTGAAAAAATTAGCACAGAGTTAGCCCGAAAAGCTCTAGCTCGATGTCACAAAATTGCGAAGGAAACAGGTCTTTCAGAAATGACCCTTGATGAAATTAATGCGGAAATTAAAGAAGTAAGAAAGAATGCAAAAAATCGTCATTGATACAAATGTTATAGTCTCTGCTTTAATTTCAAAAGGAATTCCTGCCAGCATAATAAATGAGTTAGTATTTGAGAAAAAGGTTGTGTTATGTATTTCTGATGCCGTTCTTGAAGAATATTCAGAAGTTCTGAGTAGAGAAAAATTTAGTAAATATAAGAATTTCAAAATCGATGCAGAAATAATTATTAGTAGGATAGAAGAGTTAGCTTTAAAACTTTCTCCTGATATTACTTTGAATGTTATATCCGACGAAGCGGATAATCGGTTTCTTGAATTATCCGTTTATGCAAAAGCTGATTACTTGATAACAGGTAACACAAACGATTTTACAGAAGACAAATATGAGAATGTAGATATTGTTACTCCTCGTCAGTATTGGGACAAATATTCAGAGTGACTTTTTACCATTAGACTCGACATCCGTGTCTCGACTGGTTCTACATATCGAACGGGGTGGGAACACCGCCTAACTGCGAGTATCCACTTCGAGAGTGGACTATATCGGAAGCTGTCCACTCTCTCGCTCCAAGCCGGCTAAGTTGTATTAGTCAAACTTTGTAGTATATTTGTTGAACTCACG
>JANMOF010000211.1:0-10553 GCA_031368925.1 Leptospiraceae bacterium
ACACTGCAAAATCAAATGGAAATTACGGAGTCCAGTCCGATGGAACAGGTATTCAAAGAATCCCCGGCTTTGGAACTCAATCTGTAGGAAAAGGGAATAACTCTTTTGATAGTGCTGATTTACATCTCTGGGATGATTTGAGCTATTCCCGTAAAATTATGGAAAACCAAATTCAACTAGAAGAGCTAATCGGAAAACACAAATCACTAGAAAACGATCTACGGGCAGAAGTTTACAAAACCCATGATAAGCTCATGGAAAATTGGTATTCTATTCGTATCGCAAACTCACGTGTATACCTCCAATATGAAGCGTTACGAGTCGTCATGGGAAAAGTAAATACCGGTTTTCTAAAAAAAACAGATCTAATTAGTGCTGAATTAGATTTTGTAAAATCAGAAGAAGACCTGGCAGATGCTCTTATCAATTACGGAATACAGGCATTCAAACTAACAAATGCATCAAACATCCCGCAAACAGAATTAAAAATCATCCAAATCGAAAAAGGCAGAGGCAATTCAATATTACTCAGCTTAAACCCCAAGTCAGGGGGACTAGGAGTAATACAGGGAAAAGATATTTTAAATAATCAACAGGACGCACCAAAAGAAAATAGATCGAACACTAACCCTAAAATAGATAAAGAAAGAAAAGAAAAATTGAAAAAAGGATTATTTTATGAAAACTAATTACCTATGCAATTGGGCTAATGTAAAATATCCGCATTTCTCCACGAGAGCTATCCTTTATATTTTCTCAATTTTTATCTTTATACTAATCAACTCATGCAAAAACTCACCGGCAGATTTAAAGAAATATTTTTCTTTCCTGGGTTCTTCAGGGAGTTCAGATAACCCAAAAGTTTTTTCTGCAACGCCTGCTAACGGAGACAAAAATCTTCCTCGCAGTCAAACAATCTCAATACTATTTGATAGACCAATGAGCATGAACACCTGCTTACAGGCATTTAGTATATCGCCTACCGTTCGAGGTTTTTTTACATCAACAGATACAACCCTTGTTTTTACTCCCTCTTCAATTTTAGATTTAGGTACCTACACGTATACGATTACTAAATTTTGTGAAGATAAATCCGGTTACGATCTAAAGGATGTATTCAGTGTTAACTTCTCAATAGGAAGCATAACAACAGCAGGAAGTAACCCGACAGTTTCATCCATTCTTGTTCCATCGGGTACCTTAGCCGCTTGCCTTGCCGGAACAGGGGCTAATACAGATATACTCGCAAATACTGTAACTACTGGCTGTCTTGGAAATCCAACAAGATCACCAATCGTATTTAATTTCAACCAGGCAATGGATACAGCAACAACACAAAATGCAATCGGGTTTTCCCCTTCATTAACAGGAAGTTATATATGGTCAAATGGAAATGCAACTCTAACATTTACCCCGAGTACAAAATTAACCTACGGGGCAACGTATACAGTATTAGTAGGATCGACAGCAAAATCAGCAAACAACATTACAGTTGTATCAGCAATTTCATCCACATTTACAGCGGGTAATCTCATTACTACTCCAGCCGTGCAGGCATTCGGATTAGCATCTCAAGGTACATCCTGCGGCACAACTGCACCGGGTGTTGGAAATGCTTCGCCTCCAGCCTCCCCTGCTTCACTCACAACAACGACTTGCTTCTGGGATGATACACTCGCAATGCTTACCCCATCATCCTACCAATTTTCCGGTGGGGATACAGGAACCGGGTTACTAGGCTCTTCGAATGATTGCGCAGACCAAACATCTGATAATTTTAGAATTTTCTTCAATACATATATGGACACAAACACAACATTAGCCGCAACAAGTTTAAAGCGTCTTTCTCCTCCCTTAACATCCATAGCCTTGGGAACAGCAGCCTGGACAGACTGCCAGACAGCAGCACCATTCGGGTGTAAAGTGCTTACCTTATCCTATGCAGAGCAAGAAGCATCCTGCAATGGTAATCAATTCGGAACAATTGCTACTGGCGGAGATTTTAACTTATTAAAAACAACTCCGGCTGTTGCCAATTATCCGCTATACCAAATTTCTGTAAGTAGCTCTGCAAAAGATGTTAACGGCGTCTTTATAAGTCCATTTACATTTTCAATGATAGGTCAATAAATGCTAACTGTAAGATACTCAATACTTTTTATTTTCATAACAAGTTTCTCCCTATCCTGTAAATCGAACCTGGGAGTGGAAGGGACAAAACAAGAAGAAAGACCAAGAGCCTTAATTTTACTCGGTCATCTGGAAAATAGGGATACTCGTTATATACCGTATACCTCCGAGAATTTTAGAGACATGTTAAAATTTGAATTTTTGAAAGCAGGATTTGCATTAGAAAAAATGGACATGGAAGAATACCAAAATTTCATACAGAAAGAGGAATACAGCCTCTCAGACAAAGTGGGAGACCTTCCTCTAAAATTCAAACCGGCAGCCGGTGAAAATTTTTTTCCTTACCGCAAACCAATAAATAAAAATCTGAACACCAAGCAAATTGTTTTTCTAGGAGAGGCTACTAAATTTACATTTTTTATTCAAGGAGCCATTGCTTTGCATCATGAAGGTAAGCTACTCGAAGTAAAAGAAAATAATCTTTTTTTCTTAAATATATATAACAATACAGGAAGGCAAATAGGAATGATAAGCTTTACGATAGAAGAGAGAAGCCTACAGGAAGCAGAACTCTTAAAAAAATTATGTAATACAGTAGTGAAAACATTTCAAGAAAAAATAAAAGATACGACGGTTGTACAACAATGAAAAAAAATAAAAAATATTTAATTCTAATCATCCTGTTCAGTTTCACTTTAACTTGCACAAAAGAAAAGCCGGAATTAGAAAAGAAATACAAGACGGCACTTGCATTATTTCAGCAAAAAAAACTAAAGCATTCTTTAAAGATATTTTCAGAAGTTTATGATGAAAATCCAAATTACAAAGAAATCAGCCTCTATGTAGGAAAGATATACTATTACGGAGGAAAGTTTAAAGAAGCTAACGAATTTTTAGATAAAGCAGTTGCCCGGGATTCAGATAATTTAAACAACAAAATTTGGTCAGCAAAAGTTAAATTCGCATTAGCCAATGACAAAGATTCAAACAATGAAGTAATTAAAATCGCCGAGAATGTTTTAGAAAAAGATAGCTCTAATCTGGAAGTATTATCCATATTAGCCAAAGCTTATTTTAAAGTAGGAAATTTAGAAAAATCTATCGCTACTCATAAAAGAATAATATCTTATTCAGATGAAATCGCTCTTTCTCATCTTGAATTGGGGAAAATTTACAAGCAGGCAGACATACAGGGCGAGTCAGAAAAACATTTTAAAATGGCTCAATTATTATCAGAAAATAATTCAAAAATTAATAAAGCAGTTAAAAAAATCTCCGGGGAGGAAGAAGATGAGCAAAAAGACACCAAGAAAAAGTAAAGGCTTTTTGAAAAATATTTTTCGGTTCTTTATTTTCATGCTAGTTCCAAAAGCAAGAAAATTGAATCTATTAATACGATTTAGAAAAGGGAAATTTTTCCCATTAGTATTCAAATATTGCCTTAGTTTAAGTTTAATATATTTATTACTCTATGTTGCTTTGTATTTAATAAATATATCAAGCTTGAGTGAATTAAACAATGCGTTAAGTAAGAGTTTTGAAGATAGGGGAGTTTCCTTTATTTTTTATTTTATAAATTTATACCCATTCAATGTAATTTATATTTACTTTTTTTGGATATTTATGTATTTCTTTTTAAGCGTTATATCACTGTTACTCTTAACATTACTTGGTGAAAAAAGAAAACCATTTTCCAGGTTAAGCGCAAGCATCTTGTATGCCTCTAGCTTTATTTTCCTTACCTGCTTTCCCCTGTTAATTCTAAATTCATTTATGCCAATAAGTGAGAATACTACATTAGGAGGGTTTTCCTTTTTAATGGCAGTTTGGATTGCAATTATTGGAATTGGAGTATTGTTCTCAGCAACCACATTTGGCAACCTCGGTAAATATGTTTTAAATCAAAATTTAAACCGTGCCGTATTCGCCTGGGTTTTTTCCATTTTCACATTTTTCTATCTGATTTACAAAACAGTAGCCTAGATTTTAAACCCGATGACCACTGATTCTATTACATAAAAGTCCTCCCCGATTCCAACATCGGGGAGTTTTAAATCCACCTTTAAGTGGCGGATGCCTTGAAAATCCACTCAAACCTGACTAAAATAAACTTTAGTATACGATAGCCAAGGGCGATAAGATTCATATAGAGAAATTCAGATTTTACCCTTAATTTCGGTCTAAAATGAAAATTTTCGCTAAAAGAAAAAATAAAGCTGAGTTTAAAATTGGTAAATACATTATACAACGATCGACAATTAAAGCTCCATTCTAGGATTAATTCAACTACAATTAAACCGCGTGGAATGGTTCTATGAGCACGCAAGAGAAAGGAAAAGGTCTCTTTAATAATCTAAAATCAAAATTTAAAAATATCATTTTAATGGCATTGATATACCTACTTATCTCAATTGCCTACACAAATTTAACATGGGAATCAGTTCGTGCAAAGTTAACATTTTTAAATCGGATGTTCTATTCTCCAATGCTTTCTGTAAGAGATTTTTTAGAGAAACGTAAAAAAATTGAAGCGGAAGAATTAGAGTCTGCAAATGTAAAAGCCTTAAAAATTAAGCTAACCCAAAAAACTCCATCTATTTCGTTATCAGGTACTATTGAGCCACTGGAAAAAGTAGAAGTCTATTCTAAAGTAAGTGGGAGAATAGAGAAATTTTTTGTTATAGACGGTCAGAAAATAAAACGCGGACAAAAACTTGCTAAAATTGATAATCTGAGCCTAGTATTAGAAGCAAGACGCCAACAGGCAGCTCTAGAAGCGGCTAATGCCCAACTCCAACTAATCCAGGAAAAATACAAACTGGCAAAACGAAATGTAGAAATAAAACTGAATGAAGCGGATAAGCGTGTATTATCCCATGATAAAGTAAGAGAAGAATTCAAAAGAGCAGAAGATGTATATAACAAAAAACTCCAACTATTTGAATCAGGTGCCATTTCACAAGAAGAACTAGAAACAACAAAAATAGACTTAATAACAAAAGAATCTGCTTACCATATTTCTAAGCGGGATAAACAAATTGCTATGATAGGTTTAAAAAATCGGGACATAAAAAAAACCGGGCAGAAAGTTCCCAAAGATAAAAAAGTAAAGATCGAAGTCTTAAGAGATATAAATACAAGAGTGGAAAGATCAGAAGTAGAGGTTGCAGAAAAAAATAGAAGACAAAGTGCAGTTCAATTGCAAAGCACAAGGGCTATGCTAAAAGAATCTATTTTATACTCACCAATAGAAGGAGTAGTCGCACAGAGACTAAAAAGTGTCGGCGAATTACTAGATTCAGGTGGAACAGCAAATTCAAAATCAATTATGACACTTGTATATATCAAAGAAGTATATGCTTCTTTTTTTATTAATGAAGAGGATACGAAAGTAGTAAAAGAAGATTTGGATGTAAATGTCAAAACAGACATTTACCCGGACGAAGTATTTGAAGGGAAGGTAAAAATAGTAAGCCCAATCGTTGATCAGAAAACTCATACAACTGAAATCAAAGTTTTATTGGATAATGAAGATTTAACTCTCAAACCGGGAATGTTCGTTCGTTTAGAAATAATAACCGGGAAGCCTGAGAAAGTAGTTGTTATCCCTTACCAGGCAGTGCAGCCCGCTGAAGAAAATGAAGGGTTCGTATTTATTATAAAAAATAGAATTATTTTTAAAACAAAAGTTAAGCTGGGTAAAAAAGAAGATGACAACGTAATAGTGTTAGAAGGGTTAAAGGAATCTGATACGATTGCTACTTCTAATTTGAATAAACTACGTGATGGTATGCAAGTAAATCCAAAGTTCGATTAATATCAAATAACCGCTAGATGATAAAACAATTACAAAAACTAGTAATTGATAGACCAATTACTACTTCAATGACTTATCTAGCAGTAATACTATTTGGTGCTATCTCACTTAAGAATATCCCGATTAACCTACTCCCGAATGTAGAATTTCCAAAAATTACAATCATCACATCATTTCCAAATTCCTCACCTACAGAAATTGAAAATTTAATAACAAAGCCAATTACAGAAACTGTCGGGACAATTAATGGAATAGAAAGAATTGATTCAGAATCAATTGAAGGTTACTCCTATGTAACCATTCGATTCAAAAATAATAAAAATATTAATTTTGCAATACTAGAAGTGAGAGAAAGAATTGACTTAATAAGAGAAATGCTGCCACAGGATGCGAGTAAACCAATCATTACCCGCTTTGATCCCACAAAAGCACCCATTGCAGAAATAGTTTTTTTCTCAAAAAATTTAAGTAACCCTCAAAACCTGAGAACATACCTAACCGAAAACGTAAAAGTATATATGGATAGAATTGATGGTGTAGCCCTGGTAAAATTAACGGGGGGTTATAAAAAGGAGATACTCGTTGATATAGATCCACTCAAAATGAATTCTTATCTGCTTTCTATATTGGAGATTAAAAGCCATATATTACAAAAAAATGCAAACTACCCAGCCGGACAAATTCCAGTCGGAAAAAAAGATGTGTTAGTAAGAGCAGTTGGTGAATACGAATCTGTAGAGGATATTGGTAAGAGCATAATAACCGTTAACCAAAGTGGCGCTCCTGTTTATTTAGGCGAATTTAGTGATATTAAAGAAACCTTTAAGGATAGAACAGGGATTGCACGTTACAACGGGAAAGAATGCGTAGTAGCTTATATTTATAAAGAAGCAGGAAAAAATACAGTTGAAATTTCTGAAAATATTCAAAAAGAAATTGTTTCTTTAAAAGAAAAGTTTGGGGATAATATTGATGTTGAACTTGCTTATGATGAATCAAAATTTATTAAGCAATCTATCCAAAACCTATTTAGCAATTTAATAGTTGGATCAATCCTAGCGTTTATCGCACTGTTATTAATTCTAAGAAATTTTCTAAGCCCTTTCATACTATTATGCGTTATCCCCGCATCTCTTTTCCCGACTTTTCTATTCTTTAATATTTTCGATATTTCCCTAAACATGATGTCACTCGGTGGATTAGCATTAGGTGTAGGAATGCTCTTTGATAACAGCAACGTAGTATTATCCGGCATAGAAAGAAACCTACCAAAATTTTCTAATCTAAAAGATGCAGTGCTTGAAGGAGTGCAAGAAGTTACAACCTCTGTTTTCTCTGCAACAACTACAACAGTACTAGTCTTTCTACCAATCGCATTTATAAAAAGCATAATAGGTTTAGTCTTTTCTGAAATGGCAAGGGCAATCGTTATATCTCTACTCATGAGCTTGATTATTTCTCTAACATTAGTTCCAATGCTCGCGTCTGTTTTCTATAAGAAAAGAAAAATAGAATCTAATTCTTTTTTTGATTCTATAGAGAAAATTGAAAACAATCTCTTTGATAGTTATGAGAAGAAACTTACAATTAGCCTTAAAATACCAAAGGTAATAATAACTGGAATCATACTCGCATTCGCATTTTCTTTTTTTCTAAGTATCTTTGTTAAAAAAGAATTTATCCCGAAAGTTGACACGGGAGAATTCATTATTCAATTAAAATTAGAACCAGGAACTCCTCTAAAAACTACGGCTGAAATTGTTGCTAATATTGAAACACAATTAGAGAAGAAACCTGATATAAAAAGTGTTCTTTCAAATATAGGGGGAGAGGATGAAGAGGGAATTGGTAGTATCGGAAGTAAACTTTCATCGAATGAAGCAATGCTCAGGGTGGTTTTAAAAGAATCCTCCCCTAAATCCACTTACGAATTCATTCCAGAATTCAGAAAAGAATTGCAAGATATAGCTAAGTCAGAAATAGTCTTTTCCCCGGGAGGGGATAAGATAGGCGGTCTATTATCTCAAAACTCCGGAGGCTTAGAATTGTTACTCGTTGGCGATGATATTGAAGAATTAGCATCTCTTGGTGAAAAAATAAGGTCTATGATTTCAGAAATCCCAGGTGTAGTAGATTCAAAGTCTGCAATGGAAAATAAATCAAAAGAAATTCGTTTTAAATTTGATAACCTTAAACTAGCGAGGTATGGTTTTTCATCCGATTTTATTGCAAACTATCTTAAGACTGGCGCAAAAGGACAAATTACCTCTAAGATAAAGCTCAGGGATTATGATGTTGATATACGAATCAAATTCCAAAAACCATTTCTCAAGACTTTGGATGATTTAAAGCGATTACGGCTAAGGGCAAACGAAGGAGAAATTGTAGAACTTTCCCAAATGATAGAGGTGGAAGAAGCTTACAACTACACATCTATCCTGAGACTTGGTAACTCAAGAGTAAACTTAATCTCTGCAAATTTACTTCCAGATGAATCAGAAAATGCAATTAAAAAAATAGAAGAATATGTAAGCACGATTAAACCACCGGAAGGAATAAAAATACAATTTTCAGGTGATAAAGAAAACTTAAATGAATCCCTAAAGGATTTATTTCTAAGTTTTGTCCTTGCCGGGGTTTTAATTTATATGCTACTCTCAGGACAATTCGAGTCTCTAAAATACTCTCTTGTAATGATCTGCACAATACCCCTCGTATTCATAGGGATATTCCCTGCGCTACTCCTCACAGGAAAAAGTATAAATGTGAGTTCTTTTATGGGAATCATCTTGCTAATAGGAATTGTAGTGGATAATGCGAGTTTGTTCTATGAATACTTACATTTGAATTTAAAAGAATTCCCTTTACAAAAAGCTATCGTTCAAAGTGGAAAAGTAATCCTAAGACCTGTCCTCATGAATAACAGCACGACAATTTTAGGAATGCTACCAGTTGTCTTGGGATTCGGGAAAGGAGGTGAGTTTCAAGCGCCCCTTGGCGTTGTTGTGATAAGTGGTCTATTATCCTGTGTATTCTTAACACTCTTTTTAATTCCAGTCCTATTTAACTTATTGTTAAAGAAAGAGAATACCAATGCGCATACTGTTTGAATTTGTTAATCAGAGACCAATTTTATCTTCCATGCTTTTGCTAATGGTAGAGTTCCTCGGAGTCATTTCCTTTTACGATTCAAGATTTTCTCTTTTCCCTGTAAGAACCTATCCGGGGCTAACAATTAATTTAGATTATCCGGGAGCAGACGCAAATAAGATTGAAAAAATAATTACAATTCCCATAGAAGAAGTGATTGCGAGTGTAGGAGGAATCCAGGAAATAAGGTCATTCACTGAAACGGGAAAAGCAAAATTAAATGTTCAATTCCAAAACAATGTAGATTTAGATTTTAAAACGCTAGAGCTAAAAGAAAGAATAGAGCTAATAGCGAGTAGCTTCCCGAGGGAGTCACGAAAACCGACCGTCTTTAAATATGACCCGGAACAGGTTCCAATATTAATTTACAACTTAAAAAGCGAAAGAATACCGTTAGACGAAATTAGGGAAATAGTAGAGAGAAGCCTTAAGCCGGAATTAGAGAATATAGAAGGAATAAGCCAGGTAATTGTTGCAGGGGGAAAAAATAGGGAAGTGGTAATCGCCTGTGATAAATTACAATTAGAATCTTACAAAATTAGTTTAAGAGAAGTTGTAAGCACTATTCAGGCTAACAATAAATTAGCCGGTATTGGAACGGTTGAAAATAATAAACTGACAGACAAAGTTTACTCTAATGGCAAGCTAAAAGATATTTTTCAAATCCGAGACTTAGCTGTTTATATAAAAGAGACAACAAATGCGACTAGAATTCAAGATATAGCGAAAGTATCTCTTGATTTTAGAGATGAAGACAATTCTTCTCGTATCAATAGCCAGGAAACAGTCGGAATATATGTTTACAAAACGTTTTCTGGAAATCCGCTTGAGATTTCGGCGTTAGTTCAAAAGAATATTTCCAATTTTAACTTTTCGAATATTACCGTTCTAAAAAGTTACGATTTATCCGAATCAATCGAGCAAGCATTTTACAACCTCATCTTTAATGTTGCATTAGGTCTTCTTATCAGCTTTTACTTTTTCTATTTTATTTTACGATCAGTAAAAATAATTATAATCCATTCATTAAATATTTTAAGCTCCTTTCTAATTGTATTTTTACTTTTCCGGGTATTCGATATTAGCTTTAATATTTTAAGTGTAGCCGGAATCATACTTGGACTGTGTTTATGGACAGGAGCATTATCATTTATTTACCTGGGAAATAAGAATCATCTACTCGAAGATAAATACGACACTTTTTATAAAGAATACTTAGTGTTTAGTTTTTTAATTCTCTCTTTAAGTATTTCCTTAAAACCTCTAAACCCGATAGATTCTCAAAATATGTTTATAATATCAGTAGCATCTGTTTTATTTTTTTGGATCAATTATATAACCTTTCCTATTTTATTTATCTTACTAAAAAATAAAAATTTCACCTTCCCTTTTAAGCTAACGCTAATAAAAAAAACTTTTAAATATATTAAATTTCCTCTAAAGAAAATATTTCATT
>JANMOF010000232.1:0-5640 GCA_031368925.1 Leptospiraceae bacterium
AAAATTTCAGATGATCGAATAAAAGAAATTGAACATATTATCATTACTCATGGGCTAATCACAGAAACCCCTGGAACTATTTTTGATTGTAGAGACCCGAAAGATAATTTCATTTTGGAAATGGCAATCAATGGAAAAGCAGATATTATTGTTACGGGTGACGGCGACTTGCTTACTCTCAATCCATATAAAGATATTCAGATTATGAAATACGTTGATTTTAAAATTTGATTACTTTCTCAGCCTTTTCTTTGTTGTTGACAAAAAGATTTAAAAAACTAAGAATGAATACATGCAAACAGAAATCGCATTCTCAATTGACAATTCAATCTTGCTCTCTTTAAAAGTTGACAAAGAAGAATTTGTAAGAGATGCATTATTTCAATATTCTTTATTTCTCTATCGAAAAGGAAAAGTCAGTCTAGGAAAAGCAGCGCAATTAGCTGGACACGATAAGATAGAATACATTTGGAAATTGCAGCTTGAAAAAGAACCGATCTTCGATTATGAAGAAACTGAAATGAACGAAATGATTTCGACTGTAAAAAGTATTTCCTCTAAACTATGATCGTAGTTTCTAATTCTTCTCCTATCATATCTTTGTCTTCGGTCGGTAGAATTGATTTATTCGAAAAACTATTTTCCGAAATCCAGATTCCAACACACGTGTATTCTGAAATCAAAGCAAAGAATAAATATGGATTTATTGAAGTTGATTCTACTTTCATTAAAGTAACGGAAATTAAAAATAAAAATAGCTCACTCATTTTGGAAACTGAAATTGACTTGGGAGAGGCGGAAGCAATCGAATTAAGTTTAGAAATAAAATCAGATTTACTCATTCTAGATGATCGCTTGGGATTAAAAATTGCAAAGAATTTAAACATCGAAAGTATGGGAACGTTAGGCATATTGCTATTAGCCAAAGAAAAAGGTTTTATCAAAAGTAGTAAAGACTTATTAGATGAAATGATTTCTAAAGGAAGATGGTACAGTCCCAAAGTTAGGAATTATTTTTTATCACAAATTGGGGAGATTTAATTTTTTATTTAAAGACTTATTCGTGTTTATTTCTTCAAAGGATAATATCCTATATGACTCTCACCAGCGACAGCGTTGCTTGCTTGCAAAGAGTAGGAATGATTCTAAGATACTTGCCTCTAATAAAACCCACGATGAAATTCCAAAAGCATAAACCATCAAACTATTGACTATAACTCAAACCTACTGCCAAGCCTACTATCAAAGATACTATGAAACATACTAATTAATTTTTACAAGTACAGATGAGAGTATCTTTGATAGTATCATTCATAGTAGCTTTCAGGTATCGCAAGCTTATTTCTCGCCCAAAACCTCTTCCACATACTTCACAATCTCCGCATTGGAAAAAGTATTCAATGGAATTGTATATAAATACCAGATCTCTGTATGAGTAACCGATTCCTTTTCTTTTAGGCGAACGAGTGGGCTTAGGGTTTCTAACTCTAAGAATTTTTTATTGATAAACACTTCCACGCGGGAGTTTCTATCTGGGTAAGAACGAGTATCCGTGATGGAATATTTCTTAATAAAAAGCTGATCATCTAGGACATAAGCCGCCCAGAGCTTTTCTCCACCTACTCCAATTTTTTGCGGTAAATTGCTATTTTCCTTTTTTTGCATTACGATAAAATCTTTTCCCCAAAGATAAGTCGGATCTGTCATATCTGTATAAGTCCAGAGATGAATGGAATCAGTCGCAAGTAGATTTTCGGAATGGAGTCCTCTTTTAGTAAGCGGTAAAATTGCCTTACCCGCTAAAGGTAAAACGGTAAGCGCCCAGGCAGAGATTCTTGTATCAATCTTACTTTTATTCGTCAGCCTATGAACAACGCGGATAGAATTTTCCCCCGAGGGATAAATTTCTATTTCTTTTAAGAGAGAATTGAATGTATCTAGCTTTGAAATTCGGATATAATATTGATTATCCTCTACACTCACCTCTGAATTTTCCGGCGAATAGGTTAGGACTCTATCTTCGGGAGCACGCCAGAGTCTATGACCTCCATAGTTTTGCCAATTCGAAGTCTCTCTATTTTGCAATTGGTCATCTAATACTCTAAATAGATTTGGCTTTCCTATCTTAGAAAAATGTAATATTCTAGGACCAGTACTAGTTGGGATTACAAATTCTATATTTCCCATTTTTACTCGCCATGTATTTTTAAGACCCATAAAGTTTTCTTTCTCTATCGAATACTTTTTATTAGCCTCTTCTGCAAAAAGACAATTAATTACTAAAAATAGAATTATACTTTTTTTCATGACTTATTATTTACTCCTTTCACTTTGAACTTGCGAGGGCAAAGGGTGCGACCATTTCTCATATCTACTCTTTACCCAGTCGCAATTCCAATAGTCAAGCAATGTTCGAAATGACTGATAATTTCATATAAAAAAACCGTTTGACTACCAGCCCTTGAGTCAGTGTAAGATTAGAAATGTTTAAATTTCTACTTATTTCTCTACTCCTATACATTGCATTTAAACTCATCCGGGGATTTTTTACCGGAATGTTTATAATAAAACAAATCAAAAACCAAAATGTCGAAAATAGACAAAACCCGCAGAGTCCATTCCAATATCGCACCAGCGGACGAGAAAAAGACATTTCCGATAAGGCAAGAATTTTAGAAGACGATAAAAATGCAGAGTAAAACCGGCAATTTGTCCGATTCTAAATTCTAGGAGATACTTTTTTGATACGACTATTTTTTCTGATTTCTCTTGCTTTTATTATTAATTGCGGACCTTCCGATGGTGAATTCGGTTGGGCGACAACCCAGGATGAAAACAAGAGCGTGCTAGAGCGTGAGCTTTACATGGTAACGGATTTTAAAATGACAAGGGTTAATCTTATATTTTCCCCTTCCGATACAATTCATTATATTTATACCTTCTCCCGTCATCCAGGAGACGGTGTTGAGTTTGTGGTTACTCTTGAAAAAGAATCTATGGGATTTGTAGAAATTGATCTTAAGAAAAAAATGCTAGAGGCGGAAACATCCTCTCTTAAGGACAGGTTTATTAGACTAAGTCCCGGCAAATACCGAGTACAGGTTGCATTTGAAGAAGAAGTAATTGATAGCATTGAATTTGATGTATTGCCGGAAGAAGGCTATTCCTTTGAAAGCCCAAATATAGACAAAGACCAGGAAGAAAAAGATGATATCATCAAATACTCACGTTAGGCGGCATACTTAACGTGTGCAGATTACTCGCCATTGAAAATCTTTCTCGCTTCCCACAATGCTTCTATCTTGCACATTAAAAGAATAGGCATAATTTTCGGATGCATCATTTGAAGTCCAATAGCCTTTCTGCTCCCAGGATTTTGTAGTTCCATTTTTTTCTGCCTCTGCAAATTCCTGCACAGAGGGAAGTTTCATTCCCATGCTTATACATTTTGCTTTAGCATCAGCCCAATTCATTTTGCCCTGGCTCTCAGACCATTTGTCGGATTTTCCCCTTGTGCTCTTAGTTGTCTCGACTGTATTACTACAAGCCTGTAAATAAAACATAATAACTATTATCCCCAAAAACCAATGTGTTTTTCCCATCTAACTAAACCTCTTCAATCAAATTTCTAACTTACCAAGAAGCTGGTCAATTCTAAAATTCTTTCCTTAAGATGCTTTTCTTAATTGTTCTTCTCGGTGCAAGATAGGAGATACGCCCTGAATTCTCTTATAGGCTTTGGAAAATGCAAAAGCAGAGGAATACCCTACATGCCTTGCTACTTCTTCCAGACTTTTATCACTATCGGCTAATAAGCGTTTGCCTTTTTCAATCCTTAACTTTGCCAAATAATCCATAGGTGTAGACCCAAGCGTTTCTCTAAAACGGTTCGCCAGAGAAGCGCGAGAAATTCCGATTGCACTTGCAAGAGAATCAAGCGTCCAGGGTGATGACGAACGTAAATGTAATGATTCGAGTGCCTGTAAAATTTTTTCATCTTTTAGAGCCGAAAGCCATCCGGGCGAGTCGCTGGGATGTGCTTCCATCCAATGGCGGATAACATAGTATAGCAGTATATCTGATAGTTTTTGTAAAAGAATATCAGAGCCAATTCCTCTATCTAATTCCTGCGAAATTAAAACAAGCGTGGTCTGTAGAGGATGATGAGTTGGAATTTCTTCTGCCTTAATGAGGATAATATCTGGTAGCTCCAAAAAGAACGGATGCATGGGAGAATTTCCAATTTCATAGCGCACGGAAAGAAAGCTTGTAATTGGATTTTTATTTTCTAATTGTATTTCAGCGATTTCCCTAAATTTTTTAATATCCATTGCTTTTTGATTTTCATCAGAGGCAAGCTCATGGTTAAACCCTTTTGCCATAAACAAAATATCCCCTTTAGTAAGTTGTATTGTCTTAGACTTGAAACGCACAAAGCATTTTCCCTGGGTAACAATGTGAAACCCCGCACTTTTGTCACAGGGAAATTTTAAACCCCATGATTTATAAAAAGAATTTCTGGCAAGTAAATCTCCCCGCCAGCCCGAATCATTTATTATTTCAGAAAGAATATCCATTATCACATTCTAGCATAAAATATCTAAAAGTCTATCACTTTATACGATTGGATATGTATTTTTTATTCTAGGATATTCGCTTACGAATTATTTTATATCTAAATAAATAGAAAATTGATTTAAAGTAAATGATTAGGAGAAATAAATGAAAGTTTTTGTATACGGAGCAAACGGAAGTATTGGTAGTAAAGTAGTAGCGGGCTTATTGGAAAAAGGACATGAAGTATTTGCAGGCACCAGACACCCTGGAAATGGAAGAAAAGCGGCTAACCTGAATTGGGTTTTTGCAGATGCACAGAAGCCAACAGAAGGAATCGAAGTTCTAGAACAAGTAAACGCAGCATTTTTTATTGCACCACCGGGGTTAACAGACCAGTATGCGATACTCAGTCCCTGGCTTGAAAAAGCTAAGTCGGTTAAGCTAGGAAAAATTGTTCTAAATACAGCTATGGGTGTTGAACATGCTCCACCGGAGGCACCATTTCGAAAATTAGAATTAGCATTAGAAAGCTCAGGTCTTACTTACAATATCATTCGCCCGAATTGGTTTATGCAAAATTTCCAAACCTATTGGATAGGTGGAATTCTCAAAGATAAAAAAATCTATTTTCCAGGTGGAGATGCAAAGGTGAGTTTCATTAATGTAGAGGATATAGCGGCTACTGCTGTTACTCTCCTCACAACCGATACTCATAATAACAAAGCATTCGCACTCACCGGAAATGAATCTATCACTCATGCTGATGTTGCAGAAAAATTGTCTAAGGCTACGGGTCTTTCGATTTCTTATGTAAATATCACACCGGAAGAATTTAAAAAAGCTTTGCTCTCTGGTGGTTTACCGGAAGATTACGCTGACTTTATGAACTATATTGCAGCATCCTTGAAACAGGGAAATGCTTCGCCTATTATTAGCTCAGTGAAATCAATCACAGGAAAAGATCCAATTTCATTCGATGATTACGCAGACAAAAACAAAGCAGCCTGGTTGGGATAAATACGATTAGCCACAGAGGCGCAGAGAAGAATTGAGAAAATATTAGGCTTGTTAAAAATTTAAATA
>JANMOF010000295.1:0-13680 GCA_031368925.1 Leptospiraceae bacterium
TTCGATTTAAAAACAGCAAATTCTAAATTAGAAAAATCACTCAAGCAGTTTGGACAAATGATCCGTCGGGCAAAGCATGAGCCCTCCTGGTTATTCCTTGCTCTAAAACCTGCAAAATTAACTGCACTAAAAAAAGAAGCAACTAGAGAATTTAAAGATTTCGAAAGAGTCACTTCTATAGAACTAAGAGAAATTAATGCAATTTTAAGCAAATGGGAGAATGCATCAATTTCTGCGGCTAAGCAGACTTATCCTAAAAGCTATCGAAGTAGAGAAGAAGATTTTCTAAATTTCTATGTAAATTTCTAGCTTAAATTATGAAAAGTGCAAGAATCCTTTTTTCTTTGGCTTATACCGACTTTCATTCAAATTAAATCCTATTCCCGGGAAACCTTTGATTGCTCTACCAATACAAGTTACAGGAAAATCTTTCGTCGGTTTAATTTTATCTTTAGATAAAAATAATAACTCTAATTCTTCGCCTGAACTTAGAGCTTCATCTATACTCATATATTTTTGGAGTAGAGAAATGTTTGGAATTTTTTCTACTTCTATTAAAATTTTTAACTTGGAGGCTAATGCCAGTTTTTCTCCATCTTGAATCAGTCCATCTGTTATATCCATCATTGCGGAAACTTTATATTTTCTGGATATTTGTTTTGATAATTCTAATCTTGCCTCTGGTCTTAAATGTCTATTAATTGCTTCTTTTTTTATATCGAGCGGCAATTTCAAGTTATTCTTTAAAATTTTATAACCTAAGTAAGATAACCCAATACAGCCGGTTATATAAACTAAGTCATCATTGTTTCCGGTATGACGAAAAATTGGTTTCTTGGATTCCCCAATTAACGTGAGAGTTAAATTTGTATGCGTTGAATGGTAAGTATCCCCACCTTCTAATTTGATATTATATTTGAGTAATGCTTTTTGAAGATGTTTAAGAAAAGGCTTTAACCATAAACTTTTTTCAGAAAATTGAGATAGACCTAAATTTAGAAAGGCTAACTTAGGTAATCCACCGGAAGCAGCAATATCCGAAACATTAACTTCTATCAGCTTATATGCAATATCCGCGGCAGAACTCCATTCATGTTTAAAGTGTGTTCCCTCCGCGATTGTATCTGTTGTGATTAAATATTTACCATCGAAGAAATAACAATCATCTAGTATAATATCTGTTTTTCTATCTTTATACAATTCTCTAATAATACTTGCTTCTTTCATAAATTTATTCTCTTTTTTATTGAATACAGAATACCTATATTTATTTTTATCGACCTAGAAGGAATATCTGATAATGAATAGAAGCTCTCCATCCATAAAAGTAATTGCATATTAAATTATCCTTTCTGTTGGCTTACCATTACAGTTACTATACTTTAGTCTTTAAAATCTGCCTACTTTTTTACGTAAGGGTCTTGCAAAAGAACCAGAAAGCCAAAGGGTGGACTGGATATAGGGGGATAATCAGTATCATCCCCGTTTAGGAAGACGAGTGCAACGGCACGCCCGGATAAATTAACCCTTGACTGCCAGCCTCTTTGTGTAAGTCTAGATTTCAAATGACAAACGAAACAGAAATTGACGAAGAAGACTTGGTTCCAGAAGAAGAAAGTCCCGAGTTATGGGAAAGAGTTCTCATGATGGTTGGAGTGATTGGGTTTAAAGAAGACAAAGCTTGGGCGGAGGATGCGCGTGAGGCGATTTGGAAAAAGATCGAAGCACTTCCGGAAGAGAGTGTGGAAATTCCAGAGTCGATATTGGATTCTATTTCGAATCTCATGGACAAAGTAATTTCTGAATCGAAAGTTCCTGAAATCAAACCTGTTTTGAAATTAATTCCTGATACGAGTGATGATTTTATTTTATTTCGAAATCGAATTGCTCTTTGTTTAATTGCTCATTTTGACATGTATGAAGATGATCCTGAAAGTAAAAAGGGGATTATCGAGGAATACATAGATTTCATCAAAGAGGAATTTGTCGGATTTGAAGAGGACTATGAATCTGCCTATGCCGAGTTTGATTTATCACTCAGTGAGAAGGAAGATTTCTTTTTGGCGAATTTTTTCCCTGAGCGATATGAAGCTGATATTGAAGACGACGAAGAAGAATAATTAATCTGCTATAAAAACTTTACTTGCCTACTTGTAAGAGTTCCTGTACTTTCGTTTTTTGTGCGAGAGGTTTATGGAACTTATTAACTGGATTTTAACTTACCCTTTTATTTCTTTAGGAATTGGCTTTGCCTTGTTTATCGTCGGTGTTTTTATCCACGACGTGTCGCAGACAAAACATACGATTATCCACAATTTTCCGGTCGTTGGGCATTTGCGTTATTTTCTTGAGATGATTGGTCCTGAGCTTCGGCAATACTGGGTGGCTAACGACAAAGAAGAGCGACCCTTTGACCGCACTGAGCGGCGCTGGATTTATGCTACTGCAAAAGGGCAGAATAGCAATTTCGGATTTGGAACTACTGAGTTGCAGTATGAGCCAGGGTATCCGATTATCAAACATCGCGCTTTTCCTTACACAGAATCTAAGGCATATAAAATTTCTGGTGATCCAACTTGCATTCCCTGTTTAAAAGTCATTGGTGATTTTCACAAACGAAAATTTCCTTATCGACCTTATTCAATTATCAATATCTCTGCGATGTCCTTTGGTTCTCTTAGTAAAAATGCTATCATGGCGTTAAACATTGGTGCGCGTGAAGCGGGAGCTTTTCACAATACAGGCGAAGGTGGATTATCCGCTTATCACTTACATGGTGCCGATGTTGTTTGGCAGATTGGGACTGGTTACTTTGGTGCTCGGACTAAAGAAGGGCGATTTGATTTACAAATTCTAAAACAAAAAGTTGAGAAATATAAAAATGTGCGGATGATTGAGATTAAACTCTCGCAAGGTGCGAAGCCTGGTAAGGGTGGAATTCTACCGGGGATAAAGGTAAACGCAGAGATCGCGGCTACAAGAGAGGTAGAGATCGGCAAAGACTGCATATCCCCTAACTCCCACGCTGAATTTTCTAGTGTTCCTGAACTCGTTGCCTTCATCGAATTGATTGCCGGCGAAACAGGATTACCCGTTGGAATTAAATCAGCGATAGGCGAAATTGAGTTCTGGGATGAACTTGCCACTGAGATGAAGAAGACCAAGCGGGGACCTGATTTTATCACCATTGATGGCGGAGAAGGGGGGACAGGGGCAGCACCACTTACTTATGCGGATCATGTGTCTTTGCCGTTTAAGATTGCATTTCAGCGAGTGTATACTTTGTTTCAACGACATGGAATTTCCGAGCGCATTGTTTGGATTGGAGCGGGTAAGCTTGGTTTTCCTGACAGGGCTGTTGTCGCACTTGCTATGGGCTGTGACTTAGTGAACGTTGCCCGCGAGGCTATGCTTTCGATTGGTTGTATCCAGGCAGAACAGTGTCATACAGACCATTGTCCTTCTGGTGTTGCTACTCAGAATTGGTGGCTACAAAAAGGAATCAATCCAACTTTGAAATCAAAGCGTGCTGCACTTTATTTAAAAGGATTTAGAAAAGAACTTCTGTCTCTCGCTCATTCTTGTGGATACGAGCATCCTTCTCAGTTTACCGGTCGGGATATTGAAATCTCTCTTGGTATGAATAAATTTACTACTCTTGAAGACCAACTTGGGTATAAGCGAGACGATAGAAAATTTACTCGTATGGCGGACTACGGTAGTTTTCCGTCACGCGAGTAATAGAAAAGGATTATTTCAGTTTTTCTTTTACTGTTGAATGAAAGAAGTCAGGCATAGTCTTTAGTTTTTCTTTTAAAATACTTTCTCTTATTCCATTCCATTCGGGATGCGCAGAGGAGAGAGTATCCACATTCGAAAAAAGCTTTTGTATAAATTCATTAACCTCCGAAGTTGGCAAATCTTTTCTTGCCAGTAATACTGTTTGTACTTGTAGAGTGTTTATTTTTTCTTTTTGCCAATTGTATGTATTTGCTGGAATTGTAGAACGCTGGTAAACTTTGTTGTCCGCCTTAATTTTATCTAAGACGGAATCTTCGAAGTTTAGGATTTTAATTTTATCTTTACTTTCTTCTGGAAGTGCGGATAGAATTTTAACAGGTAAGCCTGATACAACGAAGACTGCATCAATTTCTTTTTTTAATAGAAGTGGGATTGCTTCTTCAGGACCAAGCTCACGTACTTCAATTTCACTAAAGTCAATTCCATTTAATCTTAGAACGGAAATCGATGTTGCTTTGATTCCAGATTCAGAATGTCCGATTGCGATTTTTTTTCCTTTCAGGTCGGTTATACTTTTAATCGAAGGATTTACAAGTAAATGAATTTCATCCTGTAAAACCGGTAGTAAAATACTGGTTTGTTTTGCCACTTCTGGATTTCCCAGTTTTGCGCTATAATACATATCAACCTGCGTAAGACAAAAGTCCGCTTTCTTATCTAGAAGCAAATTAATATTATCCAGACTACCATTTGAATTGACTACCTTAACTTTGAGGGATTTATTTTCCTGTAGAGATTTTGCCATTGTATCATAAGTTCCACCTTTAAATCCACCTGCAAATAAAGTATCCGCTTTTTCTTTACATTGGTGAATTGATGCAATTAAGATTATAATAAACGCGATGTTTAATTTCATGTTTTATACCTTTTAAATTTATTTTTTCACCATAGTTGGTAAATGCTATTAGTTTACAATTAAAACAATCCTCTGCTTCTGATTCTAAATTGTAATAATCATGTAATTCATTTGATAATAATTCGTGCTGTGAAATTAAGTTTAAGACTGTGGAAAAGCCAGAATAAATAGGCTTTGGATTGTAAAGAGAGGATAAATAGCATTATCCGTAATGGAATCAAGGCATGTTTGAAAGGCTAATAAGAGGAGAGTGTCTCGCAGGTTTACAAAGAGCGCAAAGCGTTGGGTTTGCTGCCAACTTTTTTCTTTGCGCCTTCGCGTCCTTGCGAGACAGTCATTTTTCTTAACGAACTATAATAGGCTTAGTTTCTTGTCACTGCTGCGGGTGAAATATTGGTGACATTAAAGGAACTAGAGACATCTCCATCAGTCTTTGTTAATTTAACATAAGTATAATATGAGTATCCTTCCGTTAATTTGTAAACACGGTAGTTACCTGCTTTATCTACCACTTCTATCCATGCAACTTTCCATGTTCCACCTTCTTCATTATTTGCTGTTGTAAATACCGCCGTTCCTTCGTATTTACTCGTAGTTGCATTTAAAGTCATACTCACTGATTTTGTAACACCTAAAGTATTATCCAAAAGCTTTAAGGGGCTATAGAGAATTACGTTCACTGCTTTGACTCCGGATGGGGTCGTACTATTTACATTCGTTGTAGTAGTGGTCGTCGTTGTTGTTGTAGCAGAGGTAGAGGTTGTATTTTGGTCTGCTGCAGTTGTTTCCGACGATCCATCTGCTACATCAGCTGTGATGGTAAAGGATTGGTCAAAGTTGACATCGGTTTTATCCACTGCTACGGATTTTAACTCGGGTGCATAGAAATCTGCCGTGGCAGTGGTAGAGGCATTGATGATAGTAAAGCTTTTGTTCAAAGTATCTTTACTTGTCCAAAGCGAATTACCAGCTTTATCCGTAACCCAGATTCCGCCTAGTTTCCATACTCCATCACCTGCAGTATTTCCTTCTGCATACTGACGAATAGTCGCTGTCCCAGAATACGTTCCGTTTGTGTTTGTTCCAGAAATTAAATCGAGCCTTACGTAGATTGCATTTCCAAGATAATTACTGCCTGATTGCCACCAGGAATAACTTTGTAATCGAGCATCTATATAGCTGATACCACTTGCAATCCCGGTTCCCCCTGCATCAGTTGCTCCAGTCACTGTAACTGTAATTACAACTTCTTTTGGAGTGGTTGTAGATGTACTAACATCAATATTAGCCGATATAGGATTTTGTAAAGCCCCACCTGTGATTTGGGAAGCTAGTGCGACTGTTCCTAAAACTGGTGCCGCTGTATCAGGGCTAGAGCCCGTAACTTCAAAACTAGGAATTAATATCTTGCTGTCGATTTTTTGTCCACAACCGTTGAAAGAATAATTTTTTTCACTCTTGCTTTTGTCGTAGATATATTGTCTTTCATTTCCAGAGTTGTCTCTTGCTGCAATAATTCCTACATTCCAAGTTCCATTGTCTACGAAGTTAGTTAAAGTTGCCTCTCCTTCGTAAAGTCCTGATGTTGTATTGAGTGTAAGTGTGGCATATGCAGTATAACCACTACCGGCAATTCTTTTCGGGCTAAATAATTTAGCTGTAACAGATTTGATCCCGCTTGCTTTCTTGGCAGTGACAGTTCCTTCGTAGCCGTCGGCTAATTTTGCTTTAACTTTCACTTTTCCAGAACCAGAAGTGAGATCCACTTTGCTCGATTCAAGTTCAACACTCGTTAACTCAGGAGCAGCAGTATCCCCTTTAGGGTTGTATCCGCAAACGAACGAAATGGCAGCACTTGGACTTGCGTTGTTTAAAGATCCAGAGACTTTCAATATTGCTACCTTCACGGTTCCATCCGCATAAGTGATAGTTGCCTTTCCATCTTTGTTAATACCGTAGCCACCATTCTCAATTTTAATTTTGAAAGCCTGGCTTTTATTGTCTATGCCAGTAATAATTGCCTCGTATTCGCCAACCTTCAAAGTAAAGCTTAGGTTACCCAAGTCATCCGTTTGGGCGGAAGTATCAAATACAGGACCTGTATCAGCAGTGGTTGTAGTAGTTGTCGATGCTCGAATGCTTGCAGAAGTTGTTGTAGTCGCTTTGGAAAAATATACCATTGAGTTTGCCATTGCAGTAGAACCATTGGTAATATTTGCTGAAACTTGGTAGCTATTAGGTTGTGATAATAAAAGCATTGCAGCTTCTTCTGCAGTTGAGCTTTTTTTTACACCGACACAATAGGCTAGTGAAAAAAGGATGAGAGGGGTGAGTAAAATTTTCTTCATATTAAGTCCTCATTTGATCATTAAATGAAAATATCTGTCTTGATCTAAACTTTGTAACAATTGAGAATCCACTTATTTTCATAAAAATTTAGCCATGAATTGCACTTTCTCAAGTTACAGCTTTCAGCTACAAACCGATATTTTTTTTTGTCAACAAAATTTTAGACAAGTTTCTCTTTTCATTTGGTTCGTAATATTATTTCAAGGGAAATAAATAAAAAACATTAATTTGAATTTAAGTAAAGAGGGGATTGTAAAAATCAGGTTTGTGGAAAATAATTATTTACCGCGTCACTGATTTCAAAAACCATTCTGGGCATTCAAATCAGTGGAAGTTATGTAAAGTCAAATATCATTTAATAGATAAACAATGATTTGCCGGTGATAGTTCTCATTTGGGAGCCTTGATTAAAGTAGAGGTAAAATGAGTCTACCGCAGTGATAAAAAAGATTTTCGTTTTTGGAGATTTTTCGTAAATGTGGTAATCCGAAACTCGCGCGGAATGAATAACTCTTTTCTTCTTTGGAATTTATGCATCAAATCACCCGTGAAATCCTTTGTCTTTGCATAGCAAATTGCCGAATCGCCCAAAATTTAACTTTTGTATAATCCAAATCCCGAAATTGTGGACAATAATTGGCATTTTAAAGCATGTTAATTACGATAACGAATTTATGCAAAATTAATAAAAGAGAGAGAACTTGAATGGACAGTAAAAATGTATCCTTCGAAAATCCATTGTCAAAATTAAATGAGCCCGATGTAGTTCCTACAAAAACGGGAATTTATGAAGAAGCCCTGAAAATGGGCGAAGAATTGATTAAAAAGCCTATGATTGGTGGTGGGACAGATAGAATTCTAGTCCAACATTCCAAAGACAGGATGACTGTCTGGGAACGTATCAAAGTTCTCACCGATAAAGAGCCAAATATTTTTTACCAAAACTGGGGAGCAAATCTAGACGGGGCTTCTCTCGTAACCGGAATTTTGAACATCGGAGGGCGAGATGTTGCCATTTATGGGCATGACTTTACTCTTCGCGCTGGCTCGATGGATGCGACTAACGGTAGTAAGCTTGCACGTCTCATCTACATGGCGGGTGAACATGGTATACCGCTTATCGGGATGAATGACTCGGCTGGTGCATTCGTTCCTGCAGGAGTGGGTGGACTCGATGGTTATAGCGAGGCGTTTACCGCTCTTCGTAAAATTTCTGGAAAAGTTCCGAGTGTGATGCTCATGTTTGGATTTAACGCTGGCGGTGGTTCGTATTTGCCGCGTCAGGGTTCTTTTATGATCCAGTGTGACAATACCTTCTTCGGTCTAACAGGACCTGGTGTGGTTAAATCCGTGTTAGGCGAAGATATATCGGCTGACGATTTAGGTGGACCCAAAGTGCACGGACAAAGTGGGGTAGTGGACCTAGTAACACCTGACGAATATGGTTCGCTTAAAACTGCACTTCGTTTATTATCCTACCTACCGGATAACAACGGAGTAAACGCTCCTTTTTTCCCTACCTCTGATCCGATTGATCGTTTTACTTACGAAGAAGATATTTTATTTAAGAAGACATTTAACTCTCCAACCGGAATGAATACTCCGTTTGACATTACCCTCTATATGCAACAAATCTGTGACCATGGTGCATACTTTGAAGTTCAGCCGCAACGAGCGCGTAATATCATTACTGCGTTCGGTAGAATCGGTGGACACGTAGTTGCATTTCTCGCAAATAATTCTGCGGTTAGTTCAGGGCAGATTGATATTGGGGCGGCTCGTAAGGGTGCTCGTTTTGTTCGTTTTGCAAATCTTTACAATATTCCAATGATCTTTCTCGAAGACACAACTGGATTTTTGCCAGGTCGTGAACAAGAAGCAGGTGGGATCGTTCTCGAAGGTCGTAAGTTACTTGATTCTATTATTGATCTTCGCACACCACGGATTACGCTCATTATCCGTAATGCGTTTGGAGGTGCTTATGCAACATTCAATTCCTATTTCACAGGGGCTGATGTTGTGTATACTCTTCCTACTGCTAGAATTGCCGTAATGGGTCCCGCAGGAAAAGACTACGTTTACAAAGATGAAATCGGAAAGATTAACAGGGCTTATGCGGAGTCGATTAAAAAGGGTGCATCGGAGGCTGAGGCAAAACAAGTGCGAGATGCCGAGCTTGCAAAACTTTCTCATCAATACGAGAAGGAGCTCATGAATCCAAAGGAAGCACTTTCACTAGGTTCTGTTTCGAGTGTAGTGATTCCAGGAACAAGTAGAAAAGTGCTAGGAAATACTTTAAATTATTTAATGAGTCGTTATAAAGCGTCACCTCTAAGTGGTGTGCAAAGGGAGTTTGAGTAATGTTTGATATCCAAGGTAACAAAGGTAAATTTCACGAATCCGCATCCGAGTGGGTTCGCTCGTTTGATTTAACAAGCATTAAGTGCTTGATCGTATGTCGTGGTCCGGTTCGTAAAGAAGCGATGGATGTATTCGATGAGATCGGCGTTAAAGAATATGGAATTTTGCTTTCCGAAAAAGATAGTGTTGTATATCCAATGGCATTTGCGCCTGAGCTTAGAAACTTTCGGTTTATCAACAATATCCACCGTATCTCTGATTACATGGGATCGGGTAAGGAAGAAAAAGATAAGATTATTAAACAAATCATCGATATAGCGGTTAAGAATAATTATACTCATATCTTCGCCGGATACGGGTTCATGGCTGAGGATGCTGAGTTCATTGAAGCCATCGAAAATTCCGGTGTGCGTTTTATGGGACCTGCCTCGTATGTTGCAAAACAAGCTGGAGCAAAAGATGCCGCGAAGATAATAGCTCGTAGACTCGGAGTATCTGTTACACCCGGGATTGACAATATCACAGCTCTCACTTTGTTAAGAAAAGCTGGGGGCAAAGATGGATTAGCCAAAATCGCGAAAGAAAACAATCTAAACTTTTCTTATGACAATAATCTTTCTGAGTCAGAAAATGCGGATAAGCTATTGCAACTATCGTATGAAGCTCATATCGACATCATCACGATTGAAGATTTGCAAAATGAAGCTGAAATTGAATCAGAAGAAATTTGGAAAAAATACCCAAAGAACCGAATTCGTTTTAAATACATCGGCGGTGGCGGTGGTAAGGGACAACGTATTATCGGAAATAAATCCGAAGCAAAAGCTGCTGTTATGGAAATTCTAGCTGAGTCTAAAGTTACAGGAGTAGGTTCCAACAGAAACTTTCTCATCGAGTTAAACATCGAAAACACTCGTCACAACGAAATCCAACTCATCGGAAACGGCGAATGGTCGTTAGCCCTTGGTGGACGTGATTGTTCCTTGCAAATGCACGAACAAAAACTGTTAGAAATTTCTAACACAAGAGAAATGCTCGAACAAGAAATTGCTTCTTCTAAAGATCCAAAGAGAGCAGAAACTCTTCGTGGAGATTTAAAAGTTCTAACCGAAATGGAAGACCAATCGGAACGTTTTGGTGCGGCTGTAAAACTAGATAGCGTTTCCACATTTGAATCGATTGTAGAAGGAACCAATCATTTCTTCATGGAAATGAACACTCGTATCCAAGTGGAGCATCGTGTTACCGAGATGGCATACAAGTTGAAATTTGTAAATCCATCGAATGCGAATGATTTTTTCATAGTAGAAAGTCTCATTGAGGCTATGGCGCTGTTAGCCGTTCATGGAAAACGGGTTCCAAAACCGCAAAGAATTTTACGCAATGTCTCTGGTGCTGAGGCGCGTATCAATGCGACTAACGGGGCTCTTCAGCCTCACGCTGGTGGTCTCATTCAAAGTTGGTCGAAGGTTAGCGAGCATGAGATTCGCGATGACCAAGGAATTGGAATTCGTAATCCTGATACGGGAGCCTTCATCCACTATCGTTTGGCGGGAGCTTATGATTCTAATATCGCACTTCTTGTTAGCTATGGAAATACTCGAACAGAAAACCTAGAAAGACTAAGAGAGATTATCCGCATTGCCGAAATGAGAGGAGCAGATTTGCAGACCAATATGCCTGTGCATTATGGACTCATCAATTGGATTCTCGGACATGACGTGATGTTTAAGCCAAACACAAAGTTTATGTTATCCTATCTAGCTGGAGTTGGCTCACTCGCGTCTTATGTAAAAGACATCGACTTGGATTTTCTATGGTCGGAAACCGTTAAGAAAATAACCAAAGAAGATCCATTACTAGGAAAAGCTCTTTCTAGAAAGGTAACACTCATTACCCGCCCGATTAAATTATTATTCGAAAGCCCGCATTTACTAGCTGGTTGCATCGGATACAACCGACATAGATCTTGGAAATTTGTGGACGACAAACCGGAGTTTACCCGAAACCCACTTGAAATTTTGAAGGGATTGTATGAATATTTAGATCTCGATAGAAGAGAAGGAAAAGTTCCATGTGAAGAAATTTGGGATCACGATGAAGCCATCATTGAAGAAGGACTCGCGTTCTATGCTGATCTGAAAAGAATTTCTGGTAAAGACGAACCGTTTTCCTATTTCGACGACGCTCTACGTAACAATAAAAATCCTGCTCCTGATAAAATTCCAGCAGATGTTTGGGAAAAATGTATGGGTTCTCATGCAGGTTTCCAAGTAGGCTTGGACATAATCAAGATTATCCCCAAGATTGGAAAAGTTTCTGGATTCTTTGAAATTCGAATGAATGAGACGTTAGACGCTGTAGTCCCACCTGAATTTGCGGATCCAGCGAATATAAACAAACTCATCAAATTTCTTGCTCCCCCACCAAAAGCGAAGTCAGACGAGATCATTGCTCCGATGGGCGGAATGTTCTATTCTAAGGAAGCTCCAAATTTACCTCCGATGATAAATGTAGGAGACCATTTTAATGCAGGTCAGCCACTCTTTATCATTGAAGTAATGAAGATGTTCAACAAGATCGTAGCGCCATTTAGTGGAACGATTGTCAAAGGTTTCATGGAAGACGCTGACGGCAAGATCATCGGAAAAGGACAACCTATTTTCAAAGTTGTTCCTGACGAACAAATCGTAGAAGAAACAGAAGAAGAGATTTTCAATAGGAAGAAGAAAGCAACCTTAGCGTTGATTGCCTAGGGTGTTGCGGCGAAATTCATCGTTGTAGGGACGTAGCGCGCTACGTCTCTACAACTATCTTACACAAGGACAAAACCATGAAACAACTACTAACCATCTTACTCCTCACAATCGCCTTACAAGGTGTAACCGCAGAAGACATTAAGAAAGACTATTTGTCCTACAAATGGGCAAAGTATTCCTTTAATAATTTTTGGATGAAAAATATAACAGACCAAGTGAGTGCAAAAAACGAAGCGGCGAAACTAAACGCAGACGGATTTAAACTTTACAAATCCAAAAAAGACAAAGACGCGATTCCTAAGTATGAAGCGGCTATTGACAAGTATCCAACAGGCGAGGTCTATTACAATTATGGAAATAGCCTTGCAAACGTTAAGCGCTATGAAGATTCCATAAAAGCTTATGAAATCGCATTAAAATTAGATCCACCGCGTCCAGAACTTGCTCTTTACAATATTGCTTGTTCGTATAGCCTTATGAATAAGCCGGATAATGCGTATAAATATTTAGCGAGTGCAGTCGAGCGAGGATACAACGCATTTGAGTATATCAAAAAAGATGGCGATATGGCAAATCTTCGTAAACAGCCGGATTGGGAGACAAAACTTAAAGCAATTAAATCTAAAGCGAATTACGACGAGTCTGCGCTAAATGGAATCATCACAGAAGAAGGTCCGAGACAACCGGAATATTTTTATTTGTGTAAATCCGGTGTTGCTTTGACCGTTGGTGGATATCAAATCGACTGCGAAGGCAAAGGATTTGACAGGGGCAAATGGAAGTTAGTCAATGGAGATGTAAAAATCGAATTTAGCGAAGTCTGCTCTCCTGAATACGTAGCCACTGTTGCTGAAAAGAAAAAGGCAGAATCAGAGCCAATGTTCGAAGGTCAATGCCCTGTTGGTAAACCCAAGTTTGTCTCTTGCAAAAAAATTAACGCAAAGGAATACTATTCCAACCGAAATCTCACAAGAGAAGATGTTAGAGCAATGCTTGTTCCGACTGGAGGTGGCGAGTCTCCCATGATGGCTTTCACTAAATTCGATTTTTACATCTCCGTTGACTAATTTCCATTTGCCGCGATCAAATCCTTTTCCCTCACAATCAATCTGATATCCGCCAACAGTCAACGCAACTCCTGATTTACAAAGATAAAAATATTCCGGTTGTCTCGGACCTTCCTCTGTAATCATTCCGTTTAGCGCAGACTCGTCGTAATTCGCTTTAGCTTTGATTGATTTAAGTTTTGTTTCCCAATCTGCTTGTTTACGAAGATTCGCCATGTCGGAATCTTTTTTGATAAATTCAAAGGCGTTATACCCTCGCTCGACTGCACTCGCTAAATATTTATACGCATTATCCGGCTTATTCATAAGGCTATAAGCACAGGCAATATTATAGAGCGCAAGCTCTGGACGTGGTGGATCTAGCTTGAGTGAAATTTCATAAGCTTTAATTGCATCCTCGTAACGCTTTACATTAGAAAGACTATTCGCATAATTGTAATAAATCTCTCCATTCAGCAAAGCATCAATTGCTGCTTCATATTTTTTT
>JANMOF010000327.1:0-10348 GCA_031368925.1 Leptospiraceae bacterium
CATTGTTCCACCATGCGCCCTGCATAAAGCTACCGATTACTTGTCGTTGAGATTCTTCATTACTTAGAGTGTAATTGCCGTTTGCAGAGAAAAACACATTGCCATCAACTTTATTGTTAATTGTGAGCTTAGAATATTTCAGCAGATCAAATGAAATAGCTTCGTAAACATAAGCATTGTCAATTTGGGACATTCTTAGGGTTGAATCTTTGTTGTACAATTCACCTATCAGTATAAGTCTGTCTTTTGGCAAGCCTTTAAATTTTGTAACAACATCAACCATTTCAGCTGTTGGTGACCATAATATTGGTCCGGCTCCCTTGTAGATTACTTCAAGTTTAAACAAATCAGCTGAGCTCCAATCCAATGATAAACCAGCGATAGAAGGTATGGAAAGTTTGGCTTCAGCACTCTGCTCTTTCGAGATAACAGTTGTTTTCTTGTCAGAATTTCCTCCAAATTTATTATCTACTCGTGTACCTAACTGAACGGGTGTTATAGTATTCTTAATTTGTGCTTTTCCGCTATCTTGGCTATATATAACGAAACCTCCAAATAAGCCATTGAATAAATCTGCGAGAGCGTAGTTTTCAGTTATCATGAATTTACGAGGATCGTACTTCATGGCATCTTTAATTGATTCAGCATTCCCACCTGCTATTACTTTTCCGTCTGGTATATCAATTGGCATTTGGGCAGTTTTCATAGATTTCTTTATGGGAATTAATGATGAAGTAGTTCGGCCTCCTTTGTTAAGTTCTGCATAAATATTAAGGAAATAATCTCTGTAGACATCTGGTAATGTGATGTCAACTGATGTACCCACTTTTACTGAGTCTAAGCTGCTTTGTGTGACAAATATTTTCTCAGCTGCATCGGACTGATTAGATTGCTGAAATATTTTCACAACACACTTCTGTTTGGTGTTGTTAAATATCTTTAATACAATTTTGCTTTCAATTTTTTGACCGATACATAAATTTGAAAACAATATGAGTACAATTAAGATTCTCATGATCTGTAGGGTTTATATTTTTTAAATTTGAGATTAACTTTTCTGCAGAATGTATTAGTCATCTGTCCGCTTTGTAAACTTTAGGCCACTTACTTGTTTATATTGTGGGCTGCTAGCACCGAATACGGACTTCACATATTGTTTTATGTCCAAGGCTGTATCAACCATGCCTGTTACATCACCATATAAGGCTTTGTCTCTGGCGATACGTGCATTACTCACTGCTGTTGTTGCATTAATTACTGCAGTGTTCTTAGCTTTTAAGTCTGTCAGCGTAACATTAAGAGTGGCGACCTTCAATTCATTTTCATTCGGAAGATATTTTGGCTCTGCTGTTAAGGTTGCAATAACTTGTGCGAAATGATCAATCAACTTATCAAAGCTCTGTTGAGAGGTTGAAGCTGTTTTTACGGGTTCTTCCCCAGCTGCTAAGGCCTTAGCGTCTGGCTGTTTTATTGCAGTGGCACGCCTGCCTTGAATTTTAAGGTTAGTTGTCTTTACGTCATCCACAGTTTGTTCTGCGGCTTCAGTAGCGGCTAATCCATTTACGATTTTAGTTGCCAGCGGCTTGAGCGGTTTGAAAGCCAACTCTCTCGCGTTGGTGGCATTGTCATAGGCAGTCTTTGCTACTTTGACTGCTTGCAACGCTGCGTTTGCTCCAGTGAGTTGTGTTGCCAATCCCGCAAGTTTTAGTGCAACTTTTGATGGATTGTAAGCTGCTCCGTAGCCAGTGCAAAAGCTAATGAGGTCTTCGAAGGTCGCTACATTTTTTGCATGACCTGTTTCTGTTGTTGATGCCATGATGATTGAGGGTTAAATTGTTAAACTTTTTTTTAAACGAAAGGCTTTTGCGGCTTGACCCGAAGGAAAAGCGCGTTGGGCTTTGGGCTAAATTAGAATGGGGGGTAATTCTTGTCAACGGGATTTTCCCCGTTTTGAGAGGGTATTTTCCCCCTATGTTTTAGGGGGAAAACCCCATGGTTCGTAAAGAGAAACTTATGAAGAGCATGATTGAAAACATTGACCTTGCTATGCTTTTTCCAGGCTCAATTAACTCTTTATGAAAAAAGAGAGCTTCCGTAACCTTAATTCGAGGTTATTTCACAAATACACTTCAATATTTTTTACTAAAATTATTAGTAAAGCATTGACTCTATATATATGTTTGAAAAATGGGAGGGGCAAGGAAGGATACCCGATTCAAAGATGTTGTGAGGCCGATTTCAGATGTTAGCTCTAATGTCTTTTACGAAATGGATGCGGTGCACATCCAGAAAGTATTTGACCTGCTTACTGATAAGTTTGGTTTTCCGGCAGAGTGGCGAAAGGTATGGAAGGAGTATTTGGAAAAACAACCGCGTGGAGAAGATGAAATAGGACTTTTCCTGCGGTTTGGTACTGCGCGTATTGAACCAATTTTAAATGGCCTTCTGTTACGCTCACCTTCGCATGACACTTTTGCCAAGATGTGTGAATATATTATTAGGCACTCTTCAAAAAGAAAATAAAAGTGAAGCCTTTCACTAAAAGTACGTGCCACTACTTTGCTTGTTGGTGAGAACACCAACAAGGGCTTAGACATGAAGTACATTTTACAGTTGAACATTACAAGTTACGATTCAAAAAATCAGCTTTTAACTTATTTAGCTCAGTTTTATAGGCATCTTTACGTGGGTACAAAACACTTTCGGGCATTTTTTTGAAGTTTCTATTCCAAAATCTATCGTTGGCATTATTCAATTTAAACTTTCCAATTAGTCTTCTTGCAAGATTGTCATCTGCTTCCTTCGTTGTCTTAAAAGGATATTTTCCGACTAAATACCCTTCCTGATATCTCGGTCTAAAAGCCTTTACTGGCGACACGTTCTGTAGTTTGATAAGGATCATCTTATTATCAATAAAATGAGATATACTTCCATGCGAATATGGCAAACCAAAAACGTAAACGTATCCAAATTCTGAACCCATCAACGCAAAAGTAGCAGCCACTCGCAATGATTGAGTTATGTCGATTAAAGGTGTTACCGCAACATCGTAATGTTGGAATAGTGAGAAATGAAATTCATCCAATTTGTCGTTGGTAGGGTCTACATATCTAACAAGCCTATGCAAAAAATCGTAACGCTCTTTTATTAGTTTTGATCTAATCGCTCGCTTATACTTGCCATCAGAATTCTTATCGGGGCGGCAAACGGATGGATATATTATCGTTTTATTATTTCGATCTTGAAAATCAATGTTTTGGCCTCGATAAAATAAATCATACTTGGTATTACTTAGTGTTAAATCGGCAACCTTCTCTACCAATTCCTGGAACGAATTAATTGGATATCCTTTTGATTCCCTAATCTTACTCACTGAAGCGTCATGAAAATCCCATTTCTGATTTTCCTTCTTACCTCTAAAGAAAAATGTTTCTCTTTCGTGATAAGAAGAGAAAGTTCCAACAATTGACTGCATAACTTATTTTTGGATGAAATTAGTTCAAGATTCTGAAATACACCATGTAATAAATATACTGGAATTGATCCTGTCCTAAAAAGGGGGAGCTTACACGTTCCTTCGCAGAGACTCCGAGGGCATGGGACACCCGCCAAAAATATCACTTGTGTTTCTGCTTCAAAGTACTACAGAACTAAGGTAGTAAATTTGTTGATCGTCAGGTCGAAAGACCTGACGGCATTAGCCACTTTTGCCAAACCCGTGTTAGTGGCAGTTATTACCCATCTATTTTTTTATTGTCTCTTTGAGGTAAAATATCGTCAGGCACTTTTGATACAGTGTCAATCCCAGGTTTTGGACTACCACTATTATGTTTAATCCAACAAGCCTTTATCAAATATTCTGAGTCCTTTAATTCAGATGCCAATAAAAAACCTGTCGAATAGTTCGTTCGCAAATTTGCATATAGATTTCCGAGGTAAAATGAATTCTTGTCAATGTCTCCAATGTAACTCAATATAGACTCCTTCCATCCTTTAGGTCTAGTGTAGCATTCCATTAATGCCAGTATATGCTTAACAGTTAAGTCCGCTTCTTTTGTCCTGTATTCACGGAAAAGAATTCTTAATTTATCAGAGAAAAGATCATCTTTAAACCAAATGTTTAAATTGAATGGCATTTCGATAATTATACTCTTTAAACATTCGTTGTATTCTTTTGGAAACTCCTCAGATAACTTAAATCTTGCACCGCCAACTCCGCCAAAGCCATTTTTGGCCATAACCGGTGATATCAAATAAAGTGCTCTCATTAATGCTTTCCATGCTATTGTTATGATCTTTAGTAATTCCTCCCTTAATTGAGGATTTACAAATTCACTATTTCTCAAAGCTCTTGAAGAAGATTTAATCAGCGACATTAAATTTTTAACATCATATTCTTCAAAATAATTATAAATCGTTTGAGTGTATGGTTTGACACTATCATAATTCTTGTCAGCTACTATATCTTTAATTTCTTCCGAAAGGCCTGATTCTTTAATGTTTTGTTCTAACTGTTCTTGAGTCATTCCCTTCACAGTTTCATTTAGTGCCCATTTAATATCCTTGTATGGATTTATATCTCCTGCTATTTCCAATTTGGCATAAACTTTATTTGAAAGTATTTCAAGATCCGTAATTAACATTTTTACAATATCCTCAGCCCTACCATCAATACCTGTGTAAAATTCGATGACCTCCGGGTAGTATAGTGAATGCTTGTCACCTAGCATATAAGATTTAAATTTCTCCGAATCTTTCATTCGTAGAGCAGCAAAATAATATATCCAATAAGAAAATCTAAATCGTAAAGTACCATTGAAATTCACAATGATTTGATTGTTCTTTAAAATCTGTAATAAGTCATTAACATTAGTCGTGTTATGATGTTTCTCGCAAAAGGGTTTTGTTAAGTTTAAAAAATGAGATTCTGAAAATGATTCTTGATTGTTTCTAAGAAGTTCCTCGCAGAAATACCCTACAATAAATCCACAGTTTTCTTCATCAATGGTATCACCATAAAATAGGTTTCCTGGATTATCAAATATTACTTTTAGTACATATTTAAATACTTTCGAGCGATTGATTGGCCTGTCTTCGAAATCATTAAGAAAAGCAATTAATAATTGAATGCAATTGATTGGAGTTCGGTGAATATTAAGATCAATTAAATCAACATCTAGCCGCTGTAGGACAAGATTTTCTTCAGCAATTTGGTAAATACTATTAAAATCCTTAACAATGTTGCGTAATCCCTTACGATTTAATTCACATAAATATATCTGACTGAAGCCTTCATGACTTTCTTCAGAATCCAAACCTTCAAGTACGATATTATCATGGTAGTTGGAAAAAATAATTATTGGAACCTGCGGAAATCTCTTCCGAATGTTCTCAATTATTTTATGTGAATCCTTTGCATTATTTTTCCAATGGTCAAGTAATATGCATCTAACTGAAATATCTTGAATATTTAAATCGGTCAAGGCGTCTTCAATATCTGAATGATATTTGCCAAAAGTCCAATTATGAGTATCCAAATAAAGCCAACTTTTTTTTTTTATTTCCCAAGCTTTTAATGCCAAATAATGAGCGTAGCAAGTTAACCCAAACTGGGGCGCAGCTATTATATGATAATTTCTGGGATTGTTTATTATATTAATGTAATCAAGTTTTTTGCTTTCTAATTTGTTGGAGCTATTTGGTGAATTAGTTGTGAAATTCCTCTCGACCCAATTTGGTGACTGAGAGTATGACTTCATTGCCTTTTGCAAATTAGATTTTAGTTTCATTGAAATAAAATCATCTGTTGTGATTTCATTTCGTTTAAAATTCCATTTTCCATTTTCTGTCCCAGAAAAACTTTGTCCCGCCATAAATTTTCTATGACGAGGCACCCATTCTCGATAAGTGATAGACTCTATTTTCTTATTTTCAAAAGCTATTAATGAATAACCATTAAGATCTGGCTTATTGGAAAATAATTGTGGCGATCCTAACTTTATAATACCACCATTATCAGATACATAAGAATGCTGTAGTTCTTGGTCATGAATATGCCCTGATATAATTATGTCAATTCCATTTTTAAGCATTGAGTTCAATTCTCTTCTTGCAAATGAGGTAAGATATTCAACAGGATGATGCATAACCAATATTTTGGTTCTTCCTTGGTTGTCAGTAATCCACTCATTTAATCCCGAGGTTTCAATCTTTAGTCTACTCTTGTCATTTATTTCATTTAGACCACCATAACTGAATAAAGAGCAATTTAAAAAATATAGTGTGATTTCAGGAGCGATAATCTCAGAAAAGCCATTCAAATTAAAATTAGAGGGTTGTAATTTTTCTAAATAGAATTTCTTGTAATATTTAAATTTCTTATGAACCAAATTATTTTCTTCCTTGATAAAATTATTGAACTCTGTTTCAGTAAATTCTTTTCCTATAATTTCATTATGCTCTTTCAGATTATCTTCAATTTCCTTTCTATTAAGATCATGATTACCGGGAATACAAAAAATGTTTTGAATTGGAACTCTCTTTAAAATTTTCGAAATAAAATTATTATTGAAGTCAGTATAAGTTTTCTCAGAATTCCCTTTATTAACTAAATCACCTGATATTACACAATATGTGTTATCCTTATTACTAATGTCTAATTGTGTGTCTAAATCAGTGAAGAAGGAGTTGAGTATTAAACCCTGGTTTTCTGGCTCATTAAATTCGTAATGAATGTCTGAAATGTGTATTATCGTAATTTTTTCCATCTAGGTATTAATAACTTTATTTTCTTGAATCTGTTTCTTTTGGTTGCCACTAATACCTAGCTATAAGACGTCTGCGTGTAAATACCTACATCTTTGTCTCTCGTTACAGCCGAAATTTAACAGCACACTCTTTAAGAACCTACAATACAGCATATGTTTAATAGCTGATGTTAGCAGCTGATTTTTATAGCCTACGAAATTTCTCCAGCCAACTTGTAATCGTTTTACTCTGCTTATTGAGTGATACTAGTCTCAGCTTGTCGTTTAACAATCGTTCTTCATATTGCTGTTCAATAAATGAATTTGTCACCAGTAGCCATTCTATGAAATAGTCCCGAAGCCAAACGTATTTAGAATAAAGCTTTTGGTCCCCGTATAAGTTCGTGGAAATTGTCTCGTATACTTTTTTAATATTATTATTTACTGATAATTGCAGAATCGATTTATTAGCATAATCAATAAATATGCAATCATCACTTATCAGCGAAAATTTACTTTTCTCGTAAATTAGTCTGTCGTCATACTCCTTCCCTGCTCCTTTTTGCATTGTACGGATAAAACCTGCTTTGTCGTCCGCTATTATTTTTACAATTGAAGGATCAAGTATTACTCTCGGGTAAACGGCCTCTTGTTCCAATAAATATGCCTTTATGAAACCCTTGCCAACAATGATACCATCCTTTCTGTCATAGAATACTTGTCCGTAAGAAATAGCGCCTCTCAATAGAATTTTTCTCCAAAGTAAAGCGCTTTGAATCCTCCTTGTCGCCAGTATAATGTCCGTTAGTCCTTTTAGTCCTGACGGAGCAATTAATATAATGGCATCGCTAATTAAAAAAGATTCAATTTCACCCTTGTCAACTCGAATCTTGTCTAAGACTTCAGTAACCTTTAAAAAATATGATTCAAGATCCGAGACATTATCCTTATTTACCAAACTACTAAAACCCATTACGTCAATGAATGCGACAAATTTGTCCTGGAGGTTTTTTTCTAAATTTAATGCTGCTCTCTGACTCATAAAAATTTACTAACGATTGTGCTTCTGCAGTAGCGCGCTTCCGAAGCCCCGTCATGTCCCCGACACCAAACGTGGAAGGAAGATAACACTTTGAATTTACACGTCACCCCATTGCGCAAACATTTTGTTAGCAGTAGTTATTTTGTTGCTCATGTCGGCAGGTCTGTTTGATTAGCACCATAACTAATTTGAACATGTCTCGCTTTAGATGAAAGATGAATTATTTTTCGAAGCTTAGGGTCGAAATAATCTTTTAAGACTGGTGGTCTTGGATTCACTTGATATGTTTGAAATGTCTGTACAATTGAGGGCCCTAATAATTCAAGTTCTTCAAGTCGAGTAACAGTTTGTATAACACAAGGAACATGAGTTATACCCATGTCTCGAAGCGCGTAAGCTCGATGGCTTCCATTATTTAGTATTAATCTATTATTTACCGAAATAGCATTTAAATAATTGGAGCCGTATCCAACAAAAAGAGCAATTACTCCTGCAACAACTCCGTTAGAAGTGTACCCTGATATTTGCTCCTTGTTTAAAACAACAGCATCAAGAAATCTTAAGTCATTTGAAGGAGAAACAAAATCGTAAGTGTTTTGATTAATTTGCTGTTGATTGAAGTCTGGAACCGGATGATTAAAGGGCATACATAATTCAAATATTTTTTCATCCGAAGGCTTTGTGCCCAATTCTGTTTTTAATCTTTCAACGTGAGAAAGATTAATAAATTTTTGATAAACCAATAATTTATCTAGTTCAACCATTCCGAATACGTATGGTACCATCGAATAACCTTTTTTCAAGATTTCGTCCTGTTTCACTTTTTCTAAAAGTCCATTTAATTTGTCTGGTATGGGTTGATGTAAATGATTGTCCGAATAGCCAGCTTCAGAAATCTCTATCTCTTTTACTCTATCATTCGCTTTCCGCCATTCTTCTGTTAGCAAACCCATGTCAGCGTTTTTTGCATCAATTGTCTGGGTTTGTATGAACCCAAGAAATTCTGAAATAGGTGGCCGTCCTATTAGGTATACACATTCTTCAATTTTATTCATGTTTTTCTGTTTTAATAATTACCTCTAACAACTAACTCTAGGACATTAAGTGTTTTGTATATATCTGTATTGTGATTGCCATGTCTAAGACAGCCAAATGTTATACTCTTCAACCATTTAGTCTTTTTTAAAAGTAAACGAAATCTGTTAAACCCCTAGAATTTCACCGAGTGTATTTTCCCCGTTTTTGTACGGGTTTTTTCCCCGCTATGCGCATTAGGGCAATTTGAGCACATTAACTCAGAAGTGGTAAGGTTCAATTTCACACTGCCAGGGTTTGGCAATGCTTGGGGTGGGTGGGTTTGGCTCTTGCCTTTGCTTTGGATGTGGGCTGGATGTGGGGCAATGGCAAGTGCCAAAAGCGAGGGCGAGAATCTCTCCCGTTGCAGTGCGGTGGGGGATCATTGCACCAATCTTGTTCGTCTACCGTGTCCTTTGTCCTTAAGTTTTTCTTTTTTCCTTGTCCAACGTGTCTAAGGAAACGCTCAATTCTCCGCGTGGAGAATCTTAATAGGTGAGCTTGTCAGTTGTTACTTTTTATTGTCGTGGAGAATTTGTCCCGTTACACGAAGGGCATTGGCGGTAACGTTTGTGTATGCGCAGTATAAATTTACTTTAAAAAATTATTAATCAAATTTATATTGCGCATACACTTTGTTGGCGGTTGTTATTTTATATCAATTCTCTAATTCGAAGTTCTCTGAATAGAGTCCATATAAGTCCCCGAAGTCTAAAAGGCATTTTATAGTATTCTCCCTTAATTGTCTTTGTCTGATTTGAATTGTACTCAATTGTCAACGTAATCATCTGATCTGTCAATGCCCCTAATTCTGGTTGGATTGTTCGATTGATATTTGACCATTGGAATAAACTATCAATTTTCTTAAGTCTCGATTTATCCATCGAAAATATGTTTGTCCCCTTTACCTTACAATTCTTTGAACCCTTAAACTTCATTTTCCCACTTCTACTAAGTCTCACTTTAAACTCTGGTCGATGGTCTGGGCTTGCACCTAAGCCAAGAAAAATTGAATTAAAAATCAGGGATGAGTCAAATTCTAGTCGTCTGGAGTAGTACTTAAATTCAGAATCAGAACTTGAAATTATTAAACTGTCCGATGTGTGCTTTTGTATTTTGTATGTGAACAATCTTTGTTCGTAATTCTCCACTAAAATAGTGTCGCCTTTCAATTTGTATTTTCCTATGGCTTCAATTGCTGGGCTTACGTTATATAGCGTGTCTGCATCAAACCTTATTCCATTGTAGTCCCCGATGATTTCATTTTTGAGTGGAACACGAATCCAATCACCTTCAATGTTAGGTGGCTGATTTGTCCCTGAAACCGAATTAACAAGGATTAGTCCAAGAATAGTTAACCAAATCTTCATAAAAAATAATAACCGCCAACGTATGGGTTTGTGTTTGTTGACGGGCTAGGAAGCTTGGTAAATGAGGCACGAATGCCAAGCTGACCTTCTCCAATCTTATCCCACGAACCTGAACG
>JANMOF010000378.1:0-13655 GCA_031368925.1 Leptospiraceae bacterium
AGATTTGTTTCGATACATTGAAATTTTTTACAATAGAAAAAGATTTCACTCGACTTTAGGCTTTACAAGCCCAGTCAATTTTAGAATACAATATGAAAAGGCAGCCTAAATTCAATGTCCACTTTTTATGCAGTAGTCCACTTTTGTGGTTGGGGAGGGGCTTATTACGAATAGCCGAGATACAGCAACTTCTAGTTTGCCTCTTTCTATTCCTAGAAAGTCCAACAACTCCTACAAGCTCCCCCAGCGTGCGGGGGGAATTAATCGAAATAGTCAGACAAGTGCTGAAAGTATAGGGGGGCAAAACCAGCTCCCCCTCGGGGAAATAACCCGAATTAGCCAGACAAATCCTACAAATGCAGGGGGGCAGCAACTCGGACAATATTTCCCAATCGAACAACTAATCCCAGGAAATCTCGTTCTCTCTCACGACGGTAAGCTACACAAAGTTATCCGCACGATTGAACGCGAATATTCCGGTATCATGGTTGGTTTATCTCACCAAAAATCCGACAAACCTATTTGGATTACCTCTGACCATAAAGTATTGACTCGGAAAAGGAATTTGGATTTGGGTGGCCATAGTAGTTGGCGACATGTTCCTAAGCATCATTTTCAATATGCAAAAGAAAATCGAAAAAAGGAAACCAAGCAAGAAAGGAAATTGAGAAAACTTCTTTCTCTGAGGTTGCCGGATTTCAAAGTTAGAAGGCAGCATTCCCTTGGACCTTATATATTAGATTTCTATCTTCGAGAATACGGACTAGTTTTAGAAGTAGATGGCGGACAACATTATACAGAAGAAGGCTTGGAGTATGATAAGAAGAGAGATTCTTATTTGCAATCTTTAGGCTTAGAAGTTCTTCGATTCCCCAATCAAATGGTTGAGGATAATCCTGAGTTTGTTCTTAAAGAAATTCAACAATTCCTGAACCAGTTAGAACTAGTAGAAGAGGATACCAGTCTTATCTGGCGCACAGCGGAAACACTAAGAATTGGCGACACTATCTTTTTCGGTGAATCCCAAGAGCCAGTTCGCATAACGTCTCTTGAATACGATGAAACTTCTGAGATTGTCTATGACATTGAAGTCGAAGGAGCACATTCTTTTTTAACTGAATCTTGCATGGTTCACAATTGCGGAAGTGGAACCACTGCCTACGTTGCTGAGCAGTGGGGGCGAAGATGGATTACCTGCGATACATCGAGAGTTGCCATTAGCCTTGCCAAACAAAGGCTCATGACTGCTAGTTTTGATTATTATGAATTGAAAGATGATAAAAAAGGTGTCACTGGAAATTTTAAATACAAAACAGTTCCTCATATCACTCTCAAGTCCATTGCCAATAACGGGGAAATAGACGTTATCCACGAGAAATGGGAAAAGAGTTTAAATCCGCTGAGAGAAAAAATAAATACTCTTACAAAATCTAATTTACAAGAATGGGAAATTCCCCGTGAACCGGATTCTAAATGGAGTGCTGAGGCTAAGAAGGCTTTGTCTGACTATTGGGAAAAGAAAAAACTCAGACAAAAAGACATAGATGATTCCATCTCTCGCCACGCCGACCAAGAGACATTGGTTGACCAACCACTTCCTGATAAAAAAAGAACGCGCGTAACCGGACCTTTTACAGTCGAAGCAGTTCCTTCTCCTGTAGTCAAAGCACTCGGAGAGGTAAATGACGAGAAACCGTCTATGGATAGTGTAGATACTTCGATTGTCCGAACAGGTGCTACTTTAAAACAATCAGAATGGAGATCAGAGCTTGCCCGTGTGGGAGTTCGCGCTAAGAAAGGAAATAAAATTGAATTCGCTTATCTAGAAGTATTAGCTGGAACGAAATACCTTCATGCGGTGGGTGAAACAAAAGAAAAAAATCCGAAACGAGTTGTAGTTTCTTTTGGACCTGAATTTGCTCCTTACGATAAAGCGTTAGTCGAACTAGCTATTCGAGAAGCAGAGAAACTTAGACCTAAAGCAGAAATCATTTTATTTTGTGCATTCCAATTTGAAGAAGAAGCTGCTAAGGATATAGAAGAAACAAACTGGGAAGGGGTTACTCTTCTGAAAGCGCAGATGAATACTGATTTGTTTGTGGATGACCTAAAGAAAAAACGCTCTCAAAATGATAGCTTCTGGTTAATCGGTCAGCCCGATGTAGTTCTTCGTGAAATCAAAAAAGGAGACCACAAAGGCAAATACGAAATTGAAGTTCTCGGTTTTGATTACTATGACCCGAAGACCAATGAAGTCAAGTCTGGCGGCAAAGGGGAAATAGCCATGTGGATGTTAGATTCCGACTACGATGGTAGAAGTATTTTTCCAAAACAAGTTTTCTTCCCGTTAGCCGGTGACAAAGACGGTTGGGCAAAACTAGGACGAGATTTAAAAGCCGACCTAGACGAAGAATTACTAGAAGCATTTAGAACCACAGTGAGTCTTCCCTTCACACCCGGAAAACAAATCGCTGTAAAGATTGTAGACAACCGAGGAATCGAAAGCATCCGGGTGTTTAGACCATGAACAAAATTGACAAGCTGATTATCAATTCTCCTTTTGAAGAGCCTAAGCATTATTGGTATCACGATAATAAGAGTCAGAAATTTTCTAAAGAAGCAGGAAGACGACCTGCGGGGTATGTAATTGCCTCTGAATCTAAATCCCGTAACGATATGGGAAAGTTTGTAGAGATTCCATTGGTCAATGAAATTCGTCCTATCATCAAAGCATGGAAAGAGAACGGCTATTCAGGAATATCCTCTATCAGTAAAAAGCTATTAGCCCATTGGAATGATAATACCGAAAGACAAAACCGATTTTTCTTTTGTCAATTAGAAGCAATTGAAACTTTGATTTGGATTACTGAATCCCAATCCGATCAAGCGGATGCAATCAGAAGTAAACTAAAAGGAGACGGCGGAGACTTTACTAGAATCTGTTCTAAGATGGCGACCGGCTCAGGAAAGACTATCATCATGGCGATGATTATTGCCTGGCAAGTTTTAAATAAGGTTTCTGATTCTTCTTCAAAAAATCATTCTAAGAACATACTCTTATTAGCCCCGAATCTTACAGTCAGAAGTAGGCTTGCAGTTCTTGACCCAGCACATCCTAAGAATTATTATGATTTGTTTCGAATCGTTCCCTTTGAACTTTTAGAAAAATTACGGCAGGGTAATATTAAAATTCTGAATTGGCACGCTCTCGCTTGGGATACAGAAGAAAAAATTCTAAAACGTAAATCCGTAGACAAACGTGGGGCTAAGAGCGATAAGGCGTATGCAAAAGAAGTCCTTGGAGAAATGGCTAAGGCAAAAGATATACTTATCATCAACGATGAAGCTCACCATGCCTGGAGAATGAATCCAGAATTAAAAGAAAAGAAAATTGATAAAGACCAAGTAGCGGAATCTACTATCTGGGTTGGTGGATTAGATAGACTTCATAGAAGTGTTGGAATTTTAAAATGCTTTGACCTATCGGCAACTCCGTTTGCCCCCTCTGGGAAGAAGTCAGATGAAGAAGCCCTCTTTAGTTGGATTGTAAGTGACTTCGGTTTAAATGATGCCATCGAATGCGGTCTTGTAAAAACTCCAAGAGTAGTAGTAAGAGATGATGGAAAAGATAAGAAGGATTATAAATCACTTCTTTATCATATCTACGATAACCAAGACATACGAGAAGACCTTTCGCAAAAAAGAGACGAAAGCGATCCACTTCCAAACCTAGTTGTGCAAGCCTACGAGCTTTTAGGGATTGATTGGCTCAAGACAAAAGAAGATTGGGCTAAGAACAATTCGCCTGTACCTCCTGTGATGATAACCATTGCCAACCGAACAGAAACATCAGCAAGAGTCGAATATGCGTTTCGAAATAAAATGTTTAAATTTGAATTAGGTGATTTGTGTCATCCTGATAAGGTTTTACGGATTGATTCTCGTATTCTTGAACTTACAGACAAAATTTTAGAAGAAGGTGGAATACAGCAAGCCTCGACTAGCTCGGAAGAGAGCGAAGAGGAAGTAGATGAATCTAAACTTTCTAAGAAAGACCAGAGCCTAGTCGTCCGTGAAAAGATTGATAGCATTGGTCAGATTGGAAAAGCAGGAGAGCAGATAGTCAACATTATCTCCGTTGCCATGCTTACAGAAGGTTGGGATGCAAAGAACGTCACACAGATCATGGGCTTACGCGCATTCTCCAGTCAATTGCTTTGTGAACAAGTGATTGGTCGGGGTTTGCGTAGAATGTCGTATGACGTAGACGATGATGGATTATTTACAGCCGAGTATGTAAATGTTTTCGGAGTTCCTTTTGCATTTCTCCCTCACGAAGAATCAGAAGATGGGGAAGGCAAATCTACATCTGCCTCTAAGAAAGTAGGAAACATTGCACCCGATCCAGAAAAAGCAGAGCACGAAATTACATGGCCTAATATCCTACGTGTGAGTTCTTCTTTAAAACCAGTGCTCACTGTAAACTGGAAAGATGTGGCTACTCTAACATTAAACCCGTTTGACGTAATTACAAACGCAGAGCTTGCGGCAATGATAGACGGAAAACCAAATCTATCTTTAGTCGCTGAAATTGATTTGCAGAAGGTTGTAGAAAAGTATCGAATCCAGACAATGCTCTTTAAAATAGGAAAGAATATATTTGATTCCGAGAAAAAACGCTGGAAGGGTAATCCTGATTATCTACTCTCACAGATTATTAAATTAACAGAGGAATTTTTAGCGTCGGATAAAATCAAAATTAATTCAGAAGTATACTCCCGCGATGAATTAAAACGAAAGTTAATTTTGATTGTCAACATGGATAAAATTATCCGTCATCTCATGCAAGTAATCAAAGAAGAAAATACAATTGAATACGAGCTAGTCTTCGACGACCAAAAACCTGTTAAGTCCACAGCCGATCTCTGGTCATATAACACGACAAGAGCTTGTGAGAATTTCAGTAAAACTCATATTAACCTCACTGTATACGACAGCCAATGGGAACAATTCGCCGCACAACGACTTCAAAAAAATAAGAACGTTATTTCATTTGTTAAAAACGATCACTTGAATTTCTTTATCCCTTACCAATTCAACGGAGCTTCTAGAAAGTATTATCTAGATTATATCATCAAACTAAAATCCGGAGAAATGTTACTCCTTGAAATCAAAGGTCAAAGAACAGAAGAATCCGATGAAAAAGCAAAAGCCGCTCTCGACTGGGTAAAGGCTGTTAACTCCCAAGCCAGCTTCGGCAAATGGCGTTATGCTGTTGCTTATCAACGAGAAGAGATTGATGATATTTTGGAGAGTGGGTTGTGGGAAGGAGAGGAGTGAGGTGAATAGTTTATGAAAACAGAAGAAATAAAACAATTATTTGCAGATTTCGAATTAGCAGCTTCCGAAATAGAAGGAGTTGAATGTTGGAGTGGAAGGGATATGCAAATCCTTTTGGGTTACAGTAAATGGGAAAACTTTGAAAAGGTAATTCAAAAAGCAAAAGACGCTTGCGAAAATGCAGGTGAAAAAATCAGCGATCACTTTCCTGACGTCAGGAAGGTGATCGAAGCAGGAAAGGGCGCAATCCATGAAATTGATGATATTGCTCTCACTCGTTATGCGTGTTACCTAGTAGCACAAAATGGAGACAGCCGAAAACAAGAAATTGCATTTGCTCAAAACTACTTTGCAGTTCAAACACGTAGAGCGGAAATAATAGAACAAAGATTACTGGAATATGAAAGAGTCAAGGCACGCGAAAAACTCAGTCAGACAGAAAAACAACTTTCAGGTATCTTGTTTGAACGTGGAGTGGATAACCAAGGCTTTGCGATCATTCGTTCAAAGGGAGACCAAGCCTTATTTCGATTAGCCACAAATAAATTAAAAACAAAATTAGGTGTTCCAGAAAATAGACCAGTTGCCGACTTCCTTCCGACTATTAGTATCAAAGCAAAAGACCTAGCCGCAGAGATGACAGGACTCAATGTCCAAACGAAGGATTTAAAAGGTCATAATCCAATTGAAAAAGAACATGTGGAGAATAACACCGCTGTCAGGAAGATGCTCTTGGAACGCGGTATACAACCAGAAAACCTTCCGCGAGCAGATGACATTAAAAAAATCCAACGCAAACTAGATAGCGATGAAAAAAGTGTTTTGAAAGAAGTTAAAAAAATTGGGAAAAAGAAAAAGGTGAGCTAATATGGCAAAAATAATTTCCATTGTTAACTTTAAAGGCGGTGTAGGGAAGACTACCATCACTGTGAACTTAGCAGCAGCCCTGGCTAAGTTTCATAACAAAAGAGTTTTGATTATAGATATGGATCCACAAATGAATGCGACTGGGTATTGTTTGAATCTAAATGAACGATGGGATTTCATTCAATCGAATCGAAGAAATATTTATTTTGCAATGTTGGATTGGGTAACAAAAGGGACGTCTTCATTTAATATAGACAATTACATTATCAAATCAGTCTTTGAAGAGAAAGGAAAACAGATATTACCCACGCTTGATTTATTACCCGGAGCTGTGGACATGATTGAGGCTAATAAAATTTATAGGGCACAAAAGAATAAAGGGCTGATGTGGGAATTTATTCTATCTGATATAATTAAGACAACGAACGATTATGATTTTATTTTAATAGATACTTCTCCCAGCTTAGGTGGTGAGACAAAGAATGCGATTATTGCAAGTCATGGATTTATCGTTCCCTTTACTCCTGAACCATTTGTTCAATTAGGCTTAGAGGTTTTAATAAAATGCCTTCACCAAATATCTTTTAAACACGAAACATATAAAAAAATTCATCTGCAATTTTTAGGTGTTGTGTTCACAAAATATATGTCAAGGCTTACAATTCATAAAAGCTATATAAATAATTGTATCGAAAGACTCTCTGCACCTCATATGATTCACTATGGCTTTAATCCAAAGGATGATAATATATTTCACACCAAGCTTTCTAATAAAAGCGCGTATTTAAAATCAGTAAGAGATAATTCTCCTATGTGTTTTTCAAAGGATGCAGTAGCTAGAAAAGAAATCCAAGATTTGACAGAAGAGTTAATAAATAGGATAGGAGGATAATATGGAATACTCACAAGCAATTAAAAACTTAAAGACCAATATTTTAAAAATAAAAGAAGGGTTAGATATTTTAGATAAAAATAGCAATCGTAAATCAATTTCTTTTATTCAAGAAATTACAAATAATATCAAAGAATTAGAATCTAATGCAAAAAAAATAAAATTAGATTTGAAGAGTATTGGAATTGAAAGTAAACAAATTGAAAAAGAATTAAAAGATGCCAAAGGTATACTGTCGTTCCAAGACTTTGCTGATTTACTGCCAAAGGAACTAATCAATAGTAATCACTCAAATAAAGAATTAGCATTGCTTTTAGTTTTAGAAAAACCTGTTATCGAGTTGAAAGGAATTATTGCAAAGAAGATAAAGAGCAAATACCTTCCAATTGAGTCATGGGAAGAAGAGCGTATATTTAAAGAATTTGCGGATACTAATAAGTATCCAGCGAATAAAGATATTTTTACTAAACTTCCAAAAGAATATAAACCAAAGTCACTCCCTAAAAAAAGAGAGGATGTTATAAAGAAATTAGTTGAGGTTGTAAAGAAAACTAGGTCAGGATATATTATGGAGAAGGTATGAATGAATCTGATATTGAGGATATTCTAGCAACACATCCATACTTAATTGATAAGAAATTTCTGACTAATAGCAAGTATGCGCTCAAAAGACAAGAAACTCAATCGAAAGATGCAAGAACAGATTTAGTATTTACCTTTGAGCAAGAAAAAGAGATTATTCTTGTAGAATTAAAAAAGACGATTCTGAAACTTCCTGACTATAAACAAATCTTGAGATATTATCTAAGTCTTAGGGATAAACATAGTTACCCTTGGAAAATTAGTGGTTATCTAATTGGATACCCTAATCCAAAGGAATTAGATTATGACAAAAGAAGTTTTAAATGGTTGAAACTTCTTTACTTAGAAAAAGATATTCCAATTCAAATTAGAATTTGCGAAAAATGCAGAAAAGCAAATTCCTCTATCTCCTATGAGTGCAAATTTTGCTTTAAAAGAAGATAGGTTTTTATGACGCAAGGAAAGTAACCATGACCAACATAAAACTATTCGAGACAACAAAAGTTCGCTCCACGTGGAACGAGAAAGAAAAGAAACATCCAAGCGGCTCATGTAGAAAAAAGTAAAACACAGTAAGAAAAGCGAGAAGTGAAAAATTAAAAGAATATGAACGGTAAAACACTGGAAGTAGAGGTATGAAATAATTGAGGCTTTGCGCATTACGCTTATGGATGGAGGATAATATGTGTTATTGCTTAGGAACAGATTCTTATAAATCAACCGAAGATTATCTCGAAAAAATGCCTGTGTGCTAAAGACTATCCAAATTCAGTTGCAGACTATACAGCCAGTAAAGCTCAAATCCTTTCGTTGCATTTCTTGCAACAATTTATAGAGAAGAAATTTTATTATCTATAACTTTTAGATAAGAGGATAACTCGTCCGTTTCCACACGATGACGGGTTTCGGAATTATAAGTATCCAAAATTTTTTCTCCATCGACTATGTAGTTATAAAGATATTCACCCGGACGCAGTTTTTTTCTAAGCTTAAATATTCCGTTTCGGTCTTTGTGAAGATAATCATGTTCTGGATTCCATTGGTTGAAATTTCCTACGAGAGAAATTACGGATGCATTCGGCTTATATATCTGAAACTCAACTGTAATAAAATCTAAATCGTCAGTCATTTCATCAGAAATTACGCGAGCAGAAATTTGTTTCTCAAAATCAAAATTTTCTAGCAGATACTCAGAATAATACGAACCAGCTCCATCTGAATGTCGATTAGAATTTTCCACGTCAAAGTCAAAAAGATTATCTACTTTAAATTTATATTCATAGGATACGACAGCTTCTTCTTTCCTGTTCTTGAAATTAGCAGGAATTAATGCATGAAAAACGCCAAACTTGTTTTTAGTCATTGGAATACAACGCCAAGAAGAAAAATTCCCACAAATAGACACCTCAGAATTCTTTAATCCATTGTAGGTAAAAAGAATTCCAGAATTTAAAAACTGACCACGCTTAGCATATGCATCAATATCAATCATTTTAATGTAGCGAGGATGAATAGCTCTCTTTAGACTAGCGACTTGCCAATAAAAATAAATCTTGTTACTAGAAACCTTCTCTTCAGTGCCTTCTAATTCTCGACTGGAATAAGATCCAATCCAATCAACAGTATCTTGACCGATAACACTAAATCCAAATAGAGATAGAAATAGAAAGACTAGCAAATATTTTTTTCGAGAAGGACTCTTTCGAATGATTTTTACTTTCTTTTTTTGGGATTCAGGCATGTTCTATTTTAATGGATGGTATAGTTATAGAATTTAGTTATATATATTTTCGAACTTATGTAGTTAAAAAAGTAATTTTTTTTTAAACTAACAGCTATTAGAGAAATATTATATCGAAATGCTAACCCCTTCCGATAATTGAACTGACTCATTATAAACTGAACGACTATGGCAAAGCTAACAAAAGACGAATCTATAAAGATAGCAGAGATTTTATCACCTTTAGATAAAGATCCTATAAGAAATGAAACTCTTAATCCAATGTCAAGAGTATTGCGTAAGATTAAGGGACTGCCTGAATTAATCCCGGATAAAGAAGATGTCTCACAAGAGCTTGAACAAGAAGTAGAAACGATAGATGGCGGCATAGAGCTAAATGACGACGCCATAATTGAATCGGAAACAAACACTCCTCCTCAAATGAAATATTTTGATGAGAACGATGTGGATATTGATGAACTTTTAAATGATGCTCCTGATTTAATAGCAGGACAACCTGTAGGCTTAAAAAAAGAAACCCAAGATACAAATCAAATAGATGAAGATCCATTTGCTGATTCAGATAAAACCGATGATTCAAATGACCTTGATCCATTCGGAAGCCTAGAAAACAATAATACAGACCAAAATACGGCACCAGTCGCTGAAAATGATGATCCATTTGAAGCAGACATATCAGATTCAACCGATGATGACCCATTCGGCGGATTTGGAAATACAGAAAATACTACACCTGTAGCTAATACGACAGATCCATTTGCGGACATGGACTCTACTTCTACCGAAAATCCTTTCGAAGATGTGGGAACAGCATTTAATAAAAGCTCAGTTCCGAATGCTATGGACACAGATCCATTCGCTGATGTTGTTTCAAGTGGAATTGATTCTGATGATGATCCATTTGCAGATATTGGAGAATCAAAAACTATTACTGATGACGACCCATTTGGTGCAATTGGTGAAAGCACTACAACACCGACTACAGATGAAGATCCATTCGCCGGATTCGATGAAGATACAGAAACTGTAAAAGAGGATAATGATCCGTTTGCAGAAATTGGCAATGATACTTCTGGCTCCGAAGATCCATTTTCAAGTTTAGGTGATCAGACTGGAGAAGACGATCCTTTCAGTGATTTAGGAACAGTTTCTGATAACTTCGGCGATTCCAATGAAATAGCAGGATTTGATGATAGTTCATCAAATGATATGTTCGATGATCTGGATTCAAATCAATCCAAACCTAATGATACCTATGATAGTTCCTCTTCCTTCGATTCCTCCGGTGTTGATGATGATCCATTCGCAGATATTCAACAATCTACCGGATTAGGTCATGACTTTGATACAGATTCTGCTATTGATGATTATGGTTCTTCCTTCGATGATCTAGGCAGCGGAATTGGTGAGGTAAACGGGGATACTAGTAGTTCTCTAGATGTAATTGATGACGCTGGTCATACAACCGAATCAAGTTATGATAGTTTAGATGAAGATTTAGATAATCTTGCACAAGAAGAGGAAGCGGAAGAGGACTTAAGCGATGAAGAACTTGCAATCATTCAGCAAGAAATTCTTAAATATCCTCCCAAACTCAAAAGAACTGTTATTGATGTAATAACAAATGATAAACTTCCAAAATCAGAGCAAAGAGAGTTAGTAGAGCTAATAAAGTCTTCACAAAAGCCAGAAGATATTGCCGCCTATCTCTCTGAAAAACTTGGATACCCTGTTGATCTTTACGATAAAACCGGTGCCTATTCTGAGCGCGGAATCCCTGTTATCTCCACAAAGCCAATTTATACTAGAGAAGGCGAACTAAGACGAAGAGAATTAATTAAACGAACTGCCCTTCTGGCAGCAGCCGGGATTTTACTCGTCGTCGGATTAATTAGCTCTTATAAATATGTCCTCCGTCCTTTTCAGGCAGCAAGACATTATAAAGAAGGAATTGAATACATTAAAAAAGCCGGTCTGGCGAAAGACTCAACAGAAAGATCACGTTCACTTGCCGATGCGAAGACATCTTTTGTAAAAGGTGAAAAAATAGAACCTAATAGTTTAGAATATCTAAATAAATTTGGTGTCGCCTACAGCAAAATCGGAGAATACGATCAAGCCTTTGAAAAACTATTTGGAGTTGTAGAGCCCGATTTTGGAGCAGAAAAAAACGGTAAGGCAGAATCATGGACAGACAGAACGGAAGTGCCTTATATCCAGTTATCATCTAAGACTCCTTGGGATAATGACAAGTTACCTCTTGGAGGAAAAGTAGTTTCAGATAGCGAACTAATGGTATTAGTCTCTGGCTCTCCCAAAAAGCAAGTTGATCGAAAAATCAAAGTTGCCGGCGCCTATATAGTATCAAGATTAGAAAAAAATATACATGATAACCAAACCTATATCAATCTAGGTAAATTTCATTCTAATATTGCAAATCTTTTCAACAAGCCTGCGATGGGAACTTCTCGTAATTATAAGAATGATAACCTTGCAGTAAATTACTTCAAGGAAGTTTTTACTGATGGAGAAGACGAAAACAATGTAGAGGCAACTGCCGGTTTGGCGAAAGTTTATTATAACCAAAAGAATTTTGCAAAATCTGTATTCTACTATAATAAGATTGTAGAAAAATTTCCGGATAACGCAATAGGTCATGGCGGTCTACTCAGTAATTATATTGAAATGTGGAAAGGAGATCAAAATCCTCAATTTGTTTTAAATCATCATAGACAAGTTCGAAATGCGCTCGGTATAGAAGACGATCTTTCGCTATTCGTATTAGCAAAATTAGCCGCATTCTATATTGATTTGAATGCATCTGAGGTAAGAATTAAATACAATATCAATCCAGAAGACCAAGTTACAAATATGGATCTTGAGGATAATGTCGAACATCTTCTCAATACTGCTTTTTTCAAAACAGAAAAAGGAGAAGATGGAGAAGACATCAAGGGCGATGAATTTGCAGAGGGTTACTATCAAAGAGGGAGATTCTTAATCAACAAGGGAGAATCTATTCAAGCCTTAAAACAATTTGAATTTGCAGCTAGTTATGACCCAGCCCATTATTTATCAGTAATGGAAATGGGTGAGCATTATATGCGCTTAAATAACTATTCGGAAAGCATTGATTTGCTAGCGAATGCAGAAAAACGTTATGTGACATACAAAGATTTTTATGGAAACCGAGAAGAGGATGAAACACTTCTCAATGGCGATCCGGGAAGAATTTATTTTGATAAGGGAAAAATTACATTCATGGAATCATCTTTGATTTCTAAAGATGGAAAAATTTCAGAATTCCCGGATAGAAAAGTTTACCCGGATAAGAGCTTATCGCAATTATCCGAAGAAGAAAGTAATCGTCGAAGAAATCTGAACAATGCAATGCAAAAATTTGACATTGCATTAAAATTAAACCTTAAAGATTCAAAACTAAAACGAGAGTTGTATTATTATAAAGGTTGGATCGAATACATGCGCTCTGACTATGAAGCCGCATTAAATGAATGGTCTAACCTAAGCGAAGACGATACTTACCTAAACAGTAATGTGATGATCGGGCGTGCAAATGCATTTTACAATTTAGATCAACTGAATGCAAGTCTTGGAAATTATATCAAGATTAAAGAAGACTTTGAAGAAAAAGAATCTGTCATTGCTAGACCTACTCCCGAAGAAAGTGCTCACCAAGAGATATACAACGTGTTAATCGCTGTATACAATAACATTGGTGCAGTCTATGAGCGAAAAGGAAATTCAGCTCAAGCTTTAAAGCATTATTGGAAAGCAATTGAAATAGCAAGAAAGATTGGTCTGACAACAGAAATCGCAAACTTCAATAAAGATATGGTATTTAAAGCGAAACCTAATGGCGCTTTACCGCTATTAGACGATTGGCTTTCTCCTACCATTGATACAGTTAAAGAATTGCAGAATACGAAGAAAGGTAGATTGTAGACAGGTGTAAAGCCTGTCTGTATCTAAAACTACTATGCAGTAGCCTTGTGTTTACGAACTGTAAAAATCTTGGTTAGAGATATCACAGAATCTAATTCAGAGATTTATTCTTGTTAAAATAAGAATTTTAAAAAAAATGGTAAATCCTAGTACAATAATATTATTTTTAGAGGAAAAAAATGGCAGTTCCCAAGAAACGTAAATCAAAATCGAAAGTAAGATCACATAGAGCACACCATGCAATCGGGAAGCCAAACCTAGTTCCTTGTT
>JANMOF010000379.1:0-10344 GCA_031368925.1 Leptospiraceae bacterium
AGATTTGTTTCGATACATTGAAATTTTTTACAATAGAAAAAGATTTCACTCGACTTTAGGCTTTACAAGCCCAGTCAATTTTAGAATACAATATGAAAAGGCAGCCTAAATTCAATGTCCACTTTTTATGCAGTAGTCCACAAACCAGTAAAGGAAGGAGTATGGGAAGTGTAGGGTCGCTGTATCGGAGGCTTATGGGATACGCGAGGAGTTTTTTCCCTAATTTCCAAACCTAGAAAAGCGACTTTGTAGGAAAAACGCTTGCTACTAATTTGGTAGGATTAAAATAAAATTACCGCAGAAGAAATTTGAATGAAAATAAAAATTAAGCCAGTACGAGCGGAAAAAGATTATGAGGACGCATTAAAGCTTATAGATTTACTATGGGACTCGAAACCAAATTCTCCAAATTATGACAGACTTGCTATTTTGATTACGCTTGTGGAAGTTTATGAAGAAAAGCAATTTCCAATAGGTCTGCCCGATCCGATTGAAACGATAAAGTATAAAAAGAAATCTGCGGCATAATGTTATTATTCGGTTGAGCAAAGTATGGTAAGGGAATGAAAAATATGAATACACTGGTAAGTAATGCAATAATTGAGCATCCGCATAAAAAAGGAAAACCAGATATATTGGCAATCTTGCAGTCGATGGAAAAAGACAATTTCCCACTTTATAAAGACTTAGGTTTAAATAGGAAGAATTATACGGGTATAAAAGAAATGGGATTGTTTTATACTCCTGATAAAATTGCCGAGTTAATTGCAACTATTGGTCAAAGCTATAATCCTAAAAGTGTTATTGATATTTGCTGTGGGACCGGGAATATACTTAATAGTTTCCATGATATAAAAACTGTAAAAGGTATAGATATATATGAACAGGTCATTCGGTTAGCTCAATATATAAATCCTGAAAATGATTATATTGCAGCGGATACTCTTATATACGACTTTGGAAATATAAAATACGATCTGGTCGTTGGTAATTTACCATTTGGCGCAAAAACATTTGATAAAAGTTCACTAGAAATAGAATTAATTAAAAAAGGATTAACTCTACTGAATGATAATGGTGTTGCTATTTTTATAGTCCCAGATGGCTTACTTGCCAATAGTTGGTCAGCCGAATTTCGTCGGCAACTATTGACTAATTTTGCTTTAGATATGGTAATAAGTTTACCTAATAATATTTTTCCGACAATGAGTATCAAAACGTCTGTGCTTATTATAAGAAATGGAAAAAAGAACCAAGATGTTTTTTTTCCTGAGTTTAAAGACAATGGGATTGAAATTTTAGATAATTTTAACAATCATAGGGGAGATTTTTTCTTACCAATATCTAAAATTACAAATAGATTGGATCGTCATTTTTATTTATCACAAGAAGCTATTGATAAAATACTCAAAGGTCATCAATTAATAAAGTTATCTGACGTATCTGATATAATAAGAGGAATCAATTTAGATAAAAATACTTTTACAACGAGTGGAAAATACTTAGTTTTTAATAGAAGAAATAAAGATGGAAATAATTTTATAAATAATATATTGGAAGACAAATATATTCTAAAACCTGATGATATTGTAGTTTCCCGATTAGGAAAAAATAGTAATGAAATTTATCTTCATAAAGATAGCGGCATTAGAACAATTGTTCCGAGTAGCTACGTTATAATTCGTCCAAGAGTCGAATATAAAGAGTATATAAGCAATTATTTGCAAACAGAAGATTGGAAAACACTTCTTCAGCATTATACCAAAGGATCGGTTTTTCCTCATTTGACTATTTACGATTTATCAAATATTGAAATCCCAATTTTACCCCTTTCTGAACTTAAAGAATCATTTAATAAAACAATTACAACAAGTAAGGAAATACAACAATATTTACTAAAGAGTTCTCAATCAGTAAAAGAAAAGGATTATAACTTAGCAAGAGTATATATTGATGAAGCATTCAAAAATGCTGATGAAGAAGAGAATAGGCACAGGGATACATATTTAGAAAATATTCAATATCAAGAAGAGTTAGAATTAAAAGATAAAGCGTTAAGATTAGAAATAAAAGAAAAAGAAGCAGCTCATAAAGCATTACAAGAAAAAGAAAAAGAAATGCTTTCCTTCTTTACTCATACTATGCGAAATGCGTTAGCCACTGCTCCGCAATCACTTAGGAAAACAATTCATTTACTAGGCAGTGATGATTACGAAAAAAATCAAAACCATTATGAAGCTATAAACAACATTACTTCTTTATTCTCAACACTCTCGTTAATGGATTGTTTAATAGAAACATTTAAACAATCCATTAACGATCCACAAGAATTTAAAATTGCTTGGCAAAATGATTCTTCAGGCGAAGCAACACCTAAATGGGTTATTGCTTTCGCTTTACGGCAATCATTACATCGAATTATTTTTATGAGCGATACAACGGAATTAAAAAAACTCATAAATAATCAAACACAGTTAATCAAATCCACGCGAAAAACTTTTTTAGAAAAAGTGTTACAACTTGATTTAGATAATGAAGGAGTTAATTCATTTTATGATTGGTTGCCAAGTATACCAACGATTAATGTTTTTATTGAAGAAAGCAACTTACGATTTGGCGTTAGTAAAACTAAATTCTCTTTATTATTCGCCATCACTTCTGAATTGATACTGAACGCACTAAAATATTGGAGCGGTGAAGGACAAATACAAATTAGATGGTGTATAGAACAAGGCTATTATATTTTCACTGTTAAGAACGCTTGCCAAAGAAATATGAGGAGTAATTTAGAAGGAACGCATAAAGGACTAGCCTTTGTTAAACGCTTAATGGAATTATTAGGAGGCCAAGCTTCTTTTACTCCAACAGCAGAAGATAAACTATTTATCGCAGAATTAAAATTACATAAAACTTTATTAGGGGATAACGGATGAATATATTATGGATTGAGGATTTTGATAAATTAGATTCAGGCAAAAATACCTTAGAGTTACTCTTTGGTGAATTACTAAGTTTTGATAATTGGGATAACGATTTATTAAGCTTAAAAAGTAATCCCAGTGAGTTAGAAAAATATTGTAAAGACCAAGGCAGTGTCCATACTATTTATTTATGTTGGGATTATTGCGATTATTTTAATTTCAAAGATAATAGATCGGTTTATAATGAAATTGATAGTTTCATTATTGATATTGGGTTAGACAATTTAAGAGATTCTGATGTTAATTGTCCAATTCCTTCCAATTACACTGATCCAACTAAATTTCATAGAAATGCTGGCTTTTATATTTTTAATAATTTGATTCAGATCGGTATCCCTGTGGAAAATATTTGTTTCATGACTGGAGAGGTAAATTCGCTTGAAAAATTCAAAGAACAGTGTGCAGAAATATATATACCTCCAGCTAAAGGATTTGAAAAAATTGACTCAGGTTACACAATGCTTAGAGCATGGTTAGGCGAACAACAATCTGATTATATAAAATTGAGGCGAGGGATAATCAATGGTTGCCAGTATGTAAAAACTCTAATCAAGAAAGATTTACCGCCGAACAAAGATATCGATTTACCTTTTAATAAAATCATCGTTAGCTCGGAAAAAAAGTATAGTTCTAATGATATTCATGATTACATAGAAGTAATCGAAAACTTTTTACCACTGCGTGAACCATCGGATAAAACTTCATTGTATAAGCTATTTATTAGAACATTAAACCATGAATGGGAAGCACCAAAACCTGAAGATATTAGGAAACTACCGAATGATGAAATGAAGGCATTTTCTTTAATAATGAAAATTACACGCAATTGGATAGCACACAATTCAACCACAATTTTTACTAACTTAACGGAGCAGGATATTTCTTATTTGTTTATATGTAATATGCGTGCTATGTTTAGTTTAAATAAAAAAGCAATTAGTTATGAAAAATATTTACTTTCATTATTTCACAAAAGTGAAGAAGGTGAAACTTTTAAAGAATCTGAATTAAACATCAGAAATAATAAAATTCCTCTGTTAGAAAACTATATTGCATACTTTAATGAACTTAAAAAACCTACTATAGACATTTACGATATATTGAATGAATTACAAAAGGATAAGACGATACTAAAACAAAAAAAATATACCTTTTTTATCACAGGACTTTATCAATTATTTTGGTTATTAACTTCTATCGTTCAAGCTCAAAAGCATAGCACCGATCCAAAGCAAGTTATCTTGTCATTTAATTCTTTTGATTATACTAAATCAGAATTCTTGTTAAAATTCTCAAGCTACATTTATAATCGTAGTTTTTCTTAAAACGAAAAGTATTATCTACATTAATAGTCTATTAAGGAAACAATCGAGAATTACAATGATTAACCCTAAAAAAATAATATTTCCACAGAGAAGGATTTACAATGTTTTTCTAGTGGCAGAAATTAACCGAAATTAAATTATGTAGTCTAGACCAAAGGAATTTATGGAAGAAATTTTCATTACAAAAATCAAAATCAATAAAGTCCGTCATTTAGAAAATATCGAAATTTCGATAGATGAAAAAGAAAGAAAGCATTTAATTCTTACAGGGAAAAATGGAAGTGGAAAAACTTCTGTTCTAAATTATTTGAAGCAATATCTAACACTATTTCAGGGAACCAATTTAGCATTTAACAACTATCAACAGCAAAAACAAAGTATCCCAAATTGGCAAAATGCGATTCGAAGTATTGAAAATCAAATGAATCAGCAAAATGTCACTGAGCAGCAAATACAAAATTTTAAAACAAGTATAAAAAGTCTTAATGATACGATCAAAATTAACCAAAAATCAATTGATTTATACGAAAATGCAATACCTGAAATTAAAAACATTTTTTCTCTTGAAGAATTATATAAGGAAGGAAACTTTATACTATGCTTCTTTGATGCTAAAAGAGTTTCCAAATTTCAGGAACCTAACGGGATTCATAAACTAGCTTTAAAAAACGCCTATCAATTGGATGACAAGGCTGGGAATGTTTTTTTACAATACATTGTAAATTTAAAAGCAGATCGCTCTTTTGCCCGCGATGATAAAAAAGAAGAAACAGTTCAATCTATTGATGAATGGTTTTTAAAATTTGAAGAACTTTTAAAAGAAATATTTAGTGATTCTGACTTGATTTTAGAGTTTGATAGCAAGAATTATACTTTCCACATAATTACTAGTAACCGCGAAAAAATTGGATTCAATACTCTTTCCGATGGCTATTCAGCTATATTAAATATCGTAACGGAAATCATTCTTAGAATGGAAGAGAAGTCTTCTAAAATTTATGATATGCAAGGCATTGTGCTAATTGATGAAATAGAAACACATTTACATATTGAGCTACAGAAAAAAGTTTTACCATTTTTAATTACATTATTTCCGAAAGTGCAATTCATAGTATCCTCTCATTCTCCTTTTGTTTTAAACTCTATTGAAAATGCAGTTGTCTATGATTTAGAAAATAAAATTCGTGTTACTGATTTATCAGCTTATTCGATAGATGGAATCGTTGAAAATTATTTTGATATAGATAAATATTCTAAATCTATCAAAGAAAAAATTCAAGAATATGAAATTCTTTCAGCGAAACAAAATCCGAATGAGCAAGAAAAAGAACGGATATTGGAATTGAAAATTCTATTTAAAAAAATTCCGCAAGACTTCGCGCCTGAACTCGTATCTTTATTTCAACAAATAGAACTCAGGAAATTAGGAAAATGATTCACCTACCCAAATCACAGCCTGCTCCTAATTCTCTAGCATCAAGACAATCTTACAGAGACCAAGACGTTATTGAAAGGTTGAAGGATGATTTTAAAAATAAATGTTATATTTGTGAAGAAAAAGAAATTACTACTTTGAATGTAGAGCACTTTATTCCACATAAAGGCAATGTAGATTTAAAGTTTGATTGGAATAATTTATTTTTCGCCTGTGGTCATTGCAATAACACGAAACTTGCAAAACCAGATTATGATAATATTTTAAATTGCACTGACCCTAGAGATGAACCAGAAAATTGGATTGTATACGAATTAGAACCGTTCTCAATCGAAAAAGTGAATCTCAAACCGATGGTAGGATTTGAATCCAATCAACGGGTAATAAATACTATCCGCTTATTAGATTCGGTTTATAATGGAACTACGCCTCTGAAAAGATTAGAATCTTCTAATCTTAGAGCAAAGCTTCAAAGAGAGATTCTGGACTTTAGTAAATATTTGAATGAATATTATTCCGAAGATTTAACGACGGAAGAAAAAAATACATGTAGCAGAATAATTCAAAGACATTTGCAATCTTCCTCTGCATTTACTGCCTTTAAACGTTGGATAATCAAGAATAACCCCAAACTTCAAAAAGAATTTTCCCGTTGACACCTACCCGTAAAAAATAATTCACTCTGAATGAGTCGAGGTAAATATGTTAAAGCTAGTCAAAAAACAAAATCTTAAATCTGTGACGGACAAGGTCTTACTTGTAATTCTAGACGGAGTCGGTTATACCGAAAAAGGCGCAGATGCGGGAAATGCTATTGCGGGTGCGAAGCTTCCTACTCTTTCTAATCTTTGGAACAATCATTCTACTATTCATATTAAAGCACACGGAAAAGCAGTTGGTATGCCTTCCGATGAAGATATGGGAAATTCAGAAGTCGGGCATAATGTTTTAGGTTGTGGTCGTATCTTTGACCAAGGTGCGAAGCTTGTAAGTAACTCGATTGATGCGGGCAAATTGTTTCAAGGAAATGTTTGGAAAGAACTCATTGCAAATGTAAAAACAAAAAACTCGACTCTGCATTTTCTGGGTTTACTTTCTGATGGAAATGTTCACAGTCATATTGAGCATGTAAAAGCGTTAGTCGCCGCATCTAAGAAAGACGGTGCTTCTAAAGTTCGAATTCATATTTTACTAGATGGTCGTGATGTTCCTGAAAAGTCGGCGTTAGAATATGTTCGTCCCTTTGAATCTTTTTTATCTGAATTACGTGATGGAAGTTTTGATGCGCAAATTGCATCCGGTGGCGGACGTATGACGATTACTATGGACAGATACGAAGCGGATTGGTCAATGGTAGAGCGCGGTTGGAATTTTCATATTAAGGGAGAAGGTCGTGTTTTTAAATCTGCCGAAGAAGCAATTGAAACATTTAGAAAAGAAGACCCAGCGGTTATTGATCAGTATCTTCCAGGATTTGTTGTTTCTGATGTAAACGGTCCTGTCGGAAAAGTTAAAGACGGAGACTCTGTAGTATTCTTTAATTTTCGCGGTGATCGGGCAATTGAGATTAGCCTCGCTATGACTGCTGATAAATTCGATAAATTTAACCGTGGTCCAAAGCCAGATGTATATTACGCTGGTATGATGCAGTATGATGGAGATTTAAAACTTCCCGACAAATACCTAGTAACCCCTCCCGCTATTGATAGAACTTTGAGCGAGTATTTGATTGGCGAAAAATTACAACAATACGCAATTTCGGAAACGCAGAAATACGGGCATGTTACTTTTTTCTGGAATGGAAATAAGAGCGGTTACTTGGATAAAAATTTTGAAACCTTCCAAGAAGTTCCCTCTGATGTGATTCCATTCGATCAAGCTCCAGAAATGAAAGCAAAAGAAATTACGGATGTCCTCGTTTCAGCTCTTGAGGCTAATAAGTATAACTTTCTTCGAGTGAATTATGCAAATGGGGATATGGTAGGGCATACTGGGAATTATGCGGCGACTGTAAGAAGTTTGGAGTTTTTAGATACTTGCATGGAGAGATTAAAATCTGCCTGTGAGAAAAACGGCTACACTTTATTAGTCACTGCCGATCATGGGAATGCAGATGAAATGTATCAACTCGACAAAAAAGGAAATCCTCAAAAGGCAGGAGAAAAGTTCGTTCCTAAAACCAGTCATACTTTGAATCCGGTGAACCTCGTTATTTATGACAAAGACAATCGTTGGAAACTAAAAGGTAGTCCTGAAGCGGGACTTGGAAATATTGCGGCTACTGTTCTGGATTTACTTGGCTATGAAGCACCCGAGGGTTATTTACCAAGTTTATTGGAGAGGCTATAATCTATTATGCTCAGTTGGTTTTCTAAATTCAAACAATCCAGATTCTTTAATACATTTTGTTATCTCTGGGTAGGAATTTTTTCTACCCTTTCCTTTGTTCCTTATGGGCTTAGCGAGCTTGTATTTATTGCTCCCTTTGGACTTTTTTGGATTGAGGAAAAGTATCGCGGGCAGTATAAAGTTTTATTTAAGAAGGGACTTTTATTTTCGATAGTGTTTTGTTTTTGTTCTTATTACTGGATCAACTACATGCTCATGGTCTTTGGTGGGTTTCCTTTCTGGTTAGCAATTCCTTTATTTCTACTTTATTGCATCATCGTAAATTGGAAATTTGGAGTAGTCATGATGCTCATGAGTTACTTGCGAAAAAAAGTAGGTAGACACAATCTATTTGTTCCTGGTTTAGCTATTATCCTCGCAGAATTTTTTACATGGCAAATATTTCCCTGGTACTATGGAAATCTCATTGCGGGTAATGTTATTTTGTCGCAGGTAGTGGAATACACAGGAGTATATGGACTTTCGATTTTAGTGTTCATGGTATCCTATCCGCTCTTTCAGTATCCTATTTGGCGCGTTATCCGCTCTAAGTCTCCTAAGTTTAAATCTCTTACGCAAATGTATTTACTCAAAGCAGTAAATGTATTAGCAGTATTTGCAATTGCAGGTGGATTTTTATTTTGGAAGTGGAGTCATGTTGAGCCAATATCCACCAAGCAAGTTCTAATCATTCAACCCGATGCGCCTCTTGAATTTAGAGACGGTCGTGTGCGGGAGACAATGGAAGCGCTCATGAATCGAATTGAACGATTGGTGATCGAAGGCTCTGAAAATGAGCGACCAGATTTGATTGTGCTTCCAGAATCCGGTGTTCCCTTTTACTCTACGCATAACGTTCCAGAGACTACGAGTTTTGATTTAATTTATTGGGCGAGATTTGAAGCTCTTATTTATCAACTTAGTAATCGCTATAAAACAAATTTTTATTTTAATGAACTCGATGCGTCGTTTGCGGATAATACCCCTGCCGAAAAAAATTTACGCTTTCACAATAGCTCAACTCTGTTTGATCCGAACGGAAACAGGGGAGAATTTTATCGTAAGTCTTACTTGCTTGCCTTTGGCGAATACATCCCGTTTGGCGAAACCTTTCCAATTTTATATGATATTGTTCCTCAGGTTGGAAGATTTATTCCAGGAGCCGAGCAGAATCTAATTACGTATTTCAAAAATAAAACAGAGGTTAAGTTTAATAAGCCGCATTTGAAATGGATTGATTCTAGTTTTATGAATATGCAATCTCATAGAGAATACTACAAGGAAAATATTTCCGAGTTAGAAGCTGCTGGAAAATTTCTTCCGCTTATTTGTTATGAAGTGATTCTTCCGGAATTTGTGCGTAAGTTTTATAAGACGGAAATGCCTGATTTCATTGTAAATATCACAAATGATAAGTGGTATGGTAAGACTGTAGAAAGCTATGAGCATTTAGATCTAGCGAGGCTGCGGTCAATCGAGTTTAGGCGCTGGATGGTGAGAGCTACCAACTCCGGCACATCTGCTTTCGTAGATCACCTCGGTCGAATTGTAAATAATAAGATGACGGGTTTAGGGACAAGTGAGCGTTATTCTCGTCCTGTGTCTGTTATTTCTTCTCCCCCTACTTTTTACGTTCGGTTTGGAAATTTACTTGTATGGCTATTTATTGTTACCTGTTCAGGATTTTTCGGATGGAAGATTTATCGGAAAAGGTAAGGAGCTATTTGCCACAGAGGCACCGAGACACAGAGTTATGGAGAGATGAATACAGAAGAAATAATTAAAAGCTTAGAAGAGGAATTAGGAATTCCTTTTATCCGAACGAAACTAGAGCATGTCTCTGATTACGATTTTTGTTTTGAAAATGAAGTTCGTATTTGTAATGGGAAGATTATTTCTTTGGGAATATATAAATTAGACATTGCGACTCTACCCAAATCGCTGGACCAACTAATTGATTTAAAATATTTATCAATAGATAATTGTGTAAATTTAATTCACTTTGAAAGTCTTGCTAGTTTAAAAGATTTGGATGGACTAAAGCTTTCCGATTTGTCAATCGTTAATTTACCAAAAGAAATTTCAAATTTGCTAAATCTTAAAAAATTATATTTAAATTCAAATTCTTTTCTAGAAAATTTTAATAGCCTTGCCTATTGCAAAATCCGCGTGATATTGGACACCGAATCCATTTTAAAATGGACAGTGAATCCGG
>JANMOF010000380.1:0-3252 GCA_031368925.1 Leptospiraceae bacterium
AGATTTGTTTCGATACATTGAAATTTTTTACAATAGAAAAAGATTTCACTCGACTTTAGGCTTTACAAGCCCAGTCAATTTTAGAATACAATATGAAAAGGCAGCCTAAATTCAATGTCCACTTTTTATGCAGTAGTCCAATACACTTACTGGCGCTTAGAAGGTGCACCACTTAGGGGGTTTCTTGCGATACCACCCGCCGGATAAGCGCCTATATCCCCCAACATGCACCCCTTTCTAGCCCCTACGAAGTATATAGTCATCTTATAGGAAGTATATACAATCGTTGTATTGCCAGATAGATTTCTCACACAACCCATTTACTTAGTCACAAAATCATAGACCAAGGGGTGTTCGAAATGACTGTCTAATCTTTATCTGTGTTTATCCGTGGTAATCTTAAAATAGATAACAATCACTATTTCGCTTTTCTTAGTAAGCATACAATTTCATTCTGACAACATAATGAGCCTAATAAATAACGAAAGACGAAGGCGATTTAGAAAGCCTCGCTTATTACTTGGATTTGCTATTTTGATTTTGCTATTACCCATTTCAAATTATATTGGGATGAGTATGAAATATAATTTTCCATGGTATGCACCACATTTACTTCTAAAATTTGGAAATCTACCGGAATGGATTTTACTTATTAGCTCGATACTTTCTGGATTAGGGCTACTCTTTATTAAGCGCTGGGGCTGGTGGCTATTTATTTTATCCTCATTCACTTTTATTTCTTATAATTCCTACGGGTTTATTTCAATTCCTCACTCTGCTTCAAAAGGTCCTTTAATTCAAACTTTGATCATAACTTTTGCTCTTTGCTACTTTTTACAAAAAGATATTTTTACTCCTTATATGAAACTATACAGAAGAGGTTGGAGATTTTTAAAGCGTTATCCGATATCCACGAATATAAATATAAACGATACCATTTATAAAACAGAAAATATTAGCTTAGGCGGAGTCTATGTAAAATGGACTAATTGCAATTTAAAAATTAATTCGGAAGTAACTATCTATTTTGAATTACATAAAGAAGGATTCATGGCAAAAGCAGGTATAGCAACTATCGTTCCAGGTCACGGAGTTGGCGTTGCCTTTCGTGGCATTGATAAGCTTTTTAAAGAAAGATTAAAGCGAACACTGGAATTTAAGAAGATTACCACTGATGGACACCGAGAGCACCGATAAAAGATACGATAGCTTCTGGATATTCACGTTTAGATTCATTGATTTTAGTCTTATTCAAAATTTAGTTTGAATCCATATCCGTTTTTATCGTTCTTTTATCGGTATGTCTCCCTGCTCTTTCGCTCATGCTTTACAGATAGCATGGCTCAAGCCGATTCTCTCTATCGTTCGAATAGGTGGCATTCTTTTTTCTCTTACTTCCCGTGTTTATGATAATTGGCAACGTATTTCAAGAGTTCATCAATTAGAAATTCACATATGACAGCGTCTTTCGGGGATAATTCCGGTTGTTCGCTTTCGAACATTCTTTCATTCACTCGTAAAAGTTTATAATTGATTAGCTTTTCTTTGGGAGTGGTGTTCTTACTCTTTGAGAGTAAAATATACATTTTTAATGTATCTTCTTTCGGCTCAATGATTTTAGTCTTGTGGTAAATAGAAAGAAATTTACCCAGACTTTCACAGAGTTCTTGTTTTGTTTTTGTTTCGATTTCTGGCATTGTTGTACCTACGAAACCGTTTTCTCAAAAAGGCATGGATTCGGCAAGCTCACCACAGGCGCCGTCACTGAGTTTTTTAATTTTATTTCTTTTTAAACCAGGGCACAAACGCTGACGTAGTTCTTTGGTATTCTTTGTATTCTTCGCCTCGCGTTTTAATAGCATTTGCCTCCGTCATGGGAATACCGGTGAATTTTAAAAGAAATATAAGCATTAATATAGCAGGAATTCCCGCATAATATCCATTTGGCGAAGGAAGGGCTACTAAAAAGTAAGAAATCCATATCATCCATTCAAAAAAATAATTTGGATGACGGGAATAATTCCACAAACCGACCTTGCAAGTCTTCCCTTTATTCGCAGAATCAGACTTAAACTGACTGAGTTGAAAATCGGCAACAGTCTCCCCTATTACGGCAAATAGAAATAATCCCAGACCAAAGTATTCCAATGGATGAATATCTATCGAAGGATTGGAGCAAATAACTAGAAATGGAATTGAGAGTATAATATCGAGTAGCCCTTGAAATTGAAAGATATTTGTGTAAAATTTTCTATCCACTGCATCACCATAGTCTTTTCGAAACGCAGTATAACGCGCGTCTTCCCCATGACTTAGAACTCTCACTGCCAAATAGGAACTAAGTCTAAATCCCCAGAAAAAAACCATGAACATGATAATTGACTTTCTTGCGATAAACCCTTCCCCTAAAAAATAATACACAAGCGCAATCGCTACAAGCGAAAACGCCCAGCCTACATCGACTATCGCATAATTGTGAATCTTCTTTCCCAAATACCAGAGCTTAGTCATGATAATAAAAACTACAACCCATGCAATCAAAACCATTTGCCAAATATTTTCCATAACTAGTCCTTGAGTCCTTTAATCGGAACTCGTCTGAGAATTGGTAAACATAAAAAGTAAATTAGCGGAATTAGAATAAATGCAATGACAAGCCAAGCAAAAATCGCATGCATAGTCGCATCCCAGAAAGTAATAATCGTCTGAATAATATCAGTCTTAATCATATCGACTAACGCTTCAATGGAAATAGGAAACTCTGGAACGCCTAACACCCATTCGCCGAAACGCACGAAAGGAATTAATAATAGAAATTGCAGCGGATAAACAAGGTAGCTGATAATTTGGATGAGTGGCAAATTTAATTTTAAACTCAGGCTTGCTATTGTACATAAAATCATAGTTGACCCGATGACGGGAAATACTCCAAGCATCACGCCAAGTGCGATACATAAAGCAATCTTCTCAGGCGTAATTCCTTGCTTGAGAAGATTGATAATCGGTGTAACAATCTTTGTCTTGAAAAATTCTTTTATCATTTATTAACCAAGAGATCTGCCACAGTTGCATCCTTATCTAATTTGAAAAGTTGGATTAACATATAAATAGCCATTGCAATATTTCCTAAGAGCATAATCGAAATAAACCACAATAGTTTTGCGATCACAGAACTTTCTTTATAGCACACCCAGAGGAAAAACGTTATAAACCCGTAATAGGCATCGAAGAGTGTAGCTATTACCCACGGAT
>JANMOF010000383.1:0-2005 GCA_031368925.1 Leptospiraceae bacterium
TATTATTATATTATCGACAAATTAGATTAGCTGGTTCACATAATCAATCATATTATTATCAATGGTGAATCTATTTCTTCCGGTCAGCCAGTCCCCTTCATAGAAAAGAAAACCTATCATTACGGCAAAGGGCAAACAGAAGCATCAATTGAGCTTGAGCCGGGGGAATACGATGTTACCCTCCAGTTTGCAAACGGGGCACATATTTCTTATGGTTCTGAGCTTTCTTCTAAAATTCGAATCAAGGTCGTTCCGTGAATTTGATTCAAAAAAAGAAATTTTGGATTTTTGACATGGACGGCACATTGACTTATGCCGTTCATGATTTTCCTGCTATCAAAAAACAATTGGGAACCCCGCAGGATTTAGATATTCTCCATGCGATAAGTCTTATGGACAAAGAAGAAGCAAAAAAAGCTCATGAAAAATTGCAGGAGATAGAATTTCAATTAGCCTCTATTAGCAAACCCAGTCCGGGGACAATTCAACTTTTAGATACACTTCAGGCTAATGGGTGTTATCTGGGAATATTAACTCGAAATAGCCTAATTAATACTCTAGAAACATTGCGTGCGGCAAATCTAAAGAAATTTTTCCCTGATTCGCATATCGTTAGTCGAGACCATGCTGAACCAAAACCAAGTCCTGATGGTATTCATATCTTACTGGACAAATGGAAAGCCTATTCAAATGATGCAGTTATGGTCGGTGATTATATCTTCGACTTGGAGGCAGGAAATAGAGCGGGCTTGCACACCATTTATGTTGATCCTACAGGAGAATTTATTTTCCGAGATCATGCCGGTCATTGCGTCAAACAGTTAGATGAAGTTTTAGAAATTTAGTATAAGGAGAATACCCACATGGATTTAAACACAGAGATGTATCCTATCGACTTTTCGGAAGATGAACTAGACGTTTTAAAAACTGCGTCAGTTCCTTATAAAACAGTGCATAAAAAAATAACATCTACTAAGAAAAATAAAGATGGATTTTATTATATTAAATTTACCATCAAGGAAATTAGAGAGTTAAACGAATACCTTGCTTCGATTCTAAATAGAGACCTCGCCGATGAAGGAATACTAAGTGAAATCATCGACAGGCTTGATGCGACTCTTAAGAATACTGCCGGTTATCCGATCATAGATTAATCCAATATCTCAGGTTCAGGTTTTCCTATGAAATAGCCCTGAGAATATTCAACTCCCATTTCGATTACTTTATCCTGGATTTCTTTTTCAGAAACAAATTCGGCAATGACCTCGGCATTTAGACTATGCGACAACTCGATAATAGCCTTAGTTACTAAATAGGCTTTGTGGTTGTGATTTATATTCTTAATAAACCAGCCATCAATTTTAATGAAGTCGGGTTGAATATCGAGTAGCCGCGCTAGGTTAGAGTAATGCACACCAAAGTCATCGATTGCAATTTTGCAGCCCATTTCTTTTAGTCGTTGTAGAGTTTTGATGTTCTGGCTATTCATGTCTAATGAAATATTTTCTAAAATTTCAAACGTTATGCGCGATGGTGGGATATTGTAATATTGAAGTTTTGCCTCTACAAGTTGGGCAAAGTCTTTGTATTCTAAATCAAATTGAGTAATATTAATAGAAAGTTCTTTGTCTGTGTTTTGAAATTTACTAAATGATTTGTCCATTACAATGATGGTAATTAATTTCATGATTCCCATCGCACTCGCAAGTGCTAGGAATTTATCCGGCAATACGATAGAGCCTTCATCATTCATTCGAACAAGGCATTCATATTTCGTAACTTTTCCAGTCCTATTATCCATTATCCCCTGAAAATAAGGAATGATTTCTTTTTTTTTGAGTGCAGTATTTAGTTTACGACCCCAGAATATATTTTGCTTATGAAATTCAATTTCGTTTGTGTGCTCAGAAAAATTTGAACTACCTGCATTATGAATTCTATGAAGTAAACCCGACTTAGCCGTAGAGTATAAATTTTTATTACCGTTTGTAATAGAAATAAATAG
>JANMOF010000409.1:0-26268 GCA_031368925.1 Leptospiraceae bacterium
CCCCTGGCAAAATAAAAAAAGTAGCGGTTAATGGAAAATCTGGATTTTTCTTTTTAAAATCTTCCATGATTCCAACAGCACAGTCAGGATTGATATTTCCTTTCTCATCTAAATCAAATTGACTTTGAGAAGAGTCGTCAAGTGTAATGAATACTGGTCGTTTGCCTCTTGGCACATTTAGATTTCTTTTTTCCAAGTCAGATATTTTTAATGAATAAAAATTTCCCTTTTTTAAGAGCGCCAAATCATCCTTAAACCCTTGAATAGTTCTTGTATAAGCAGAATCTTTTTCCCCGATGACGTGATATGTGATGATTAAAAATTTTCCGAGCTCATTTGGTTGTGATTCTGAATAAATTGAAACTGTAATTAGCAGGCTGATAATGTATAGATGTATAATTTTTTTAAACATACATCCATTTTTTTTGAATGGGCTCTCGTGAAAATCTAAAAACTAGTGTCTGAAATTGTCATTCCCGAAATTCCACCCTTTCGCTTCGCTCACACTACCGCCAAGCGATATCGGGAATCTCTACATATTGAGATGCCCGATAAAAAACTCGGGGATGACAAATAAAAATCACTTCTTCTGAATTTTATTTACATAAAATGTAAAAGTCTTTTCGATTTTGTTATTATTAAAATCCATTGCTGTGATAGAAATGGTATTATCCCCCGAAATAAATTTTAAATCTCCAATGTAATAATGACTCTCAAAAAAAAGATCGTTAAACGATAGACCATCTTCATTTTGCCATTTGCTATTTACCAGGCTTAGTTCATTAAAATTACTTTTTTTATATACTTTGTTATTTACAATAAACTGAATGGATTTTACTCCGCGCCTTTGTCCTTTGCGTTCACCCGTATCCGCTATATCTACAGTGATTGGAAAGTTGCTCGAAGAATTAAATGAATCTCCATCGTTAATATAAGTTATATTTTTTCCAATCGTAAGTATTAAACTGCTGATTGTAGGAGACTTTGTATCTTTGACTGGCGGGAGAATTTTTAATGGATCGATGATTTTTCTTCCCTGGTCTTTTGCGATTACAAAGTGTAAATGGGAGCCACTTGAATGTCCTGTGTTTCCCGTTTTTCCAATTGTATCTCCTTTTTGCAGAAATTTCTTTTCGAGTATTTCTGGAGATCTTCCATCTTTCAAATGGTAATAGGCTGAGAGAATATCATTGTCATGGAGAATCCAGACGCTGTTTCCGCTCCCACCTTCGTTCTCGAAAGGATTGTCTGAGCTATAATGACTGTAGATAACAGTTCCTTTTTCAATAGAAGAAACTTTCTCGTTATCCGAAGAAACGTCTACTCCGTTGTGAAAATGATCTCCTCTAGATTCGCCAAATAAGGATGAGAGCTTGACTTCAATATTTTCACCACCCACAGGCCAGATATAACCCTCTGTAAATTTTTGCTTTGCATTTTCCTGTCCCAAAACAAGGTAAATTGGAAGAATCGATAGAACTAATAGGATTTTTTTCATAAAAATGATCTCATTTTATTTTTTTGTAAATGACTATTAAAACTAAAAATTTATCGTACCAATTCTGACTAGTATGAAATTATCACAGGAAGAAATATTTGCTTTAGTGCAGTCCTGCGCAAGTGGGGACTCGCTATCACTTAAAAAATTCTTTGAAGAATTTTCGGAGGACATCTATAACTTTCCCATTCGAGTTTTTCACTTGGAAGAAGATGATGCTAGCGAATTTTTTATCTATGCGTACGAGAGACTAAAGTCCGGTAAACGTTTTCAGACCTTCGTAGGTAAATCTGGATTTAAAACCTGGCTCTATACTGTTCTTCGCAATATGCTCATTGACTGGAAGCGAAATAAGCGAGAGCTAAAAATTGTTTCCAGCGTAAAAGTTAACTCAGACGGAGTAGAGTATTATTCGATTGAAAATGAGCCTGATCTCAAAGCAAATCTTCAAAAAGAGGCTGACTCTGTCTCCAGTAAATTTCAAACTGCCTTGTCCGAAATCAAATTGGAAAATCGAATTATATTTAAACTAGCCTATATCTATTATTTGAATTTAGATAATGAGGAAATTGACTATTTACTCCAAAAGACCGGGCTAACAAAAGAAGAGTTACAAAAAGAAATCATCTCGATTCGTGATTCGTTGAGCGAAAAGGAAATCCAAATTCTACAAAGTGAAGATAAAATAGCTTCCATTTACATGAACATTCTTGAGTTGAAATACCAGCAAGAAAAAGAAAAGCCAATTGTTTTTAACGATAATCTACCAAACTACGATAAAGTGCAAATTTCTATTGATAAAAAATATGAGCAAAGACGTAAGCTAATCGAGAAGAAAAATAAAGGGAATTTTATTACGCGCACTCCCTATCGAGTAATTGCACAACTTTTGAAAATACCAGAGGGCGGAGTTAGTATTTCGTTACAGAGAGTATTGGAAAAAATCCAAAAAAAAATTGTAAAGTATGAAATATAACAAATAATATATAAGTCTCTAATTAGCAAGAGGTTAGCTATGAATCCTATGAATGAATCTAATGCACCAAGTAATCAAGAAAATATTCTCGATCTGTTTCTAAAAGGGGATGAGAAAGCATACGATCTCGCTCTCGAGAGTAATGCGCATTTTCGAGAATTAAGTGAGCTAGAAGAATCTCTCCTAGCAACAATAAAACAGGAAAGTTCTAAATACTTGGATTCCCTAGTTGATACTGATTCTGCCTTCTTTGAGAATTTGGACATTGCAAAAGCGAATTCACTTATTTCTAAAGAAAAGAATATTCCACTTCCCCTGTATTTACAAAACTATATGGGAGCTGATATAGTCTCTCAAAAAGAAGCAGATAAGTTAGTAATACGTTTTGGCAAAGCTGGTATGAAACTACTCGGCTCTTTTTTTAGTGAATCCTTAATTACTCCCCTAGAGCTTGCCATCCCTTCTGTAAGAAACTCAGTCAATATCGTTCCACAGAGTATTAGCATGTTAGAAAAGACCGACCAAGGTAGCTTAGTTTACCAGGTAATCCAAGAGAACGAAAATGAAGCATATCTCAGTGTTAAGTTTGATTCTTCTTTTGTCGCGCTTTACAACCAGGTTAATCTCAGAAAGGATAATCGTTTTATCTATTCTAGCAATATCAACTCAGAAGGACTTGTATCTTTTTCCGGTCTTAAGGAAGGCGTATACAATATTGAATTCACAGGTAAGAATATTTCAAAAAGATTTGACTTATCCCTTTTTGCCGATAAGCTGTAGTGGATGATTGATTTACTTATTGATAGAGTTGGAAATGTAAATATTTTTAATTTCCTGAATTCAGGACAATTTCATTCGGAATCACATATCCAATCTTCTATTGATAGTGATTTGATTTTTGAGTATGTAAAAGAAATTGAAAACTTATCCAAGCTTTCCAATAATTTTTTATCTAACCACGAATCAAATTTTAGAGTTAAGCCCGATGTTTTGAAAGAGTTAAAGATACTCGGTGAGACTTTCTACGATCAATTTTTTCCAAATTCTATTTCAGAAAATTTACGAACTACATCAGAAAAATACTTACACTTCAATATAGACAGTAGCCTCGCTGAAATTCCCTGGGAGTTGCTGTATGACGGCGACTGCTTCTTATCCGATCGCTTTTTCATTGGTCGAACAATCAAAGGATCTAAAACTTTTTTACAAGAAGCAACGAATCAAAAACTAAAAATGCTTATCATTGCAGATCCAACTGAAGACTTAGAGTGGGCTCAAAAAGAAGGGGAGACTTTATTTCAAGTTCTGAAAGAAAAAGTTCCGGCGTCCGTTTTAGATATTGAGTTTATCGCCGGGGCACAAATTACTAAGCTTAAGTTACTTTCAATGATCCGCGGAAAGAACATTATCCATTATGCGGGGCATTTATTTTTCTCGACCGATCCAATGGAGAATGGGTGGCTTTTATCAGGTGATAAAATTCTAAAGGCTCGTGAAATTAAAAACAGTGCGTTCTCTACAAACTTAGTTTTTAGTAACTCGTGTAATTCTTCTCGTAGTGCTGGACTAAAGAGTGCGAAAAATATCATGAATGATTTTGCTAGTTCTTTTCTGATGTCTGGAATTATGAGCTTCATTGGCACAAAATGGGAAGTAGCCGATAACGAGACTACACTTGATTTTACGATTCGATTTTATCTTTCTCTTTTTAGTGACAAGAGCCTGGGCGAGTCGCTTCATATTGCGCGTGAGTATGCTAGAAAAAATTATGATCCACTCGATGTGATTTGGGCAAATTACTCTTTGTACGGTCATCCAGATAGAATTATATTAAATAAAAGCAATAGTCATAGAAATAAAATCATTGATCCTCTCATGATTCGAAAATCATATCCAACTCCGATTGCAGTTTCTTACGCAAATTTTATTGCACACGAAAGATCGGATACCAGTGAAAATAAAATGAGAGCATTTGCTGAAAGCTTTGAAGAATTTTCCAAGTTGATTGGAGTAATCGTATTAAGCGATCATAAATACAAAGCACTCAATCAGTCGTATGAGCGGGTAAGTGAGTTTAACCTCGGAGTGTGGTGGGATTTAATTTTTAAATCTATTCTGGATTTCAAAAAATTACAAATTACAATGGTAGTAGAGTCTTTTCTAGTAGTTTTATTTTCTAATAAAGATTTAATTTATAAGATTATCAATTGGATTGAAAAATTTAGATCCGGTGTTTTAGATGTGGAAAGTCTAGAAGGTTATTTAATTACATCGCAGTATTATTATGAAAATCTTCTAGTTGAGTTAAATGAATTTGAAAAATGCTTTATCTTTTATATTTCGAATGATTCAGATAGGCATCATCTATTTTACGGCTATAATAAAAAAGAAACAGAAATTGACGCAAGCCAGTTTGGTTTTTTTCTAAACCGTCTTGATGAATTTAGAGGCAGAGTTGTATTATTAAATAAAACCAAAAAAGCAATTCTACCACTTCTTGGTATCAATGCGATTAATAACGGTAATGCGCGAGAAGAAGAAGTTTCCCTTGAATTCGTAAATCTTAAGACCAACCAATTACTTTCTATTTTAAAATGAGTCTCTGTCAATCGAACGGTTCTTCCTGCGGTGCTTGCTGTGGATTGTTTAATCTAGATTACCCGCATCAAGAATTAAAGAAAATATTGGAAGAACGAACGGAAGTTTTTTCTGAAACTGTAGATTATTCTAAACGTGAAACAGTCATTTCTTACCGTGAAGAATTCGAAAAAAAAGAAAATTCCTATTCCAAAAAAGATGCGACTATTTACAATTGTCCGTTTCTCGGCTACATAGAGCCAGGTAAAAAACGAATTGGATGTATGATTCACCCGATTAAGACTGGAGATCCAAAGAGCCAGAATTTTTCCTTTTACGGTGCTTCTATTTGTCAAACCTATGATTGCCGCAACAAAGAGCGCGGTAATACTCTTGACTGGGAAAATTTCTTTGACTCCCTAAGTCTAGATGAATGCCAATACTCAAATCTCGCCGGGGATCATATCCTCATTACCCGGACCCAGGAATTTTTTCTTGATTTAGGAATATCTCTTTCGTCTATGTTTCAGAATCATTTTTCGCTACTAAAAAAAATCTTGCTCTATAAATTTACAAAAGGTAATTCTAATACCACTTCTTTTGAAATTGATATGGAGGCGAGCCAACCAGGAACTAAATTTCAGAAACTTGTAGAAAAATTAGGATTAGCTGCTAGTGATGAATTGTTTTTCGAGTTGGAGAGTTTAAAAGATTACCACCGATAGGAATATTTTATATTGTGACGATAGTTTTTAACGAAAGGTCTCTTGAATGGAAAAAACTAAAAAGCTAATTAAATTTCTTTTCGTTGCTAATGTTTTAATTCAAATTGGTGCTTATTTTTATTTGGATTCAACAAAGAAGTTCGATGATTACTTAGAGGGAATATTTTTATATGGGATTCAGGTAGTTTTCATTTTGCCATTGGTTTATCTTGCAGCTTTTAAACTGGAAAATTGGCGTGATGCGATTCTAAGAGCAATCATAATATTGGTATTTTTTGTTTATGCATCGAAACCAATTTCCGTTAGTTATTTATTTCTCATTCTTCTTTCAATATTTCCTATGGACTAAAAAAACTAGTTTAGTATAAAGCCAATTAGCCCGCAGTTACTAAAAGAAAATGAATAGAATAAATTTTAAGGTTGCTTTTGAAATAAATTTAAAAATTCTACGTTTAGTACGCATATTTAATAGAGGGATATAAAAGTATGAGCAAGATTAATAATAAAAAGAAATTATCACCGAAAGAATGTGAAGAACTACTCAACGTATTGAAAGCCCGCTTTGAGAAAAATAAGAACCGTCATAAAAGTATTGAATGGGCTAAAATACAAGCGAAGTTAGAGGCTAATAATGATAAGCTGTGGTCGCTTAGCGAAATGGAAAGAACCGGCGGCGAACCGGATGTTGTCGCTCATGAAAAAAAGACGGGAGAATATATTTTCTATGATTGTTCAGTGGAAAGTCCTAAGGATCGTAGAAGTTTTTGTTACGACCGAGATGCTTTGGAATCAAGGAAAGAAAACAAACCGAAGAATAACGCTATTGACATGGCTGCTGAAATGGGTATAGAAATTTTAACGGAAGAACAATACCGTGAGTTACAAAAACTTGGAAATTTCGATTTAAAAACATCTAGCTGGATAAAAACACCTGCTGAGATTAGAAAGCTTGGTGGTGCTCTTTTCTGTGATCGTCGTTACGATACTGTCTTTGTATATCACAACGGCGCAGAATCTTATTATGCCGTCAGGGGTTTTCGAGGTTCACTCAGGGTTTAGATATTTAAAAAATGAAAAAACAATTAAATGAAATTTCAGTGAGTGTGCTTGACCTTGCAACGATTATTGAAGGTGATAAACCCAGAGATTCTTTCAAAAAAAGTTTGGCAGTAGCGAAAAGGGTGGAGCAACTCGGATTTAACCGCTACTGGTTTGCCGAGCATCATAATATGGAAAATATTGCAAGCTCTGCAACCTCTGTTTTAATTGGATATATTGCAGGAAATACTTCTAGAATTAGAGTTGGATCCGGTGGGGTAATGCTGCCTAACCACGCGCCTCTCGTGATTGCGGAGCAGTTTGGTACTTTGGAATCTTTATATCCGGGTAGGATTGATCTTGGCTTGGGCAGAGCTCCCGGAACAGATCAAAAAACTTCTTTTGCACTTCGTAGAAATTTAGATTCGTCCGTAGATGGTTTTCCTCAGGATGTAATGGAATTACAGGCTTACCTTGGTCCGAGAGCGGATAATCAAAAAGTCCGCGCTATTCCAGGAGAAGGAACACAAGTGCCGATTTGGCTTTTGGGCTCTAGCACATATAGCGCACAATTAGCCGGAGTACTCGGTTTGCCATTTGCCTTTGCTAGTCATTTTGCTCCGACTCATTTGCTTGATGCTTTAAAATTGTATCGAGAGCGTTTTACAATTTCAGACCAATTGCAAAAACCTTATTGCCTTGCCTGTATCAATGTAATAGCAGCGGATTCAGACGAACAAGCAAATTTTCTTGCGAGTTCTTTTTATAGGTTGGCTTTAGGTATTGTGACTAACGAGCGTAAACCGTTACAGCCTCCCATTTCCAATATGGATGCTGTATGGAAAGAATATGAAAAACTCACTGTACTACAAATGATGAAATATACTTTTATCGGGAGTCCGGCAACAGTAAAAAAAAACCTGCAGTCTTTTTTAGATGAAACAGACGTAGATGAGCTCATGATTGCTTCGTATATTTATGACAACGATGCAAAGATTTATTCTCATGAATTGATTGCTGATTTTTTTAAAAAAATAAAATAGTATTTATTTGAGCTTAGTATTAAGTCGAACCCTTATGAATCGAATTGATTGAATAACCCTTAGAGAAATTGAAAATATCTAAAGAATGATTTGTAAAATAGGAAAATACTTTGCACCAAATAAAAAATTACTAAAGTCAAAGGATATATAGATAAGAGCATCACCTAGTGTTTAAAAGGAACTAAGAATGAGCCAAGATAGAAATAAAATTTTAATAGTAGATGATGAAGAGACAAATTTATCGACCCTTCAAAAAATTCTTGGAAATGAATATGATTTATTTTTGGCGAGCGAAGGAGCTATCGCGATTGAGACCGTGAAAGAAAAACTCCCGGACTTAATTCTTTTAGATATTGCCATGCCAGGCATAAGCGGGCACGAGGTTTGTAAGATGCTAAAATCAAATCCAGACACTTTACATATTCCAATCATTTTTATTTCGGCAATGATCGAAACTACCGATGAAGAATTTGGATTTTCCTTAGGGGCAGTAGACTATATTACTAAGCCGATACGACCTGGAATCGTAAGGGCAAGGGTTAAAACACATTTGTCGCTCGTTCGTATGCAAGAACTTAAGAAAACCCGACTCCAAATCATTCACAGTCTCAGTTTCGCCGCCGAATATAAAGATAATGAAACAGGTCATCATGTTCTTCGCATGAGTCATTATTCTAAGATTCTGGCTAAAGCATTAGGATATTCGGAATCCTTAGCGGAAGAAATTTTTCAAGCAGCTCCTATGCACGATGTTGGAAAAATAGGAATTCCAGATTCAATTCTAAAAAAACCTGGAAAATTAGATATAGATGAATGGGAAGTTATGAAATTACATCCGATTATCGGTGCCGAAATTATAGGTGAACATCGAGACGGGCTTCTTAAAATGGCGCGGGAAATATCACTTAGCCACCACGAAAAATGGGATGGGTCAGGTTATCCATTTGAGTTAAAAGGTGACGAAATTTGTCCCGAAGCTCGCATTATTGCAATCGCCGATGTGTTTGATGCCCTAACGACTGACCGTCCTTATAAAAAAGCTTGGGAAGTAGAAGACGCCTGCAATTATTTAAACGATCAATCAGGAAAGCATTTTGATCCGAACTTCGTACCTATATTTATTAAAATGTTGCCAGAAGTATTAGAGGTAAGGAAAAAATGGAAAGAGTAGTTCTTGACTTTGTATTGCCGTTTGATTTTACTACGCTTGGCGTTTACCCTCGAACTCTTTTTGGGTTAATCGAAATTATTCTCTTTCCATTTTTTGCATTCGGGGTTTTCTCATTTAGCTTCTAAATTCTCTTCCGTTAATTTTTTTTGATGACTGCTCTTTTTATTTGGGGCAATAGTCGGAGTTTATTTAGCTTACTTTTACAAAAAAGATTTATAAAATTCCTTTTGCGGGTTACAGAGAGTAACCGGATAGGATAGTATTAATAAAGAGATTCAGCATAAAAATAAAAAAACCCACTGGCAAATAAGATTAATTCTTATCCGGGCAGTGGGCTATTGGTTTAGCTATATTATGATTAAGCTTTTTGCTCAGGAACTAAATTTTTGATCTGAGTTTTTGCTTCTTCGAATTTTGCTTTTGCATCATTTAATACTTTCTCAACTTCTTTGAAAGCTTCGTCTGTATATTTTCTGACGTTCATAGCTGTTTCGCTGTTATCAGCAGCACCTTTATCAGCTAATTTTTTAAAGTCTGTATCTAGACCAGCAATCAGTTTTTCTGTTTCGGATTTAACTGTTGTTGCAGCCCCGATTACAAAATTTAAAGCGTCTTTTATCTCTTTTTCCATGGAAATTACCTCATTCCGAAATTTTATTCCATTCAGTTTAGGTTTAGGCTTTTCGTCAAGTCAAAATTAAGACTACTTCTGTGGTTATTTTTTTAATAGCATAGAAAATTCAATTTTCTCGAGAGATTCTGCACCCGTTATATTCATGGTATTTTTTAATTCGGATGTATATTGGTTGATTAGATACTTCACTCCTGCTCTTTCACCACCAACAGCAGAAATTGCAATTGGTCTTCCAACTAACACTGCGTTTGCTCCGAGTGCAATCATTTTAAAAATATCCATTCCGCTCCGAATCCCGCCGTCCACTAAAACGGGAAATTTTTCTTTTACAGCATTTGCAATCTTTTCAAGCACTCTAGCTGTTCCCGGCATATCGTCTAACACCCGTCCGCCGTGATTGGATACGACGATTGCATCGGCACCCGCATCAACGGCAAGAAGCGCATCCTCTGGGGTCATGATTCCTTTGATGATAAACGGAAGCTTTGTAAACTTTCGAATTCGAGAAAGTTCTTTTAGTCCTCGGCTTGGTGACTGTTGGTTTTTTAAAATCATAGTTTTAAAATTAAAAGCATCTATGTCCATGCCGAGTGAAAAAATACCTTGTCTTTCTGCTTCCTCGAATCTTTCTTGCAATAATTTTTCATCGGCTCGTGGTTTACAGATGAGTATCCCGTGACCATCGACTTTGCGAATAGCATCGAGCATCATGATGTATTTATCCGGTGTCGCTCCATCTCCAAGCCAGGCAATGCTTCCAGAATCAAGACATCCTTTTAAGACTGCGAGGGAGTATTGATATTCTTCCATCGCATTATTCATATTAGTCGTAGCTCCGGTCATAGGGGCTGCCATCATAGGAGTTTGAAATGTTTTTCCAAATAGAGACCAATTGGTAGTAGGCGTTACACTTTCCCTGATATAGCGCGGTAGAATTTTATAGTCTCCGAGTGCTTGCGAGTTGTCTTTAAATGTTTCCATTTTTCCAACTCCACCCATTCCCGGAACTCCTGAGGCGCAGTCAGTTCCATCGCATACTTTACATACCCAGCAGATTTCTTTTCCGAATTTGTTTCTGGCTGTCTGGTTAATGCTTTTTTCTGTAAGCGAATAATAGCTATCTGACTCAAAGTGGATTACTTGCTTTGCCTCTTCGAAAATTTTCTCCGCCTTATCAAGAGTTTGTGCTGTGATGATGATATGTCCTGATTTCTCAATATTATTGGTTGGATCTGTAATAATATCTCCCACTTTAGATTGGAGGAAAATTTCATTTACCCCCTCAATCTCTTTTGCTTCTTCAATTCCAGAAATAGAAACAATTTTTCCGGGTGCAGCGATAAGAGATCTTTCAATACAGACTAGATTTAACTTTGGTTCTAGATCATCCGGCTCTTCTCCGAATGCAATGAGTATTGCACCTCGGTAAAGATTGACTCCAGTAGAAAGAGGGTAGGTGTAAGCAGACATGAAACCACCAGAAAGACGTGCAGCGATTTCTCCTACCTTTACTCCGTTGGGGGTAACTTTGATATCCCCCTTACCTGCTCCGAGGTTAATACCGAGTGCCCGCATTCCTCTTTTCATTACGTTTTCAATTTCATCTAAAATTTCTTTTGAGAATTTAGAAGGCATATTGTGACCGACTTCAATAAAGTAGGGTTCACGCTCTATTATTCTGTCTGCTATTCCCGTCATACGAACGTTTCCATTCCAAGCGAGTGCATCGACTGATACTTCAGGACCTTGCATGAATTCTTCTAGGATTACTTCACCGGTTGGGGAATATTTTTTCGCATGTTTGAATGCTGCGTGTAGTTCTTCGCGGTTGTTTACTTTTATTACTCCACGCGCTCCCATATTATCGGAGGGTTTAATCACGAGCGGAAACTTGAGAGTATCCAGTGCATCTCTCGCATCTTGAATCGTCCATACGGGTGCAAATTCAGGAATTGGAACGTTGAATTCTTTTAGTCGTTTACGCATCTTGACTTTATTCGAAGCAGCCTCTGCGTCTATATAACGAATTCCTGGAAGACCAAGTGCATTAGCTACAGCAGCTACGGTCATACTTGCATCTGTTCCTGCTGTAATAACTGCGTGGACTGGTTCTTTTTCGGAGAAACGTTTTGCTTCTCTTACCATTCCTTCAATGTCCTTTGTGCTCATGATTATTTTTTCGTCTGCGATTTTAAATCCGACTGATTCTGGATTCATGTCAGCGACTACTACTTTTAATTTCATTGCTTTTGCAGTTTCTATCAGTGGAACTTGTAACAGCCCACCACCAACGATTAATATTGTTTTGCCTTTAATTTTGCTCATTGCTTTGTTCTAACTACTTATGATTTGCCATGCTTCGACCCTGCTCACACAGGCGCCGTCACAGAGGCGCAGAGTTTTTATTCCTTTAATATTTTATACTGTCATTTCGAACACCGCTTGGCGGTTTGATTTGCAACCAAGCAAATGGGTTGTGTGAGAAATCTATTTTGCAATACTATGATAGGGTTAAGCTAGATAGACCTCTCACAATTTTTTTTCGCCCTGTGCTTGGGGCGGCATTAACCTGCACATGTTCGAGGTGACAGGGGTAAACCTCTTCCTTAACTTAACATCATTTAACATCGCTTAGTTCTTACTTCAAAGCACCAACGCCTTCGCTCTCCGTGGTAAAGAATCTTTTAGTTTTAAGCTTAATGCTTCCCTTTTCTATGATTCCGCCTAGTAGCAGGTAATCACCATTTACCGGATAAAAAATAGAAGATTGTCCGGGGGTAACGCTTTGTAGTAATTCTTGTGGTCTTACTAAAATCTTTCCGCCGACATTTTGAATTTCGCAAAATACTGGTTTATGGCGATAACGGATTTGAACTTTACAGGTAAGACTTTCACCTTCTTTTAATGCAGTCATCCCCTGGTAGTTTATATCAATCACTGTAAACTCTTCGCAGGTAGTTTCTTCTTCTTCGCCTAATATGACAGTTCCATCGTCTTCAATCGAGACTACATATAAAGGAGTTTTCCAGGAAACGCCGAGTCCTTTTCTTTGCCCGATGGTAAATCCCTCTTTGCCGCTATGTTTTCCTACAATTGCACCATTTGCCAATTTAAAAAAACCGGGAGTAAAATTGATATTTTTCTTTTTTAAAAAACTTCGGTAGTCGTTTTCTGGAATGAAGCAGATTTCTTGTGATTCCGCTTTTTCTGCAACAGACAAACCAAATCTTCTAGCGTGTTCTCTGACTTCCGGTTTCTCCATATTACCCAATGGAAAAATTGTATTCTTTAAATTTTCTTGCGAGAGACCGTAAAGATAGTAAGCTTGATTTTTTTTTGTATCCACTCCATTCGCAATCGCATAATGACCGCCATCCGTTAGATGAATATTTGCATAATGACCTGTGGCAATTTTATCAATGCCCAGAGCTTTTGCCTTCTCGAATAGCGCTCCAAATTTAACAAAGGTGTTGCATTCCACACATGGGTTTGGTGTCATTCCATTTTGGTAGTCGCTTATGAAACGATCGATTACTTTGTCGCCGAAAATCTTTTCCATTTTCACGACGTAGAAGGGGATATTGAAGCTTAACCCCACATCCCTTGCATCTCGAATGTCTTCCGGGGAGCAGCAGGATTTTTTAGTAGTATCGCAATTAGGCGCTTCGTATTCCCATGTTTTAATATTGACACCGATCACATCATAGCCTTGCTCTAGTAGTAGACCAGCTGTGACTGCACTATCTACTCCACCGCTCATTGCGACTATGATTTTTTCTTTTTTCATTTTCTTATCTCTTTTTAATGTAAAGATTCAAATTCTGATAATCAATCAGGATGGAGTAATTCTCAATCCAATTTAGACCAAGAATTCCATCCAGTTTTCTGTCATCCGAAAGAAAGTCTTCAATCGAATTTCCTGACAATAATTCTATCTTTTTTTGACATATGTTTTCATCTACACAAAGATTTTCTCCTAGGTGATAAATGGTTTCTTGTAGTTCGCCTCTTAAATCCATAAAGCTTGCTTTGCCACCAATTTTTAAATCCAATTCATTTGCTTTTCTCTGGTTTAAATAGGAAATTCCTGCACCTGTATCTAAAAGAAGTCGGCAGGGAGAATTTCCAATTTTTGCATCGAGGATAATATGTCCGTCAGAGAAAACAAAAGGAATCTTTCGAAACTCAGGCAGATCCTTTTTTGTGGAGGGCTTAATTAGAAAGACATTATCGGGTAATTCAATGAATAAATCAAACTTGACCAATGTATCATTGCCTAGAATTCCATCGAAAGTAAATTTTGAATCGAAATCAAAGGATTGGAAACTAGAATTCTCAGAGATCAATTTTTTTTTTACATCGAATAGACTTAGTCTCAATTCTGTAAATTCTTCGTCTATTTCTCCTGAAATGGATTTTAATCGAAAAGATTTTGTTGTTCCAATTTGCGAGAAGATTTTTTTTCGAATTAGAGAAATATTAGAGCCGGTATCCAAGACAAAGCTCAGAGGTTTTAATTCTATTTGCTTTTGATGATTAACCAGTAAGCGAATCCTTGGTTGTAAGTCTGTGAGTTTAATTTCTAAATCATGGTGGTCTAGGTTTGAGTCTTGGATAAATCCTGAGTTAGTAGTTTTGCAGAAGAGTAGGAATAAGAGAAGGTAGAGATGCGCTTTCGCTGTTTTAGTTTTTTGTATTCCTTTATACACGTAGAGACAGGTCTGAGACCTGTCTCTACTTAATATTACATGAATCAATTGTTAGGTAGGAAGTTTATAACAAACTGTTTGATTCCTACCACCATGTTTTGCTTGGTAAAGAGCTTTATCTGAACGCTCAATTAATTCTTTGTTGTTTTTATCTGTAGGGTAGAACTCAGTAACCCCAACACTAATAGTTACACGTAAAGGATCTCCACCATTCGGGTTTTCTACAATTTGAGCTTCTACTGCTTTGCGTATTTTTTCACCCATTTCATATCCCTCTTGTAAATCAGCTCCAGGCATTATAACGCAAAATTCTTCTCCACCATAGCGTGCAGGTATATCGTTCTTACGCGCTGAACTGATTAGTTTCTTGGCTACTTCGATTAATACAACATCCCCCGCTTGGTGTCCGTGCGTATCGTTAAATACTTTGAACTTGTCAATGTCAGTAAAGAGTAGAGCTAGCTTAGTTCCTTTTTTACGGCATCTGTCCATTTCTTCTCTTAGTTTGGATTGGAAGTAGTGATGAATTTTTAATTGGGTCATCATGTCTACAGTCGATAATTCATATAGTCTTGAATTTTCTACCGCGACTCCCGCTAAGCTTGCGAGAATGGTAAGAAAATCTTTCTCACTTTCCAAAAAATCACTCATTGTCATCTTTTCGCCTAATACGAGTAAGCCGTTAACTTTTCCCTTTGCATTGAGTGGAATAATCATCTCAGCACCGAGGACTTTGAAGTATTTTAGAAATTCATCTTCTGCTAAACCGTTATCCGCCAACTGGCGGATTGTCATTGCTTTAGGCTTTTCTTCAAAATTTTGAACAAGAGGGGAGTCGATCATTATCTTCATCTTCATGTCTTTATCTGAAATATCAAAGCCTTTATGACTTGAATCCAAAGTAAAATGATCTGCATCCACATCAGGTGCAAGGTAAATGGCAGCGTTCAAGGTTTGTAATTGAGCTAAACAAATATTTAAGATAGCATCTATTAAATAATTATAATCTAATGTCGAGTTTAATGCTTTGCTGATTTCTAATAATTGCTTTTGGTCATAGATTTTTTTCTCATAATGTTCGAGTTGTTCAAATGCACCTGAATCTTCTTTTTTCTTGCTCAATTTTCTTTACCTCTTACTAAATTTGCTCAAAGTCTAACTGCTCTTACTTAAACTACAAGAACATATTTATAAAAAAAGAAAAAAATAAAATTTCTACAAAAAGTTCTATTACTGTTTGACATAGAAGGATGAATTAATAAAGTGACATATATATCGCGCGGTGGAGCAGCTGGCAGCTCGTTGGGCTCATAACCCAAAGGTCACAGGTTCGAATCCTGTCCGCGCCATTTCTTTTCTTTCTACTTCCCCTTTAATTCTTCAGCCCTTTTAAACGCAGCAAAGACAGCATTCATTACAGCATAATGGAAATTGTTTTCCTCTAATTTATCTAAACCAAAAATTGTAGTTCCGCCAGGAGATGTAACTTTATTTCTAAGCTCGCCTGGATAAGTATTATTTACACGCAGGTCTTCTTCTAGAAGCATTGCACTTCCTTTTACAGTCTGGATGCTTAGGTTTAATGCATCGGAGTAGGTGAGTCCTGATTTGACTCCACCCTCTGCTAAAGCTTGGATAAAACTAAACACGAAAGCGGGACCTGAGCCTGATAAGCCGGTTACAGCATCAATTGCCACTTCGGAAGAGAGTTCAAGAAGCAGTCCTAGTTTTGCAAAAATTGCTCTTACGTCTTCATAAGCTTCCTTGTCCCCGATAAAACCCATACAGCCTTCTTTTATTTGGAGAGGTAAATTGGGCATTAGCCGAACGATTAGAGAATTCGCGGGAGAATTTTCCCGTAGCTTATCAAGGTTAATTCCTGCTGCAATGGAAAAAATTTTTTTAGGAGACTTTATTTGCCTGAGAGTTTCTACAATCTTATCCGGCTTGACGCAAACGATTAGAATTTCGCATTCTTCTAATTTAGTAAAATCGGTTTCAAAATTAATATCTTGTCTTTTGCTGTAAGGGTCATAACAAGTTACTTTAAATTCATTTTGAATTGCCCTATATATCGGATAACCCATATTACCCAGTCCGATGATTCCTACTTTTCTCATTGCATTATCCTTTCGCCAAAAATGGCAGATCCAACTCGAATATAATCACTTCCTTCTTCTGCGGCTATCAAGTAATCGCCTGACATACCCATTGATAATTTTGCCTTAGGACAGAAATCATTTCGAATTTGATTTAGTTGTCTGAATATATTTCTGGTTAATATTGGTTCGCCGCTAGATGGTCCCATAGTCATTAACCCATGAAACTCTGCAAAATCCGATTTGTAATTAGAATTTTTTTTTAGTATTTCGACCAGGTTTTTTTTTTCAAACCCGGACTTTGTGTCTTCTAAAGAAAGATTTACCTGTAAGAAGTATTTAATTTGAACCTTACGGTTATTGGCTTGTTTTATTAGTTCTAATAAAGCATTCTCACTTCCTACTCCATGGGTAAATGTGAATAAGCCGAAGAGTTTGCGAATAGTTCCTGTTTGTACCGGACCTATATGATGGATTTCTATATCGGGGTAAACGTCTATTAACCCCTGAAACTTCTCAATTCCCTCTTTGATTTGATTTTCTCCAAATATACGAACACTACCTTTGAGTGCTTCCATTATTTTCTCTTGCGGCTGTTTTTTGGAAACCGCAATGAGTGTTGGAGTATTTTCGGGGCGGAGTTTTTTTATTTGCTCAAAAATAAATTGATAGTTTTCTTTTACCAAAGCTACTTCTTCTTTTTAGTGATGAGTTTCTCCAGTCTATAGACTCGATTGGCGAGATTACTTTGCTTTTTGCCGCTTGGCTTTTTGACTCCGAATTTTTTTTCTAAAAAGGTAACCCTTTTTTCTAGACCATTTGCTTTCACAACTTTCTTATGCCCATGTTTGTGTTTTCTATGATGTCTCTTTGCATGAACATATTTCTTGCTACTGTTCGTCTTTACGGATTTTTCTGGTGGAGCCATTTTGGGAGAATCAAACTGACTGTCTGTTAGAAGCGGATACTCTTCTTTAGACTTGGGCTTAATCAATTTTGAATCCTTTGCTTTTACGGGAGGTTCCTCAAGCCCAATTGGTGAGGCATCTTTGGGATCTGGATTCAAAGGCTCATCAAACTTGGAGAAACTTTTGGTATTAGATTCAGTTGGATGGTGAAGGATTTTTGCTTCATCAGGAACGGGCGAACTGTCCTTAGAAGAATCCACTATGCTAGTGTTTGTAGATGTATCTACATTATTAGGCTGAACTGTATTTCGTTCGTGTTTTTCGAATCCCTCATTTTTGGCAGCAGCGCCCTGGAATTTTTTTACAATTTCTGCCCAATTAACTACAGTGAATACAGCTATTGCGGAGATTACGAGGACTATTACAGTGGTAAGGATAATTTTAAGATTATTTTGCCTGTTCATATTATATTTATCTAATGAAAGTCGTTTTTAATACAGTATTTTTTAATTTTATGAATATAAAATTGGATTTTTATTCGTAACACTAAAATGAAATTAAAAACATTTTAGTGTTACGCAAATGGGTAAGTTTTGTTTCTTGCTAAGGAGTAAAGCGATAGCAGGTATTAAGGGTAGGGAATTGCGAGGCAGCACCGTATGTCGTAGATATACTTGTACTTCCTGAAACACCATCTATAAAATTTCCTGTTCCCCCAATGCCATTTTTGATCCCAATATTAGCATTTCCACCAGGACCCGATATAAACGCTTTAGAACCATATACAAAGTCGACGATATTTGTTCCTTCATAAAGCTTTATCTGAAAGTTCAATCTGTAGAAAGCCGTGTTATACCAATCCGGGTAATTTACCCATTCGGCGGAAAAAACTCTAGACCCAGACACCCCGGTGACCGAATACTGAACGGAGGAACTTCCATCTAAGTTTAAATCACCCCACCAAGGAGCTAAAAGAAAAGTTTCAGTAGTAGAAATAAAAAATGGGAAGGAGGAATAGGAATCAGTTAAAAAGGATGCTCCGCCATTTGTATTCAAATAAATATTATCGAAGGGAACACCAAAATAGGAAAAGGTAAAACCAATCGGAATTTTTGTGGATCCTTTTCCTAAATCGGTAACATAAGTTAGTCCAGATGGATAGGTAAAACTAGATTGACTTATTGTTGTTCCGCCATTTCCATTGATACTAGTAAATGTACAACCAGGAGTAGACCTTGTCATCATTGCGACTGTAGTCAATGTAAATGTTCCTACGCTAGTAGCGCTGGTGGAACCAATTTTTATTGAACCGCTTGTAGCATCTCTTGGAACTCTTACCTTTAGTTCTGCATAAGAAGAAGATTCTACCATTGCAGAAGAAGTGCTACTTCCAAAATAAACGGAGCGTGTAGTTGATGTAGAGGAGTTGCTACCTAGGTTCTTTCCAGTAATTGTAACTAATGTTCCAACAGGTCCACTGAGTGGCGAAATACTAGAAACGCTTGCAGGTGCTGACGAAGTCGTTTGAGTTATTTGGAGGCTAATACTGATATTACTTAGGCTAGCCACCCCGATACACCTAAACTTATCTTTGGTAATTTCAAATGAGTAAGACTTACCACAATTTGATGTAGTTGGGTAGTCTAAAGTGCTGTTACTTGAATTTGTATTAATCAATTGATCTTCTTTTCCTACAAATAAGCAAGTAGTCGAACTACCGCCGGAACTCGATGAGCCACTCGTTACGCTATAATATGCATCTACATAATCAGTTGCAGAAGTATTTGTAAGCTTAAAAAATTTCATAGAATTAGATCCGATACTTGCGGTTTTTTTATCACCTATCTTCACTTCCTCAGCACCCTCACAGGAAGAATACTGTAAGCTTTCATAGGGAGCAATGATTGCCTCAGCAATTAGAAACCCTACTAATAAATTGATTGGCGCTTTAGGGTTTGGCGGGTTGAGAACACTATTTCCGCAGTAATTAGTAAGAAATAGAATAAAAAAGAAAAGGCTTGATTTTTGAATTATATTTTTCATATTTTGATACCTCGATTAGATTCCGATTACGGATAATGGCTTTAGTTTGCAGTCTAACGAAGCAAGAACACTTGAAACCGTTAGGCTTGTTTTCGTAACACTGGCAACGCATTTATTTACAGCCGTTTTGGAGTAATTTGCGTCATCATCAATTGCTATCATGTAAGGATTTAGTAAATCAAAAGTAAGCTCATACCTTCCATTAATACTCGTGCTGTAATCACTTGAAGAGGCTGCTGTAGAATCCATGAGGGTAACTAGCAGCAATCCCTTCTGAATCATTTTTCTTGCCTCTTTTCCTGTAACTGACCCTGTTGGTTTAATCCCAATTTCTGCGCAAGATTCAAACAAAAATCCTGTCAACATTAGCATAATTATTATTTTCACTTTCATGCTCTATTCTCCTATAGTGCAAACTTGTGTATTGTGAAAAATTTTGTCAATATTTTTTACCAAAAAAAATGCTAAAAAAGTTTGCTCGTAAATTTATTTCATTTGCATAAAGCTAGAAATGGCTAACTTTAGCTAATTCGATGAAATCTATGAATGATCCTAATAGAAAAAAAAGTCTTACTTTACTACTGAGCCTATCTCTGCTTTGGAGTTGGACATTGAATGCAGATGATATGGCTAAAATTCAAAGCATACAGGAAGCAATAAAACAGGGAGATAGGTATAAACTTTTTGCCGCAGAACTTTTTGATGGGGAAAATCCCTGGCGTATAGCCAGAGGAGCATCTTTTCTGGACACCACTAGCTTTGTTTCTAAAACTCCAACGTCCGACATTTACAGAGAAGATTCTAAGCTTTACTATAAAGATGTAGTTAAGATTAAATCTATGCAGATATATTCGAATATAGAAATTCCAGGTAGGGATAAATTTTTTGTTAAGCCAGAACTCGCAATACCGCTACCGGCGGGAAGTCCTTCGAGAATTTTCTTTTGGGTATACTCGAATAATTATAACATCAATTTGAAAGTAATCCTATCTCAGAAGAAAAGTCCTGATGTAATCATTGACTTCGGGCTTCTCAAGTTCAATGGCTGGCGGAGGATGGATGCAAAGGTTAACAATAATAAACCGCAGGATCGTTTGAATCTTCCTAAAATTGGTAAATTTGAATTAAAAGGAATTTTATTAGAAAGTTCTTCTTTTCAAAGCAAAGGTAGTTTCTATTTATTTATAGACCAGATGGGAATTTTAATGGAAAAACCAGAAACCTATCCGGGCTCAGAAGTCCCCGACGGATGGGAATTATACTAGTAGCGACTTGATTCATCAAGTCTTTTTCTCAAAGGAGTTTACAATGAAGAAAATGTTTACACAGGAAGAATTTGCACAAATCAAAACAGCAGTAGTCGAGGCAGAAAAAACAACGTCAGCCGAAATAGTCCCCGTTTTTTTTGAGTCGTGCGGTAGTTATACAGATACATTTTGGAAGTCGGGAATTTTATTTGCTACTCTATGGTCGTTTTGTTATTTAATGTATTATAATTTCAGTGCGCATACTTGGGGTTTATCGCTACAATATTTTTTTATGATGCAAATGGTAAGCGGTATAGTAGGAGTAACCGCAGTTTATATTTTCCCTTTTTGGAGAAGACTTTTAATTGACAGAGTCGAAGTTAAAAATAAAATTCGCGACGTTGCCTATAAAGTCTTTTTGCAAGAGGAAATTTTTAATACGAAAGAAAGAACAGGGATGCTACTCTTTATGAGCTTCTTCGAACATGAAGCAGTAATTCTAGGGGACGAAGGAATTAACAAAAAAGTAAGTCCTGAGGTTTGGGAAGGAATTCTTGCCCAGCTAACTGGGGGAATGAAAAAAGGCGAGAAGACAACGGCGATTATCCAGACCATTCAATCCATGGGAAATCTTTTGAAGCAATATCCAATAAAGCCAAATGATACAAATGAACTTCGCGATGATTTGCTTGTTGGAGGTGGGCAATGAAATTCTTAACGGTCGTAGCTTCTCTCTATTTACTGGCTAATTCTATTTTTGCGCTAGATGTTCCTTTTCTTTCTGGAAGAGTTATCGACGAAGTTGGAATTTTATCCAATGAAACAAAGCTTTCTATCGAGAATAAATTGAAAGACCATGAAAAGGCTACATCGAACCAAGTAGTAGTTTTAATTATCCCATCCCTAGAAAGTGAAGTTCTAGAAGAATACTCTTTAAAAGTAGCAAGCACCTGGAAGCTCGGACAGAAAGGAAAGGATAATGGTGTTTTGCTTCTAATTGCGAAGAATGACCGTAAGCTGCGAATTGAAGTAGGGTATGGATTAGAAGGAAGTCTTACAGATGCGCTTAGTTACAGAATCATTCGAAATGAAATAACACCTTCCTTTAAGCAGGGAAATTTTTCTCTTGGAGTGGAACAAGGAGTAGACGCAATTCTTTCGGCAATTGCTGGAACTTATAAAGAGCAAGAAGAAAGTGCAAAGGATGAATATCTCGATACAGTCAACACTATTGGAGATTCCGGAATTCCGATTTTGTTCCGATTATTTTTTGGTGGAATGTTTTTACTTGTTATTACCCCGTTTACTTTAGCCGCAGCCTTTACTCCGTACATAGGTTGGTTTCTTTATTTTTTCCTAATGCCTTTTTACGGCACATTCCCGTTAGTCGCACTTGGAAAATGGGGTGGTCTATTACTACCTATTTATGCGGTTTCCATGTTTGTGTTTAAGGTCTACTTAGGATTTACCTCATCCGGTAAAGAATTCGCAAAGAAATATGGAACATCGTTTCAGAATAGTGGGAGAGGAGGAAGTGGTTCTAGCTCCGGTCGCTCATCTAGCTCTGGTTCTAGCGGAGGATTTTCAGGAGGAGGCGGAAGCTTTGGTGGTGGTGGAAGTTCGGGTAGTTGGTAACTAATACGAAAACTTTTTCTTTTTATTCGAAACGAAGTCGTAGATAATCATTTGGTTTAGTTCATTGGGATGTGGATAGAAAATTCTTCCTTGAGACATCTTGGCGAATTGTTGGATGAAACTTTTTTCGCCGAAGTAATTCATGTCCCATTCGGACGTTAGTAGAAATGTGTTGATTACAATTCCGTCTTCGGCGCAGGCTTTTACCTCGGTTAATGCTTCTTCGAAATCAGAAGGAGCGGGCGGGTAATTAATATGAAGCACCGAGCCTTTGAAGTGAGCGGTGGGTGCGCCGTCTGTAATTAAAAAGATTTGTTTGTTCTTTGTTTGCTTGGAGGATAATGCCTGTCTTGCCATGTTAAGTCCCTTTTGCAGATTCGTAAAGTACTGTGGGACTTTATTTTCGATTTCTTCCTTTTTCATTTTCGCAAAATCGAATTTTAACTTGATATAAGAATTAAAAATAGTAACAGGGTAGGGTTGCAGGGTTGGGACTTTTGTAATTGGAAAAATTTTCGCAGTGCTACCGAAGCCAACGACTGTTAGCTTCTCATCTTTGTATTCATTTCGAATGAGTGAATCCATTGCCATCGTAACTTTTTTAGCGTTGTAGAATCGCATTGAGCGAGCCATTGAGCCTGACATATCGAGTAGGATTACTGTGGATGATTTTGCGTTGCCTCTTGCTTGAAAAACTTCAATATCTTTTAATGACGGTATACTTCCATTTCCTCTGAGGATACTATTGATTATGCTTCCTGGGAAATCTATATTGGAAATGTTATCTCCAAATTCGAGAGGCTTCACGGAAGAAGTAACATTTTCGCTATCGCCGAATTCTTTCGTTACATGTGCGCCTGAGGTAGAATCTGCTTTTAGTTTAGAAAAAATTTCCGTGAGTGCAGTCTTGCCAATTTTACGCACAGACTTGGGAGAAAGCTCAATTCCGCCTTCTGCATTTTCTTGTATGTCTCCACCTTCTTGTAAGAGTTTTTTTAATTGTTCGAAAATTGCTTCTCTTCTTTCTAAAAACTCCTGGTAACTTTCTTGACCTAAAAATCTAGCAATTTGTTCTAAGTCAAAATTATATAAATCACCTGACTCTATTGCATCTTCGAGTGCGCGGGTTAATTCTGTTAGCTGGTCAAGGTTATCAAGTATCGCACCTGCTTCTTTAGGAGTAGGAACTTTTTTTCCAGTGAAATTATATTTCTTGATTCCATTATTTATTTTATCTAGTTCCTGCAATTTTTGAACTAGATCGTCTAATCTCGGCTCTATTTTCTTTTGCGCAGCTAAATCCCATTTTAGACGACGGAGCAAATCTTGATTTTCCTCTTCGATTGCTTGTTTGAATCTGGAAAGAGTTTCGGAATCTTTCTTATATTTTTTTTCAATGTCATCTCTAAGAGATTGCAAATCTTTTTGTAAGGTTTCCGAAGTAGGGTTTAGATTGAACGTCTTTAAGATTTGATCAATCATTGCCTGGATTTTTTTTTGAAAATCTTGAATCAAATCTTCCATCCCGCCTTCTTTCAAAAAAAGATTAGCGGGAATTCCTTTTTCAATCATCATACGAAGCGCTTCTTCCAGAGATATATCATACTTCATGATAAGCTCGGACAAAATCGACATGAGTTTATCCTTGTCGAACTTTTTGTCGTCGTCTGGAAAGTATTCGCTGTATTCGTATGTAATCACTGGATTATTTCTTCTTGTTTAATGCTTGCCGGATAACAAACGTTTTTATTTAAGTCGCAGTAGAAAATCTTAGCGGATACCTGTAGTTTGCCTTTCCCTTTGAGAATAAGAGTATTATCCTCTACTTTTTCAAAATATTCAGGTTTATCCAGATAAGTCTTCCCGTTAAAGGTAAGCTCTGACGGGTTAATTTTAATTTTATCTTCAGAGCTAAGCTTAATTTTATTCGGTGCTTCTTTTTGGATTGCATATCCTTTAGGAACAGATACGCGCATAATATACGAATCTCCTTTCTTCTTACTTAATAGTAATTTAACCGGGTGATCCATTGCGACAAGGGGGAGGGTGAGTAAAATAAATAGAATTATATGCTTCATAGGTATAAGTAATAGGGTTACCGCCTATTTTGCTATAAAAAAAAACAAAAATTTTATTGACAATTTGGTAGTGGGTATTACGGTATTACGTATGGGAAAGGAATTTAAAGAACCTAGAGAATATAGCTCGGTGACAGAGAAATTTCAAGCTACGATTCCCCAAAGGATTCGAGAGCATTTGCATATCAAAAAAGGAGATAAGATAATGTTTGAGATATTACATGATACCGTTCAAATTCGAAAAATGCTTTCTACTGATTTTGAATACCTTAGATCTATTTCTGGCACGCTTTCGGAGTGGGATAGCAAAGCTGACGACGAGGCATACAATGACTTATGAGCAGTTCGATGTAGTGGTTGTCCCTTTTCCTTTTACAGACTCTACCGCATCTAAGAGACGACCTGCACTCGTTATATCTGCACCGGAGAAATTTCAAACCCGTATTGGGCTTTCTGTTCTTGCAATGATTACGACAGCTTCTCATGAAGCTTGGAGTCTAGATACAGACATTCAAAACCTATCTTCCTGTGGACTTTCTCATCCTTCTATTATCCGCATGAAATTATTCACACTGGATAATCATATTATACTTCGCAAGGCGGGCAGCCTTGACTCTAAAGATAAAAATTCTTTTTCTAAAAATTTGAAATTGCTATTGGGATGGAAATAATTTCTAAAAAGCAAAGTAAATAAAACTCTGCGCTTCACTCACTCCAAAGCAAAGTAGCATAAATACATTGACGAGGATAAACGCGGTAAACGCTCGCGGACGCTCTAGCATTTTATTCAAATTGTATTTTTCGAAAATATATCCAGTGATAAATAAAAGCACAACGAGTTTGAAATATCCATAATTACTAAAAGAAGCAGTGATGGAAGTGGGGCTAATGAATAACATTGTCTTAAGCATTGCAAATGCATCTGTCAATGTCTTTGCACGAAAAAGAGGAAGACCAATTCCGAGGCAAATCATTGTTAACACGCGACAAAATAGACTATAGGGAATTCCACCTTTCTCATTTAGAAATTTCCTGATTCCTGTTTGCGCATACTCGCGCTCTGCCGATAGCATCGCTGAATGCCAGATGCCCCAGACTACAAAGTGATAGGCTGCCCCGTGCCAGATTCCAGCAAATAAAAATGTGATGAATACATTGATGTGAGTTCGTAGTCTTGAAATCTTGGAGCCACCGAGTGGGATAAAGATATAATCTCTTATCCAAGTCGAAAAAGAAAGATGCCATCTAGACCAGTGCTGGCTAATGCTTGTTACATTGAATGGGAAATTAAAGTTTGTATCAAACTGAAACCCGAAAAGTCTAGCAACACCTATCGCAATATCGGTGTAACCCGCAAAGTCAAAATAGATTTGCCACATGAATGCAAACACTCCCGTCCAAATTTCGATTGCATTCATGGAAGCATAGTTGGTAAATACCTTGTCTACTACAATGGCTAGATTGTCCGCAAATACTACTTTTTTTGTAAACCCAAGAAGGATTTGTGCAAATGCATGGCGGATAACTTCGTAGTTTACTGTGAGTCTTGTTTCCATATCCCGAAAGAAAGTGCTTGCTCTCACAATGGGACCTGCTACGAGCTGAGGGAAAAAAGATACATAGAGTGCAAAGTCGATGAAAGATTTCTTTGCTTCCATTTGCCCGCGGTAAACGTCTATCGTATAACTCATGGATTGAAATGTATAAAAAGAAATTCCTACCGGCAAAATGATATTATACTCTACAAAGCGAAATGAGTTAATGAAATTCAGATCGCTAATAGCACCTAAAAAAAAGTTCGTATACTTAAAGTAACTTAAAAAACCTAAGTTAGTCGCAAGAGAAAGTATTAAATAATACTTTCTTCTCTTGTCTGTCTTCTCAAGT
>JANMOF010000411.1:0-10691 GCA_031368925.1 Leptospiraceae bacterium
TTTCAGGGCTGTATCCATAAACCACATAAAAGGATAATTGTGTATTGGGGGAATAAATGATTCGGTTGACATAAAGCAAGGCTACAGAATTTATCATATAGAACAAGAAATTTTTATTATTATTAAGATGTAATTATTTGCCACAGAGGCACGGAGTCACAGAGAATATTTTTCTTTCTCTTCGCGCATTCAATTTTCTCGGAGAATCATATTTATAACCCTCCGTGTCTCTGTGCCTCTGTGGCAAAATAGCTATTTTACATTTACAGAAGGTTATCAATGGCATTAATTGAAGAGTTTGAAAAGCAAGGTGCATTTTTATTTCGTTGGAGGTCTTATGTGCCTTCGGTGATTTTGGTTTTATCGTTTTTCTTTATTCCGTTTTATCGTTATCCCAATAGCGATTACAATCAACATTTGATTTATTTAGGTGTATGTTTTTTAGTAAGTCTATTCGGACTTTTTATTCGATGCTTCACAATTGGTTATGCACCTGAAAAAACTTCCGGTCGCAATACAACAAAACAAGTAGCAGAGACTGTAAACCAAACTGGAATCTATTCTCTCATACGTCATCCGCTATATGTAGGAAATTTTTTCATGTTTGCAGGAATTGCCCTTCTTACCAAAAGCCTTTCCTTTGTATTCATATTCTTTTTTATCTATTGGTTTTATTACGAAAGAATCATGTTCACAGAAGAACAATTCCTCCGTGGAAAATTTGCTGCCAAATACTTAACCTGGGCAAATCGCACTCCCGCACTTATTCCTAGATTTACAGATTACAAAAAGCCAGACGTTAGTTTTTCTGTTCGTAATATTCTAAAACGCGAATATCCGAGTTTATTCGGTATTATCCTCATGTTTGTATTCTATGATATCATGATTGTCTACTTCAACGAGCCAGCCCTTTTCGAACAAGGCTTTCCTGGATTTCTAAAACCTGTTCAAATCTACGCTGCCATTTCTGGAATTGCGTTTTATGTTGTGGTGAGGGTAATTGTGAAGTTTACTAAACTGTTACATGTAGAAGGGAGATAACCCTGGCATAAGAGTGCTATTAGGATAAGCGGTTACTGAGCGTAGTCGAAGTAACGACTATTAGTAAAATCGGGCATTTCGACTACGCTCAATGACCGGATGCTATCGTGTAGATTTATTTTTTTGTATTGAGATGCTGACAACGACAAATGATTACAAAGACTTTTCCCAAAATATTTCTAGCATTTCTCCTTTTCCTTTCCATTCACTGCAACCAACCAACAAAAGAATCAACAACTCCAACCAAACCCAACGAAGTCAAATACGTATTTGCCGCAGCGGGGCTTAGGCTTAGAGAAGCTCCTGATTTAAAATCCAAGAATAATATTACGCTTCCCTATGGATCAGAAGTTGAGATACTTCGTAAAACGGGAAATACACTTTCTATTAACTATTACTTGTCTGGTGAATGGGTAGAAGCTAAGTGGAAGGATAAGACCGGTTATGCGTTTGATGGGTATTTACTGGATAAGAGAGAGTTTGCGCGATTTGATAAGGTGTTTCAGTTTGTTAAGAAGAAATTCTAGAGAAAATGAAAAACAAAGATCTTTCTAGTCAATATAGAATTAATGAAAACTGGCTTTGGTCACAAATTCGATTTAGTCAAAAGAAATCTAATACTAATTTCATAGTTTATACATTTATGCCCACTAAATCAGAAGAGGGTTGTAGTTTTTATATTTCCTCCAATTGTATAAATGTGATTTTAGATGATAAGGATAATATTGTTTTCACTGACCTAGATTATGAGTCAATGGGTATGATAAACTATATAGATGAGGAAATTGTGCGATTTGAATATGCTGGTGCAGAAGGGGATAATTGTAGTGTAGGAGGTGCAGGCTCTTCCTTTATTTATATTTTTACATCAAAGACTTTTATAAAAAAAGAATGGAATAGTGGATACGGATGTTTAGATTCATGTGAGTTTAATGGTAATAAGCCTTGCTCCCAATGGGGAGAGTCTTTAACAAACGAATCTTTTTTTAATGCAAAGCATGAACCAATTAAACCCACTGCAAAAATAAAAGAATACTTCAATAGAACAAAAGAATCCGAGAAGAAGTAAAACATTGACTTTGAGAATATTAGAAATTCCTAATCAACGAAACCAATAAGCCCGTGGTAACGAACCCACCATTATGTAACCCCATCCTCAGCGCGAGGAACCGGGCATTCACCTTTTGCAAGGTGAGTTAATTGAATCGCTTGACAGAATTTTAAAAATTCATGGAATGAAAACTATGACAACTTTACAATTACAAAAAATTGATTCTCTCTTGAAAGAGTTACCAGATGAGAAAGTTCAACTAGCTATGAATTTTATTCTCTGGCTAAAGCAGTCTGATGAAGTATTGACTGATGCAGAAGTTAAGAAAGTCAAAAAGGCTAGAAAGGAAAAATCAGGAATTTCTTGGAAGAAACTAAAGACGAATGTATAATTTAATTTTCAAGAAAGATGCTAGTAAGTATTACAAGAAATGTGACCAAAAAGAAAAATCTAGACTAAATAAAGTTTTTGATTCATTAGAAAAAAATGGTCTTGCGAATTTAGATTGTAAAGAGTTGAAAGGCGAACTCTCGGGTTTAAAAAGAATTAGAGTTGGAGATATTAGAATTATCCTAGAGGAAAAGAATGACGAATTTATTGTCTTACTAATTGCCCCAAGAGGGGATGTTTACAAGTAGCCGGTCAGTTTTTTAAAGTATTTTTAGCTTTCCTCCTTTTCTTTTCCATTCATTGTAATCAGCCAATAAAAGAACCCACAAGTCCAACGAAACCAAATGAAGTCAAATATGTATTTGCCGCAGCAGGGCTTAGACTTAGAGAAGCTCCTGATTGGTAAAGGTTTCGATGAAATAAAAAGAGTTGATTTGTATGGTGGCACTCATTACAATAAAGTTACCGAAGAGAATATCCCTACACCGCATGTGCATGAGAGTAATATTCCAGGAGAAATAAGAAATGCAAACGATAACGAAATCCCCAGAAGAAATAAAAGACTCGACTCTGAGTAACATCGAATGGCTTGCAAGCTGGTATAAGAAAGAATGCAACGGGGATTGGGAGCATACATACGGTATCTCCATTCAGACTCTCGATAATCCAGGATGGAGTGTTACAATTGATTTGCTTGATACTAATTTTGAAAATTTAGAAATGCTTCCCGAATCAAAAGATATTTCTGATTTGGATTGGTATGCTATTAAAATCAAAGATAAAAAATTTCATGCAGCCGGCGATCCTACTAAACTTGATTTTCTGCTTGGAAAATTTCGTGAGTTAGTTTTGAAATAAAGATTCCTAATTTACAATTCCAATATCTCAAACAGTATCATCGTAATATTATCCTTGCCACCATTGTGAAGAGAAAGCTGGTTTAGTTTTAACGCTCTCTCGTCTTGGTTTTCACAGGAGAAAAATAATTCTGTGAGTTCATCTACGCTCATACTTTCCCAGAGCCCATCCGTGCAAATAAAAAATTGGTCTCCTTCTTTGATAGAAATTTCTTTCATCGCAATGACCGGATGATTTTGCGAATAATCACCAATAATCGCTGAGGTTAAAAGGTTTTTATTTGGATGAGTGCGCATTTCTTCTTCGTCGATGAGTCCAGAGTTGTACATTGCTTGCACGACAGAGTGATCTATTGTTAGCCGCTCTAGATACATTTTTTGGACTCGGTAAACACGGCTGTCTCCACAATTAAAAATAATTCCTTTTTTGTCTTTGAGAAGCATTCCCGAAACTGTCGTGCCTAAACCATACGAGCGAGTTTCACTGGCTATTGTGTTTAAAATATTTTTAGATTTTAAAAGAATCTTTTTAATCGTTCTCGCGTTATAAATCTTCATGAAATTATCGCGCAAGAAGGAAAGCACGCTTCTACTCGCAAGCTCACCGCCCAAATGCCCACCCATTCCGTCTGCGACACATAGAATTACTTTTTTGGATTCCAGAATTTTATTTTCCGGCTCTTCCATATTTTTCTCATACACAATCTCATCTTGAACGAGGAGGCTGTCTTCGTTCTTAATTCTAAAATTCCCGTAGTTTGTTATATAACTGGCTTTTATAATCATTTTGTGTTTCATTTCCGACCAAGGTCAGACAAAGATTCAGAAGAATACAAATATAACAAAAGCATGTCAAGAAATTTTTACCGGATTGGTTTCTTTTGAAAAATAAATTATCTGATTTTCTCCTTGAAATTAAATTCGAGTGTAGGACTTTAAAATTACATGAAACTATTGTTTTTAAGCCTTCTATTGACATTTAGCCAGTGCATTAGCACAAACCGAACAGTGTATTCCACGATTGCAGAAGAACTCGGCAGCCGAAATGACCAAAAGACCGTTGCTGTTTTACCCTTCGAAGGAAATCCCAAAGACTTCGATCCTTCTTCTCTTTCAGAAAAATTGACTCATGAGCTTGTAAAATCTGGAAAATACCAGGTCATTGAACGCAGTAAAATAGATCGCGTTCTAAAAGAACAATCTCTTAATCAAAAAGGAATTACATCACAAGATGACTCCATTAAAATTGGAAAGCTGCTCTCTGCGGAAGGAGTCGTTGTTGGTTCAGTCATTCAGGAAAACCAATACACTACTATCATTGCTCGAATCGTCGATACAGAAACAGGTAAAATTTGGAGTTCTAGCAGGGTTTCTTATTTGTCTTCGGGAACTCCCAGCCCAAAACCTATTCCTACATCAAGTCCTTCTCACTCGAATGCGGATAATAGCTATAAGCCTATTACTCCGTTAGAAAAACCAAAAGGCGAAGTAAAAGACTTACAACTTATCCGAAGCGGAAACCTTGGTCGATTCATCGGGCTTTTAAAAAATACGGGTACGACTCCTTTTTCTGGAAGCAAACTCTATATTAACCTCAAAGATAAAACGAATTCTTTTCTTGATACCATCCAATGCTTTACGGATAAACCTGCTTACCCCGCGGAAGAAGTTTCCTTTACTTGTATACTGGCAAATTTTCCATCCGAGTATGCAAGCCATGAAATCTTTTTTGAACCAGAAGCACGGTTTTATGGAAATTTCACTCCTTTTAAAATTCTCTCTGAAAAATTCAAAGAAGAATCCGGTGGCTTAGAAGGATTTTCCTTAACCGGAATTCTAAAGAACGATACAGAGTATACTATCACTTATCCTAAGATTGTCTTAAGCCTATTCGATCAAAATAAAAAATTTGTCGGCTCTGCTATTGGCTTTGCTAATCAAACTAAATTAGCGCCTGGCGAAACTTCTTCCTTTAAAGTCAGTGCTTACACTTATACTATGGGCGGAAAGGCTAAGAGCTATAAGGCGCAGACCCATGCTTTGATATCTAGTAGGGTGGAGTAGGGAATTGGAAGATTACCACCGATGGACACCGACGGGGTATCGGATTTGTCATTTCCGAAAATTTTATTTAATTGACAATGTATTCATTTTTTGAGAACCTATAAAAATGAAAGATTCTTATGCAGTGTATATTAAAAAGAAAGTGCAAAAGAATCTAAATAAACTACCCAAAGATACACAGGAATTGTTTTGGCTCTTAATTGAAGAAATTGAATTAAAAGGTCCAATTCGGTCAGATTGGAATAATTTCAGTAAATTAGGAAAGAATAAATATCATTGCCACCTATCCTATCATTGGGTTGCGTGTTGGCAAGAGTTAGATAATAAATTTGAAATCGAGGTTTACTATGCAGGCAGTCGTGAAAACGCACCATATTGAAATAAATGTAAAGGGTGAAATACCAAATAACCTTTTGCAGTATCTAAAGAAAAACTTCGGAAAGAATCTTACCATTTCTAAAAACGAAGAAGAACTTATTAATGTACGTGATACCGATTGGTATAAAAAAATTAAATCTAAAATGTCTCCTGCTAAGTATATGAAACATCTTAGAGAAAGTAGAAATATGACTCAAGAGCAATTAGGCGCACTATTAGGCAATGTATCTAGACAAAATATTTCAAGTATGGAAAGTGGAAAAAGAGCCATCAGCAAAGATAAAGCTATTAAACTCTCTAAACTATTCAAGATGCCAGTTGAAAGATTTTTACAAATGTAAGGTAAGGGTTGTTCATCTCTTAAAGATTTGCTTTATTTCTTTTTTGAGGACGAATCGCTCTTTGCAAGCAATTGCGAGCGATTCATTTAGATTAATGAGGCTAATACAAATTTGCTGATGGTAATTAGGATTAGAGACAACATGCTACCGGACTAGTCCCCGAGCAACCAACGGGATTACCGGTACCAGTAGAAAAAATCACTGCACCTATCATTCCGGCACTAGCGGTAAATCCACTACAATCCGCAACGGTATAGCCGGCATTGTCGTAAACTGCATATCCAGATGCTATCCAGCCGCTACCTGTGAATAATCCCAAGCACTCTCATAAGAGTCATGCAACTCCACATGCTCTAAAAATTTCTTATAAAACTCATGGTTGCCAATGGTAGCACTATCGCCCAGAACGACTAATCGAAGTTTGGCGCGGGTCATGGCTACGTTCATACGGCGGATGTCTGAGAGAAAACCAATATCGTCTCCGTTATTAGAGCGCACGAGGCTAATATAGATTATGTCCATCTCTCGACCCTGGAAAGAGTCGATGGTAGAAATTTCAATATTGTAATCTTTGAGTAGATTTGTTTTGTCAAATAGACCGCGCAGGATTCGAATCTGATCGTTATACGGAGAAAGAATTCCAATTTTGATTTCGGATTTTTGTTTTGAATTCCAATTCCATTTTTCTAAACAAAGCGTTAGGTGCTTTAGCAAAAGCTCTGCCTCTTTGAAATTAAAAATACTCAGAGTTTCTTCGTTTAATTCTTCTTCCGAGTCCGTTCCCGCAGTATCAATAAAACAAAGCGGAGAAATTCTTTCCGAGTAATTACAAACTTGATCAAGAGTTTTTTCTTTTACAGAGGAGTGAGCTTTTAATTGATTCTGATAAAATATTTCATTGGAAAAATCCATTATCTCTTCATTCATTCTATACTGAGTATCTAAAAGCTGATGAGGGACTTCGTTTTTCTCTTTCTCCAATCGAAATATAATTTTCTCAAATAAGGATACATCTAGTTTGCCGCGAACCGCTTCGGGAGATTTTACTACTGGTGGCAGTTGCTTATGGTCTCCACAAAATATAACTCGGTTGGCTCGCATAACTGCAATCCAAGCAGCAGGCTCTAGTGCTTGCGTTGCCTCGTCGATGAATACAGTTTTAAAATGCATTTTGCTAGCAGGGGAATTCGTTATGCCTACGAATGTAGAACAAATTGCTTCTGATTTTTCTACAATATCTTTCTGGATTGTAAATTCTAGACTACGGATAATGGAGAATAGCTCTTTTGCTTCATTACGAAGTGCGGTTCTTTCTTCACGCTCTGCTTTCCCGAAATTACGCTTAAACTTAAATGCTTTCTTTTGGATTTGCAGCGCTTCTTTTTTATACTTTTGAATTGTATCATAATCGGGATGTGAAAGTAGTTTTGCGTCAAATGTATACTGCTCTGAATTTTCGGAAACGCGGGCGGGGTTTCCTATTCGTAAAACATTTACACCAAGCTCGGATAATTTTTCTACGAGTAAGTCTACTGCGTTATTGCTCGCTGCACAGACTAGAACTTGTTTTTCTGTGACTACGGCTTCTTTTATTATCCGCACAAGAGTTGTAGTTTTACCTGTTCCCGGCGGTCCTTGGATTAATACAAAGTCGCGTGCATTAAGAGCAAGCGAATAAGCCTTGTTTTGCGAATCATTTAATTCAGGAACAGGCAGAAATTTCTGGTCTTCGAAATACGTTTCCTTGTAACCGAGTAAAATTTCTCTAAGTTCAGCAAGCCGATTTCTCGTTGCTCCAATGACTTTAGACAACGCAAATTTCATTTCATTATAACTAGTCTCGTTATAAAATAAGTCTACTCCGAGTTTGCCTTCGTCAAACCAATCCGGCATTTCTGAATCAGAAATCATTACGAGCATCGTTTCGTCTTTTATTTTACGAATAGTTCCATAAATACGAAATTCTTTTTTTTCTTCCTTCGAAAGCCCATCTTTATTTGTAAAAATAGAAACAGTCTGACCCGAATGAAATTTATGATTCTTTGCTTTCTCTGGATTTGTGCGAATACTTAGGATTAGTCGTTCATTAGAAGTGACTTCTTCTAATTCGATTTGAACAGGATACCAGGTAACCCCATTCTTTTGTCTCTCGGCTGGGCTTGTTTCGGAGAGTAATGTCTCGTATTCGCTGCGCTCGTATTCTTGTTCAGTCTCGAGTAGGTGGAGCGTTTGTTCTAGTTCATCTGTGGAGTTTATTTTTCGCACCAAACTTCTTGCGGCATATTATTGGCAAATTTAATGAAAACAATTTCTTTCGGTGCGCAAATAAAAGAAATATCTTCTTCATCATGAAATCCAGAACCTCGTTCTTGTCTGATCGGAACTTTTAGTTTTACAACTTTGGATTCGTCTATGCCTTTTTTGTTTATAACTTCATAGCTATAACACGAGAACAAGAATAGAATAATAAGTAAAATTATTTTACGCATTCTACACCTACCGTATGGGGGCAAACAAGAAGAAGACTCAACCCGCAAACCACGCCGTCCAACATACTATCGTGCATATTGATCATCCGAATTCTTTCTCCCGGACAGACCGTTTCTGGATTCAAATCATTGTATATCGGAACTGCACCAAAGATTGTAAAGAGTCTTAGTTTGATTGATTCTTCCCTTCTCGGAGCATCACTTTTTGTAATCACATACGGATGACTAAAGCAACCCGAGAGGGTAAGAGCGACAAAAATAAATATTACGCGCCTGTTTATATTTTGCATAGATTTTCAGGCTCGAATTTTTTAAATGGATTGACAAGTATTTTTTTATTTTCTTTTAATATTCTAGGAGTGATTATGAAATCTTTAAAAAACTATTTTCTGTTATCCGTTATTCTCTTATTTGTAAATTGCGCTACCGGTCTTCGAAGTGCCTTACACGAAAATATGACAATTACCGATTTTCAGGCAACAACTCCTATCGGCAACTCCGTTTTTATCCCATTTGTAACGGGTGCGGATAAAGATATTTTATTAACCAATATAGAAATCACTCAGGCACTTCGAAAATCCATGATTAGCTCTAAATATTTTAAATCCTTAAATGAGAAAACAAAGGAAGACTGGGATTTGAATGCAGAAATTCTAAGACTTGATAAACCTACATTTGGTGCTGATTTTACGGTAACTGCTGAAATAAAATATACACTTCTAAATAAAGGCGTAGTCGTTAAAGAGTTTACAATTACTGAATCAGGCACTGCGACAGTCGGTGAAGAATTTGTCGGATTTAAAAGAATGAAAGTTGCCGATGAGCGTTGTATTCAAAACAATATAAAAAAATTACTAGTTGAACTAAACAGTTCCTCAAAAGGAAAGAAGTAATTTTTTCTAAACCCCGAGCACAATATTCTTATACAATTCCAATTGTCCTTTTCGAATTTTGACTTCTTTTTCTTCGATGAGCATTTTGGTGAGTTGAATTCCTTCATAGCGTTTCTCTTTTATAGTTTGAGAAAATTTTTTATCTTCGAGAGCGATATGAGAAAATAGCCATTCTTTTAGATCAATTGCGAGTAGGTTAGCGGCGCGATCATTTCCTGCTTCGATTTCTGCTTTTCTCTCGAGAACGGAATAAACGAGTGCAGCATGTTTTTGTTTATGACCGAGCAGGTAAGGATAATTTAGTTTTTCCATTAAGTATTCTTCTGTATGGAAATGCTCTCCTACATATAGAATAGTCTCCTGTAAAAGTTCTTTGATTTCTATTTGCCTGTTTTCTGTTTTGTCGTGCATTGTCATTTCCAATAGAAAGGCAACTTTGATTAGCCACAGATGCTGTATATCAATGAGTGGAATATCTAACTTTAATTTGAATCGAACCCAGATATCTCGAATTTTTTGGCGAACCAGACTTTCTTTATCTAAAGTTTCATTTGTTTCCTTAGCCGAAAATACCTGGTTATAAAGTTCCATTTGCTCGAGGGATAATAGGAATATACCGTCAATCGTGTGATCTTCAAAAAAACTTTCCAGGTTTGATTTTCTTTGGCGTAGAAACTGCGCATACTTCTTGTCTTCCTTGAGAATATGCTCGGATAACCAGTGACGCAAATAACGGAATAATTTTTCTGCCATAGCTCGATCTAATTTCTGGGACTGAGCAACTAGTTTTTTAAGTGAATGAATAAAGGCTCCGTGTTGTTTTATATGTGCATCTCTCTCCGGAAAATGAAAGGCGGTAAATAGTGTTTCTTCTGCTTTAAAATGTGTGTCCGCATAATCAAAAGCTTCCGCTATCGCCTTCTGGAATGTTTCATGTAACTGGTCATCATGCTCTGTCTTTATAATTGCATTTAGATGTAAAACAAGAGATACTAGCCAAACATGCTGGGTGTCGATAAAAGGAATCCCTAGTTGGAAATTCTGAAATTTCCAAAAATCTTTTACATTGGATACATGTTGTGGGTTTAATAATTCAGTTTCTGTTATCATCTTTCTATTTTTTTAGAAATATCCATTAAATCAATACCAAAGAAGGCTAAGTGCGATTGATAAAATATGATAAATAT
>JANMOF010000431.1:0-26610 GCA_031368925.1 Leptospiraceae bacterium
ACAAGCAGGTATTCGATTTGGTGAAATTGGAGAAGTATTTGAAATATATCTCAACGGAAATCTAATTACAAAAGAAGGAGAGATAAAAGATGGAGACATCTCTTTTCATAGAACAGTGCGAGGTAAAGTATGGCAAGTTCCTAAAAACTTTATGCAGGCTAAGAACAATTACCTGCTTGTAAAAATTTCCGGGCATCCAAAGTTTGATCATACAGGTTTTTATTTAACCAAGCATTATGACTTTGGTCTGGCTGATGATTTAAAATACGATGAACAAGATAGAATTTCCCTTATGCTCATTGGTGTGTATGCAGTGGTCGGACTTTATCATTTATTTTTATATTATAGAAGAAGGGAAGAGAAATATAATTTTTATTACGGTGCGTTTGCATTTATAGTTAGCTTATATATTTATACAAGAAGCTCTGTCATATTTGAAAACAACTGGGATACGGCGATTATCCAGAAATTTGAATTAGCAATCCTTTATCCAGGAACTTTTTTCTTAATCGAATCTCTAGGCGCACTCTTCAATAACAAACCTAATAAATGGGCTAAATACTACGGTTATTTCTCTTACACGATCTGTACCCTGACTTTACTTAGTCCGGAGATGTACCTAGCAGAACACATTCTTCGTCTCTGGCAAATATCAATATTAACCTGTGTGCTTCCACTCATACTTTATGCTTTTTACCAGGCTATTACAAAAAAAGCAAACAACGCAAAACTTCTATTAACCGGATTTATTTTTTTTATGGCGGCGTCTATTTATGATATTCTAGAATCTCTCTTTTTTAATACAGGGATTGCATTTGTAAAATATACTTTTATGATGTATATTTTAGGATTTGCGGGAGTGCTCGCCAATCACTTCATTTCCATTCACAACGAAATTGAAGAGTTAAATGAAAACTTAGAAAAAAAAGTAGAGGATAGAACCAAGGCATTATCCACTAGCCTCGGCGAAATCCAAAAACTAAAAGACCAACAAGACGGAGATTATTTTTTAACCTCTCTACTTTTGCAACCTCTAGGGGCTAACCAAGCGAAGGCGGCAGAGGTCAAAGTAGAATTTCTAATTAAGCAAAAAAAGAAATTCAAATTCAAAGAATGGGAATCAGAAATAGGTGGAGACCTCTGTCGCTCACAAACAATTCATTTTAAAGGTAAACCGATGACGGTTTTCTTAAACGCAGATGCTATGGGTAAATCTATGCAGGGTGCAGGTGGTGCGTTAGTCGCTGGAGCAGTGTTTAACTCAATACTGGAGAGAACAATGCTTAGCCCCTCTGTCCAAAACCAATACCCCGAAAGATGGCTCAAAAATTCATTTATAGAAATGCATAAAGTATTTGAAAGCTTTGATGGAAGTATGTTAATTTCTGTGGTGATGGGCGTTTTAGATAATTCTTCAGGACTTTTGTATTTTATAAACGCAGAGCATCCTTATACAGTTTTATACCGTGACGGACAGCCATCTTTCATTGGTCACGAAAAGGTCTATCGCAAACTTGGTTCAGGTATGGTAGATGATTTTATTTCCATTCAAACATTTCAAATGAAAGATGGAGATGTTATAGTAAATGGATCGGATGGAAGGGATGATCTAATCATAGCGGATAACGAACATAAAACCAGGACATTAAATTATGATGAGAAAATTTTTCTATCTATTGTAAAGAAAGCAAATGGAAAGATAGACGAAATATATAAACAATTGCAATTAACTGGAGAGTTTACGGATGATTTGTCGCTACTAAGAATAGAATTTAACAGTCCTAACTTAATAATCGAAGCAATGGAAGAGCAAGAGATGCCAGACATCGAAGCCACGTTTGATAAAATAAATGAAGAGACACTACACGCTTTAGATTTACAATTAAACGAATACTATAGCGACTCCACAAAGAACTTACGCGTGCTCAAATTTATAATCGTTGCTTACATTCGCCTGAAACAATTTAACAAAGCAATTCCCTTAGCAATAGAATACCTCGACCTAATTCCTTCCGATACAAGCATGATTTATTATTTAGCTTACGCTTATCGAAAAGATAAAAATTTCATCGACGCCATCGAACAAGGCGAGCGGGTAAGACTACGTAACCCAACTCACTTAAAAAACTTGATCAACCTGGGTCGTAGCTACGCCTCTGTTGGAAATCTCACCCGCGCAAAAGAAATTTTAGAACCCGCAGTCACTCTCGCTCCCGGAAATCTTAAACTTATTCGGCTTAGACTGCAAATTAAAAAAGCTTTGTCGAAGTTGTGAACTAGATCATAGTATTTCGTCACTTCGATACACGGTCTTTCTTATACTGAACGCCAAAAGTAATTACACATTTCTTATTCAGAAAAGTGCGTTCGGTCTATACCAACGCTACTCCTATGAAATTCCTTGTGGTAAATACTTTTGACGTTTGGTATATTACACAATCTTTATCGTATACACGCACACATTCGGCAAGCTCAGTGCATCGCTCAGCGACCGGACTTTTTTAAATATCTAAAAGTTTAACCTTGTCGATAAAGCGGAAATCTTTTTTATTTATGGTTAATAGAGGAATTTCTAATTGTAATGCTGTTGCTGCAATGAGTGCATCAGGAATCTCTAACCCATGAGATAGGTAATATTTTTTTATTAGTTCTTTCCCGAGTTCAGAAATGGACTCTGTTATTTTACAAACAGAAAATCGTTTTAGAAATTTATCTAAACCTTTAGCTTCTCTTCCAATGTTTTTTTCTTAATTCTTTTATATATTTCTCCGAATCTTTCATTTCAGGGCGAGATGACCACATTCCAACGAAAGGCTCTTTTTCTAAGGGAGTTTTTTTTTCTTTTTTAATATTTAGAGTAGACTTGTATTTCAACTCTAAATATCCAATGAAATCCATAATTTCTTTTTGGATTTCAGGCTGAAAAGACTCATACTTCTTTACTAAGATTTCAGATTTCATAGTATTTCTCCTTCGCTAATATTAAATTCAATGCTGCGTCTTGTCAAGAATCTATTTTCCTCTTCCCATATTAAACCTTTCGAGTAAAATACAAGCTGACTTACTAGCTAACTTCTTTCTAAATTCTAAACTTAATTCCAGTCACATACAAAAATTGTTTTGTCTTTTCAAGTGTAGGCTTTTCAAATCCTATTTCGGACAAAACCTTTGTTAGCTCCTCTTCTCGATTTTCCCATTTACTAATCGGCTCGGCGATTAGTAAAACTCCCATTGCTTTTAAGACTCTATAGGCTTCTAGGAGATACTCTCTGTAATTCGTTCCCATTAGGGAAAGGGAAAATACTGCGATGTCAATTGATTCATTTTCCAGCGGCAAATGGGAGATGTCGCAGGGGGTTATATTTTCGTTAATCGCAACATGGTCAAAGGATAAGACTTTGTTATGCGGAATTTCTTTTCGAAGTAGGTCTTCGCCACAACCTAGATCGGCTACGATCATTTCTTTACGAGTAATCATTTTTCCAATTTCTACATAAGGAATTTCACTCCACTCTTTGCGACGCTCTCGATAGAGTGTATGATAGTAATACCAATCTTCTGGATTCGCTGTAAGCCTTGTATGAGTTGTTTTAGAATTAGAAGTGCTCCATGCTCTATTGAGTGCAGAGAAGTCGCCCAACTTCCTAGATAATTGTTCAACGATTTCAGGACGGAGTGGAAATACTAAATCCTTTCTCTGGATAATAAAGAGTTTCCCCTGTCCGATTCTTTCTTTCCATTCTCGCAATGCTTCTTGGGATTTTTTAAACAGTGTATCTAGAGAAGGAATTTTTTTAGAAGGAACAACTCCGTCAATGGCGGCATCGGCAAGAGTCTTTTTATTGCGGATAAGATGGATTCGCTGCCTATCCCAAGACCATTCTTTGTCTTCTAACTGAATATAAACTTGGGGAATTAGAATTTCTACTTCGCCGAACTTAGAGCCCTGTCTATAAATTCTTCCTTTTAACTGCGTATACTCTGAATCTGTCCACGGAAGAGATAAAACAATCATACGATTACACTTTTCTTGGAGCCCATCGACACCAGTTCCAATGGGACGAGAACCGATGAGAATATCAATTTTTCCTTGGAGGAATTTGTTCTTAGCCGCTTCTCTTTCTTCTAAAGATTCCTCTCCTGTGTAAGTTCCAAATTTAAACCCGCAGGATTTTACAAAGCCCACAATCGGTTCAATCATTCCAGTAGTATAATGAGTATATAGAATTACACCCGCTCGAAGATAAGGACGAATAGCCTCTAATTTCTGCTTTAATAATATTTGTTCTGCTTTTAAATAATTCGCATTTGAAATAGAAAGTAATTCTTCGAGTAAATCTTTTCCATCTAACTTTAATTCAGGAGTATTTTCACCAGTCAGTTCTTTGATTTGAATTTCATATTTAGGGATATAGCGTAAACCATTTAGACTCAAATGTTTAAATGCCTCGAGTGCATTGGCAAGCGTCTTCATCGTGTTAAAGTCAGAATATTCTTTTCCCGTGACCATTTCCAAAAGAGATTTTGCCTCCGTAAGATTATTGATTACAGGAGTCGCACTCATTCCAAGAACATAGAGATTTTTATTACTAGCGGCTCTTCCGATTAGCCGCTTAATAGTTCCACGACGAATGCTTTCTTGCTTCTCGGTTCTCTGTTTTGCGTTGTGAATTTCGTCAATAGCGATAAAGTCAATTTGATTCGAGTCAGTCAAATCTTGAAATAGTTTCTCGGAGTATTCCTGTTGGAATTTATCATAATTAAGAATCAGATAGTTTCGATTCTTACGATCAAACTTTTGTCCTGATTTATAATGCGTAAATACTTTACTATCAGGATAAACTTGCAGAATATTTTTTCCCAATTGTTCAATCGTAGAATTTAGCCCAATGAGTAGAGTAAGTCTTGCATCTATACTACGACTACTCAATATAAACGAAAGCGTCTTTCCCGCACCTGTTCCCGACCAATTTCCATACCGATGATGTTTCAAGAGTCTAAATACTGTTAGCTTCTGCATCAAATTTGGCTCATGCGAAAAACTATATCCATCCGGCGGCGTATACTTCAAGACTTCGCTGTATTCATCAAAGAAGTATTTCTGTAAAAGAGTGAAATTAGCTCCACCGTTTTCAGCTTGGAATTCTTTAACTGAAAATTCTTTATTCAATACTTGATTCCAGATTTTTCTTAGTTTGTATTGGATTAAGAATTCTATAACCTCTGCATCACACGAAGAAACCAAGTCATGGTCTAATACGTGTAAGTCTTCGTTCTTATTTGATAGAGAAAGCAGTTTCTTCTTTTGGGTTTCTGTTTGTGTTTCTGAAGATTCTTCGCTTTCTTCGTTATCGCTTATTTCAATGTCTTCTGTTTCTACTTCGTCTTGGTTCCAGTCTTCTTCTTGTGATTCCTGATTGGATGAAAGCTCTTCGAACTCTGGGGTTTCTATTTCTGCTTCCAGTCTTTCTTTGAGTGCCTTTAGCGTATTCTCTTTGTTATCCTCATCTGCGAATACTAAGTCTCTGAATATCGCAGGTAGCTTGGCTTGGCGAATAATCATGAACCATTCTACTGGATCCATTCTAAATAATTCTTGGTTTTCAATGGAGTGTAGGAATTCTAGAATTTTTGGTTTTGTCCAACCAATGTTGCAGGTTGGGCAGCCGGAGCCGCGTTTGTGACTGTCGGGGGTTTGTAAGAAATCACCGTGTTCTTTACATCTAATGATAACGGGTGTTTTAGCATTAATATATTCAACCTTCGAATAATCGTATTTATCCCCATGAATGTTTTTAAATTCGAGGAGTAACTCTTCTGTAGTTATTCCTTTACCTGCACATTTGGGACATCCTGTTCCCATCTTGTGACTTGTAGGAGTTTGTTTAAATTCTCCATGAGCAGGACAAATAATTATTACTTTAGTATTATGGTCTACGTAGCTAACTTTCGAATAATTATATCTATTTCCATGCTTTTCTTTAAAAGCAGACATTACATCATCTTGCGTTAGTCCTTGATTTAGGCACTTAGGGCAGCCTGTTCCTCTTTTATGACTATCTGGCAACTGTGAAAACTCACCATGAATTTTACAAATAATTGTTACATAAGTTTTTGCATTTACATATTTTACTTTAGAATAATCAAATCTATCTCCATGTGCTTCTTTAAAATCACGTATTACCTCTTCTTGAGTTAATAACATTTTACCAATGCACCTAGAACAGCCTTGTCCAGATTTGTGATTGCCAGGTGTTTGTAGAAATTCTCCATGCTCGGGACAAATAATGATTACACTCTCTAAATTATTTCTATAAACCACTTTCGAATAATCGTATTTATCCCCATGAACTTTTCTGAAATCTTGAATTACTTGTTCCAACGAATGCTTTATATTTCCACTGCATACAGGACAGCCGGCACCTTTTTTATGAGCATACGGCAATTGTTCAAATTCACCATGCTTTTTGCAAATTATAATTACTTTGGTATCAGTGTTTTTATAGTCTACTTTTGAATAATCATACTTATTTCCGTGAACTGTTTTAAAATCTTTGATTACTTCCTTTGTTGTTAGTTTGACTCTTCCCCCGCATTTAGCACATCCCTTCCCACTTTTATGTTCACTAGGAGTTTGTAAAAACTTTCCATGCTTTGCACAAATAATAGTAACCGGAATTGTTCCTTTGAGATACTTCACTTTCGAATAATCGTATTTATCCCCGTGAACCTTCTTAAATTCTTGAATTATTTCTTCTGTAGAAAGTCCGCGACCTGCACATTTGGGACATCCAACTCCTTTTTTATGGTTACTGACATTTTGTTGAAATTGACCATGCTCTGAACAAATAATCTTGACAGAAGTATTTGTATTTACATACTCCACCTTCGAATAATCATACTTATCCCCGTGAACTTTGTTGAATTCTTTGATTACGTCCTGTGCGGTTAGTTTCATTTTATTTTGATTCCGAAATATTATTCATTTGATCGAGGTATTTAACTGTAATTTCTTTGTAGGCTTCTGTTTGTATTGCAATCAAGAAAGATTCCAGAATATCTAAAAAATTTGGAATGAAATCAGGCGAAAGATAAATATAATCATCCGCACTCTTTGAGATTCCCTTTAGACTATTTACTATCTGAGAACATTCAGAGCTATTCTCTATCTCCCCTTTATTATGAACTAAGGCGTTTCGGACTTTTTGATAAATTTTTATTTTTTGCCAATTGTCATTCGCTGAAATTTTTAATTCGAGAGTTTTAGTAAGAAATTTTTTCGACTGATCAATTCCATTTCTCTTTAAATCAAATTCATCTAATTTTAATCCAAGATATTGATTTGTCACACAACTAATCTCACAAAGCTTGGTTTCAAGAAATGAAAAACAACTAATGAATGTTGAATTGCGAAATAAGGAAGCCATTTGTATTCTTTCGTAATCTAATTTTTGACTTAAATACTCTGGCGTGCTGACAAATTCTTTTGGTAAAGTTTTGTTCCATTGAATTAGAACTTCTTCTATTTTTTCATTATCATTCAAAACATATTTCTCAAACAAAGGTAAATAATTTCGTAATGAATCAATTTCCATTTTCAAAAACATACTAGAATGTTTTAGAAAACTATCAAGCATAGCTGTTTCTACCTTCTGAATCTCTTTTTCTATTTTCATTTATTTCTCATATCCGCACGTAATCCATGATTTTTTATATTCTTTGATTACATCTTGTGTGGTTAGTTTCATAATTCTTTTTTCATTGGAATAAGTTTTACTAAACTTTCAATCAATTCTTTACTCGATCCAAAAATTGTATTGTATGCATTCTTAGCAAAGGATTGGTTTATATTTTCAATTTCTATTCTGTTTTGCATTGTGCGGAAAGTAAAGTTATGGTCATATTTATACAGGCTAACAGCGATTTTAGATGTAAGGGGAATTGTAAATTCTGTTTCAGGGTCATCTACTGGCTGACCATTTTTAAAGTTGGGATTTGTACTAAGAACAGGATTATCAGAAGAAATAAACGAAGCATCCTCTGAAGTAATTACAGTAAAATGAACACTCTTTTCTACTAAACATCGTAAGAAAGTTTTACCTTCTGGATTTTTCTTCTCTGTCATCAAAGAATTCATCAATTCATTTTGAAAGTATTCTTTCATTAATTCAGGGTCTATTTCTAATAATTCTGGATAGCATTTTGAATAAACTTCTCTTTGAATTTCTTCAAAAGTTTTTAGCATTTTTAAAGTCCTGAGCAATTGCCATTGTATAAATCTCGCAATGAATAGATGGTCTGCTTTATTATAGTTTCTCCATAGAAAGTTAGTGTCACAATTCTGTAGAGAAATTTCGAATTTATTTTTAAATTGTATGAACGGCGTTTCAATATTTTGATTAAAATATTTTTCCAAATCACAAATGCGGTTCAAATCTTTATCATATTGAGTATATAGATCTTTTTCCGCTAGAATATTTTTTGGAGCTTTATTCCTAACACTTTTTGAATCTGCATCATACAACCAAACAAAAGGAATTTGTCTCTCAGGTGTTATCGGATCTAAAAATCCTTTTGTATAAACTTGCGGTATATAGTGATTATCTTTGTACATGTTGTTTTACTCCTGGCTTTGTTGTTTTAAGTTTTCCTTCCTCGGTCAAAAATCCCCCTCTTTCCCCCTTTCTCAAGGGGGATGCTAGTTTAAATTGTGTCTTTTTTGTTTAAGCAGAAATAGTTTTAAGTGTGGCTTAATACTATTACCCCCCTTGACAAAGGGGGGCTAGGGGGGATTCGAACTCCGACGCAAGACCACTTCCCTCAACTGAGCTTCTACGTCTACAAAGTGATTCAATACCTGTTCATTGGTAAAGCGTATCACTTCAATTCCATATCCATTCAAAACTTTGGTTCTTGCTTCATCGTATTTTTTTGTTTTTCTGGCTAAGTGATGTTTGCCGTCAATTTCAATTACTAGGAGTAAGGCACTACAATAAAAATCTACAATATAATTATCAATTGGCTTTTGTCTCAAGAAACGAAATCCGTTCAAATTATCCTTTCTAAGAAGAGAAGACCAAATTTTTTTTTCTGCAAGAGTCATTTTTCTTCTTAGCTTGCGAGCTCTTGGTGTTAGGCTTACTTTGTAATAATGCATAGGTTTCTATGACGCTCTAGTTGCCCAGATTGTAATAGTTCTTTTCTTACCTCAATACTTTTGAGTCGTTGATTGATCCACTCCTTAGAATAACCTTTGCGTAAATAGGTTTCCATTAATCGGTCAATGCCAATTTCGGGATCTTCCATTTCATCAATTCTTTCTCTGCCTACTTGTGCTAGCCATACTTTGAAGGGTTCGGCTTTGGGAGAAGGGATAGATTGGATTAGCCGCAACAATTGTTCTGTGTCTGAAACGTCAGTCTCCCTTAATTTTCCATCTGGTGATTCCATTTTCAACTGTCCGATTTTTTCGGACAGTTCACTTCCTTCTTTCTTTAACTTGGATTTTAAATCACTCCAATATTTTCGAGGACGGTCTGTTTCAGTGAGTATTTCAATAACATCCACAATCGAGAAATACCATTTTTCTTCCTTTTCATCCCAATGTGTTCTTACCTTTTTACTTTCAAATAATTTAATATTCTTTCCCATGTCTCTCGCCACATCCTTCCACTTAATTCATTTACTACAATGCAGATTTTTTTTGCAATATCTTTCCATTATCCAAATGCGACCCAAGCGGTCCTTTTAAAATCGAGTATGCAAATTATTATCCTATATGTATTTGATTAACAAATATCATTATATCACAAAAAAATACCGTTACCGAAATGCAATACTTTAAAAATAAAGGTAATCTTTTATTTAGCATATGTATGATTATATTCATACATGTTGTCTGACTCCTGGCTTTGTTGTTTTAAGGAATTTCTTTTTGTTTAAGTAATCCCCCTTGATCCCCCTTTGCAAAAGGGGGTTTTGTGCATAAGGGTTACTTATTATATTTCGTAAATCTTTTCTATATCAAAAGTATTCAAGAGAATAACAAGAATTAAACTCCAGTCCAAAAAAATCCCACTACTCCTAAACCCCCTTTCGCAAAGGGGGGCAGGGGGATTAACCCTCTTCCTCAAATCCGCTTCAACTTCACCAAAACGATTCAATATTTGATCGTTCGTATAACGTATCACTTCTATTCCGTATCCATTCAAAACTTTCGTTCTAACCTCATCGTATTCTTTTGCGTCTTCGGCTAAGTGCGATTCACCGTCAATTTCAATTACCAATTTTAATTGATGACAGTAAAAATCTACGATGTATTGGTCAATAGGCTTTTGCCTCAGAAATCGTAAACCATTTAATCCATCATTCACCAAGAGTTGATACCAAATTTTTTTCTCTGCCAGCGTCATATTTCTTCTTAGCTTGCGAGCTTTTTCCTTGGAGTTTTTGTTGAACGGCAGCATATTTTTCAATTCCTCTTAACTAGAACAACAAAATATCCCCTTTCAAAAAGGGGAATATTCCGATAATGCGAAGCAAGTTATATAAAGTAAGGGGATTCCATCATTTGCAGTTGTTCGGAAATTCCGAACAACTGAATTTTCGTTAAATTCCCCTTCTTCAAAAATATGTTTTATGTGCTCGCTAATAGTTAACTTGGACTTTTGAAAAAGTTCGCAGAGTTGTGCTTGCGTAAGCCAAACAGTTTCATCTTGCAAGCGAGTTTCGATTTTAGTGACACCATCCGGTGTTTGATAAATTAATAGTTCTGATTTATTTTCCATATATTTTTCCATCGAAATTCCAGTTGAAATATATTTCAAGAATAGTTTCTTTAAATAGTAAATATTTAATTACTAATATTTAAATAGCATATCAATAAATAAATTCTGTTGTTTTGCACAAAATGGTTATTGCTGAGAAGCGAATATTCTCATATTAGCCCATATCTTAATAGCAATTAACGATACATCAAAGATACTCTTACCTATAGTGCTATGTTTAGTGGTTGGTTTACTCTTAAAAAATTTACGACTAAAGATGCCAGTATACAAACCACTAAACCAAGGACTATAGAAAGTGCATCGCTAACTAAACTAAGTCGCAGTTTGGCAAAAATCCATCCGTAGTAATCTTTATCTTAAACCCAAAAAAACGCCAAAAAACCAAGCAAACTACCGATATTTAAAACAGCATGATGACCGATATACTCCTTCAAAATAAATCCAGCATTAAAAGAACTCTTATCATTTCTTTCATAATTATAAATACACTTACTATCTTGTTTGCAGGCTTTACGATTTATCAAATGAACAGCATGCATGATAAAACGGTTAAAGCGGCTAATGAGCTTTTACCCGCAGTAATAGAAATTAGTTTTTTGAACGGAAATATTTCTGATTATAGACTATTAGAATTTTCTCATATAGCCGCAAACTCAGATCGAGAAATGATTACAGAAGAAGCAAAGCTTGAAGTTATAAAAAATAAAATTGAAAAGAATTTGTCTGTCATTGATGAAATTATTAAAGATGAGAATACTCTTTTATTATATAAAGAATTTAAACTTCAATGGAAAGAATATTTAAAAGAAAATGCAGAGATTATTGCTCTTTCTAGAAAAAAATTAGGGAAAGAATCAGAAGAAAGAATTAAAGGTTCTTCGCTTCAAAAATTTGACAAAGCCAAAGAAACTTTAAATAAATTAAATGAGCTTACCAATAATCTCGCAAAGGAATCTAGCTCTTCGAGTAACGTAGAATTTGCCTCTACTCTTTCTGTTATAACATTTGCGACTCTCATCATTACCGGTATAATTCTTTTCCTGAGTTTCTCTACCATACGAAACATTGTAAATCCACTTCATACAGCTATGGAAGTAGTATCTAAATTATCCCAGGGTGATTTTACAGTTGAGATAGACATTAATAAAAATGATGAGCTGGGCAAAATGCTATTAAGCATTCACGATATGGTAGGTCATTTAAGTAATTCTATCATCCAGATTCGTAAACTCTCCGTAGAAATAGGAAAATCTTCTTCCGAGCTAGGAAGCGTATCGGCTAATCTAAATAATTCGTCACAGGACATGGCATCTTCTTCGGAAGAATCTTCAGCGGCTATTGAGGAGTTAACCTCTTCTTTGGATAATGTAGCAAATAGCATTGGAATCCAAACACGAAACATGCAAGAGATTGATTCCAATATTAAATCTATGAATACTTCGATTCTTGAAATTAAGAATGCAGCAGACAGCCTTTCTAAAATTTCAAATGAATCAGCGAAAAGAGCAACAAGCGGAGAAGCTATCGCAAATGATACGATAGTCGCCATGGATAAGATAAAAGAGAGCTCTTCTAAGATCACAGAAATCATTAAACTCATTTCAGAAATTTCTTCTCAAACAAACTTACTCGCATTAAACGCAGCCATCGAAGCAGCAAGGGCAGGAGAAGCAGGGAAAGGTTTTGCAGTAGTAGCCGACAGCATTACAAAACTTGCCGATAGAACTGTATCCGGAGTAAAGCAAATTCAAACTCTAATCTACGCTACAGAAAAAGCAATTACGGACGGTTATAACAAAGTAGGCGAAGTAGCTGGGATTCTAAAAGGAATTATAGCCAGTGTGAATAATATCAATAATTCGGTAAGTGGAGTCATTGTCGCAGTAAATAAACAAGTAGAAAATGCAAAGAAAATTGCGGCTAATGCCGAGAAGGTTACAAACCTATCGAAAGAAATTGAAACCGCTTCTATTGAACAAAAAAATGGAATTGCAGAAATCAACCAGAGCATAATGAGCGTATCCTCAACTGCTCAAACTGTCTCTATGGAAGCATCTAACTTACGAGATTTATCCGATACATTTACAAATAAAACAAACGCCTTAGAAAAGAGTGTAGACTTCTTTAAAGTTCGCGGATAAAACTAGAAGCAATTTGTAAAAATTCTTTCGAATGCGTATAATGCAAATAATGCCCGGCACCCTGAATAGTTTCAATTCTAGAATTAGAAAAGAATTTTCCAATCAGAGATTTATCTTCTGGCTTTATGTATTCAGATTCACCGCCTAAAATAAAAAGAGTCTTCTTCGCAAAATGCATAGTATCCACTAAGTCTAAATTCAAAGCAGTGCGCGCATTCTTTAGTGTATCTACGTTGAGCTTCCATTTATAACCAATATCTAACTTATCCAAATTCATTTGTAAAAATTGACGAATAAAAGTATCAGGAAGGACTTTTTTCATCTCCCCGTCTATAGCCTGGCGGGATTCAAAATGACTGACATCCATCGAGAGTGCTTTAAACTCCGCCTCGTAATTAATTGCATATGACCTGGGAGCAATATCGAGTACAATCAAAGAATGAATCATATCGGGATAAGTTAGTGCGAATAACAAGGCATTTAACCCTCCCATAGAATGACCGAGTAAAATCGGATTCTCCAGATTATGCTCTAAAATAAATTCTTTGAGATCAGCTACTAAATCGCTAATCAGATGCGAACTGGAATGAGGAGACTCCCCGTGATTTCTAACATCTATAGCATATACATGGGCAAACTTGGATAATTCTTTCGCATTTGTAATCCAATTCTTAGAGGACCCAAAAAGTCCATGAATGATAATAAGCGGTTTAGGCTCCCCGGAAAACTCTCGATAAAATAATTTCATTCTGCCATCTTAATAAAAGTTTCAAGTTAGGCAAGATTTCCTGAATTCAAAATAAACTTAAGTTTATAAAATTTCTCTTTCCTTTTATGATAGTTTTTTTAAATCATACACTATGAAAAAAGTCTGCGTTTTTTGTGGAGCACATCCGGGCGACGATCCAGTCTACTACGAGAGTGCAAAGAGTTTAGGAGAATCCCTTACAAAAGAAAAAATTTCCCTCGTTTACGGTGGAGCGAGCATTGGGATTATGGGTGAGGTTGCAAATGCAGTTTTAAATTCAGGCGGAGAAGTTACAGGTGTCATCACTGAATACTTAATGCCTATAGAAGGTCATACCGGTCTTCATAATCTGCATATAGTAAAAAATATGCACGAAAGAAAAGCAATGATGTATGAACTCTCAGACGGTTTCGCCATGTTACCCGGTGGAATAGGCACGCTAGAAGAATTTTTTGAAATTCTTACCTGGGCACAATTGAAATTTCACAACAAACCAATCGGAATTTTAAATACAGCAGGTTATTACACAAAACTAATTCGCTTTCTGCATCATATTGCAGATGAGAATTTTATGAAACGCGAACAATTAGAACTGTTTTTTGTAGCGGATAATCCTCATAAGTTGATAGAAGGATTTAAGGAAAGGTTTTAGATTCAATTTTAAATTATTAGGAACTGTATATTAAGTGGCTTCTGTTTTTACACAGTAAACAGTTCCTTTGGTCTTAGAAGAATAGAAATCAAAATTCCAAACGTTGATACTAGAAGGGTTTACTTTGAGTAAGAAAGTATCAATTTGATTTACGAATTTACTTTTACTAGAATTTCTCCATCCAGAAATTTCTTGGCTAAAAAGCTTGTTAGCCCATTCTAATTTGGCAGAATCTAAAGTCTTTGCTTTAATTTGTGAAATATAAGTACCACCAAGAAAATCTAAAACAAAGGTAAACAAGCTATTGCCGCTCTTTTTATTTTCAGTTTCGGTTTTAATTAAATCAATTAGACCATAGCCTCTTGATAAAACACCAAGACCCCATATATTTTTTACATCATCAAGGGGCACGAGCAAATCTTCTTCTAAAGAAGATTTTACATCGTTAAGAAACAGTTCTTTCGTTTTACTTCCAATTCCTTTTATTTTATGATAATTCAACCCATTCGCCCAAGGCATAATAGCCGCATAAGGATCAGACGCAAGCGTTTGCGAAATATACTTTTGGTCTTTGTATTCAAAAAGAAATGTGTATAAGTTTTCACTACCTTTCATTTTCCTTTTCTCCAATGAGTTTCTCCTGTCTCGTCTGCTTTCTTTTTCCAATGTTTTATCTCTTTTAGCAATCTGGCTTCGTTTTCTTTATCGGCTTTAGTCTTATTTACCTTTGACCTTAAAGATTTGTATTTGTCTTTTGCCTCTTCTAACTTCTTTCGGGCTGACTCTATCGAGTCCTGATTTTTATGCTTATCCGATTTATTAGTTTTTTCTGTCTTCTCACTCATTAAAACAGGAATAGTAGAATTTTCAACAACAAAAATAGATTTCAAAATCCCATTAGCTAAGAATAAACACAAAAGGAGAGCAGTAAAAACTAGAATCGGAAAGTATCTTTGGAATAACGGCGACATAGCATACAAATATTTATTTGCGTATTATTTGTATAGTTTTTATTAAATTATTACTCCATTTAAATAAGCTCTTTCATTAATTTTTTAAAATAAGGAATCTTACCTAAAACAAACGGGCTCAAGAATACAGCGATCAGATTAAAATAAAAAGCAGGCTTTAAAAAATATTCCCGAATATCTGGATTAATGAAAATCGCATAGAAAAGTAAAATGAAAAAATAAAGACAAGCATTAATGAGTGCAATCACTATGACCCGATTATCATAAGAAATGTTCTTCATTAAAATAATGAAAAGAATTATTGCAATCGGGTAATGATACTTTAACCGTCCGAAAGTGAGCAATAAAGCATCTTTAAGCGCTACATCATAGTAGTAACCCCATTCAAAAAATCGCTCGAGCTGTAACATTACAATGCTCATTAACAACTCAATTATAAATATTGCTGCAAAGAAGATTAAATACAAATGTAAATTTCCCATATCAATTCTACCCTTTAGTCTCTCAAAGAATCTCTATCCTAAAATTTTATCCATTGGTCTCATTTTAGAAGATTCGAATTCAGTGACCGACTTTCTTATACCACACAAACACAAATCCCCTATCCGTGTTTATCTGTGTCCCCCAGCTCTTTCGCTCACGTCTTACTAATGACGTGGCTCAAGCCCATTCTCGCTCGGTCGCTCGAATATGGTAATCTTCAAAAGCCATCCTACATCACAATCGTATCTTTCCTGTCCGGTCCTGTAGAGATAATCGAAATAGGAACTCCGATTTTTTCGTTTAGGTATTTTAAATAAGACTGACAATTAGCCGGTAAATCTTCAAAGCGGTTAATGCCTGTTATGTCTGTGTTCCAGCCGGGGAGATTTTCGTAGATGACTTTGACTTTATCCATTCCGCAAGAAGGCATGTAGTCTAATCGTTTGCCGTTTAATTCATAGCCGATGCCGACAGGAATAGTTGGATAGGTAGAGAGCACATCAATCTTTGTGATGACAAGGTTATTGATTCCGCAAATGCGAATAGAATGTTTGATCATTTCTAAATCAAACCAACCACATCTTCTAGGTCTACCAGTTGTAGAGCCATACTCGTGACCAATCTTACGCATTTTTTCTGCTTCTTCCCCAAACACTTCTGTCGGAAAAGGTCCTTCTCCCACGCGAGTCGCATAGGCTTTACTGATTCCATAAATTCTACCGAGGTGTTGAAATCCAACTCCCGAGCCAGTGAGCGCACCACCGGTCGTCGGATTAGAGCTTGTTACGTAAGGGTAAGTTCCGAAATCAATATCAAGTCCAACGCCCTGTGCGCCTTCGAGTAATACGCGTTTGCCTTTACGGAGTTCTTCATTCAAGTAGTAAGCAGTATTAATAATCTTGCCTTTAAACCTATCTGCAAACTTTCTTAGGCTTTCATAGATCTCATCAAACCCAACCGGCTCAATTCCATAAAGCTTTACTAGCTCTTCATTTTTTCGAGCTAAGAATAATTTCAATTTGCCTCTAAGGGACTCTTCATCGAGTAAATCGCCTGTCCTGATTCCAATTCGCATCATCTTATCGGCATAACAAATTCCAATTCCTTTTCCAGTAGTTCCTATTTTAGTTCCAGAAGTAGAATTAGTCTCTCTATGTGCATCAATGATTCCATGAAGTGGTAAAATAATATGACATGCATCGCTGATATAAAGTTTGTTATAAACGTCAAAGTCTTCTTTACATAACTCATCGCATTCTTTCATTAAGTATTCTGTATCGAGAACGACACCATTTCCAATAACGCATATTGTATTTGGATAAATAACTCCTGATGGAACTAAATGGAAAATATATTTCTTACCATGCACGACTACGGTATGCCCGGCATTAGCCCCACCCTGATAACGCGCGATAATATCTATTTCTTTACTTAAATAATCAATTACCTTTGCTTTTCCCTCATCACCCCATTGGGCACCAATCACTAAATCTGCTGGCATAGTATCCTCTTTATCTTCTATTTATTTCTTCAATGATATCAATATTAATGGCGAATCCACAGGCTCTTTTTTCTTCTCCGGAAAATTTCTCAAACAAATTGTCATAAGCCCCGCCGGTAACTAAGGGATAAGAAACCCTATCGTAATAACCATGAAATACAAAACCGGTATAATAATCTAAGTCTCGAATTAGAGAATAATCTAGGCATAAATCTAAATTTTTGAAATGCGATGAGTATTTGAAAATATCTTCTGTCTCTACAATAAAATGTTCCAAGTTCATTTTGTATTTTTTAGAAACTGCAAGTAGGTCTGTTTTAATTTCTTTTAATTCAAACGATAGAATGATTTTTAAAAGAATTTCTTTTATATCTTTTTTCTTAACTTTAGCATCTAAGAATTCACGAATGCTTTTCTCTTCTTTTAAATAAAGCAAGTGCGACAAAGTATTCTTATCCGCAGGTGAGAATTTTAAATAATCTACAATCTGCGAATAAACGGCAGTATTCCCTAAAACCAAAGTAATTTTTTGTGTTAGCCCGAGTGCGAGACTGAGTTCACTGATATGAGTGAGTAACATCTTAAATGTATTTGCATTCGAATGCCCGATGATTTCAGCACCGGCTTGTAGTATCTCACGCCTATCAGCATTTTTTTTATAATTATCTTTTACAATTCTACCTGTGTAAAAAATCTTTTGGTTTCCCTTCTTCACAGAAAAGCCAGCCATTCCCTTTACTACTTGCAGAGTTAAATCAATGCTCGGTGAAATTTCTTTTCCAGAAAGATCACGGGATTTTAAAATTCTAGCCTCTTCTGTCGGGGAAACATAGCGCAGAAAGGAAGATGTAAAATCAAAACCAGGAGGTGTTACTTCTAAATATCCTCTCTCTTCAAAGAATTGATAGACCTTGTCTAAAATTTTCTTTCTTCTAAGACTATCCTCATGGTCTAGAAAATGAAACCCATCCGGAATCCATTTAACCTCTGAGCTGATATTGCGTTCGTTTATCAATCTGTTTCTTACCGTATCCAATAAAACAAAAACTCATATAATGACAACTCGGATTTAAAGTATAGAATCGGATTGCCACCGAGACACAGAGACACGGAGGGTATTTAAAAAGAGTTTTTCAGGAATTTATTTCTGTTTTAATATCATTAGGTTTGGTTATTTGTTATTCTACTTGAAACCTCTTCAAGAAAGCTCCTCCCAGCAAGCTCACATTAAAATAGAGCATAAAATAGAAATCAATACCACCCAAACCTCTCTTACCTCCGTGCCTCTGTGGCAAATAAGGCAAAAATTCCCTTTCTCTTTTTTTCTAGTTGACTGGATTGCAAATTTTAAATGTAATTTGGAAATATTCGATAGAGCAAGAGGATTTTTATGACAGAAAAAGAAGCAAGCGTTGGTAGATGGCACAAGGAATTTTTTGAAAACATACACAACTTTGTAAAATCTGGTTTAACAGAAGACGAAGCGCGAAAAATTTTAGAAGAGTTTCTATACCTCTCAAGCACGACACCAATGCCACCCGTAATGAATAGTTTTAAGAATCCAGAAGAACTTGAAAATGTTGGTGTCTATACTGAGAGAGGAGAAAAGGCTCGCGATTTCATGATGCAATTTCTTTCACCAATCATGAAAAATTTTAAAGTCGAAGGCTTAGAAAATCTCGAAACAGTAGAGAAGCTCATCGGAAAATTCCCAATCACACTCATTTCTAATCACTTAAGTCATCTCGACGCGCCTGCTATTTTTCAATTACTCTATGCCTCCGGTCCACTCGGTAAAAAAATTGCCGAGCAAATGGTATTTATCGCAGGTAGACTTGCATTCGAGCCTGACTTCACAAGACTCGGACTTTATATGTTTGGGACACTCCTTGTTTGCTCCCAAAAAGATATGGCGGATAATCCTAGTTTGTCGGATCTTATGACCAAGATCAATATGCGAGCATTCCGTCAGTCCCAAAAATTACAGACAGATGGAAAAATCATTTCCATATTCCCTGAAGGAACTAGATCAAGAGATGGACGACTGATGCCATTTGTGGATACAGTCTATCATTACGTTGCGAATAAGATTGTTTTACCTATCTCTTTAGAAGGAACTGACAAAATCTTACCTACGTCAGGATTTTTATTTAATCCGGCTAATGGCAAACTAGTCATCGGTAAGCCAGTGATAGTCGGTCATTTGCATTCTAAGCATAAACTACCAGTTGAACTAGACGAAATAAAATTTCCAGTAGTAGGTGACAAAAAGCAATTTCTGATTGATAATTTAGCTTTGCTCGTCGGCTCAAACCTCAGCCGTCACAAACATGGAACTTATCGTAACCTTTATAACGGTGATGGAATTGGTAAACACAAAAATGAATTAATCCAAATTCCAAAACACCCAGAGGAACATATTGTAGTTCTTGGCTCGAGCAATTCTTCTGTAGCTATAGCGACTATCGTTTCTAACAAAAATGTATTAGTCACAATTTATCATCCGGACAAAGATCTATGTAAAACCTATAACGCAGAGCGAAGGGATTTAGAGCATTATCCCCTCTACAAACTGCCGCCCAATATTGAGTTCTCCGCTGATGACAGTGTAATCAAAAAAGCCACTCTATTCATTCAGGGAACAAACCCTTGGGATTTCGAAAAAGTCTATCCTGATATTTTAGATAAACTCAGAAAAAACAAGGCTCCTATCGTCAACGTAATCAAAGGCTTAACAGACTCGCCAAGAGGATTAATCCTTCGCGACCTAGAAGAAGTCTATGGTATAGAGAGAGACAGATTAGCAGTAGCCTCAGGCGCAAGTTACCCTGAACAAATCATTGAGCGTAAAATTTCTGGCTTAGAAATTGCTGCTCGTAATCCGGACATCATACCTCGACTCGTTAAGCTATTTACAACTGGCTATATATTCTCCCGTCCTGCTATTATACCGACTGACGTTTCAGGAGTTCAACTCGGCGGAGCGCTTAAGAATATTTATGCGCTCTGTATGGGTCTAGTAGAAGGATACTTTAAAGAAGTTCTAGGGGGTAATGTGGATAATACTCTGTTCCATTTATCCAACCGCTTCTTCAAAGAAATGGTTTCTATCGGTGTCAAACTCGGCGGACAAGAGCCAACATTCAACGGCTTATCAGGGTTAACCGACTTTATGCTAGCCTGTTTTGGTTCTGACTCTAGAGACAGACGATACGGATACGAGCTAGTAACCGGAACTAAGCCAACCAAAATGTCAAATGGTTATCATGGTCTTAAAGCAATCCCAAACCTTGTTCCAATGGACATTGAGAAATATCCAGTTTTAGCAAGTGCCTATGAAGTTGTAATTGGGAATAAAGATATTAACCAGGCGATACAACTTTTAGAAAGTAGATTGTCTAGGGTTTAGATTTTTAGGAATTATACCATATATCTCGATGCTCCAACAAATGGAGTGCAGAAATGTATGTGCTTTCCTCTCTTTTTATATATCAAAGTCATTTTTTTGAATCAGAAAAGTGTAATTACTTTTGGCGTTTAGTATAAGGAGGATGATTTAAACTTGTGGCTTACCCTTAGTCTCTAAATACTTAGAGATTTTAAGATTTAATTTTTCATGGCTGAAGGGATTTAAGATAAAATCAATATTCCCAAATTTTGCAAATTCTGTAATGGTATCTTTATTTATATTGTCTGCCGAAATTAATATGGGGCAGTTCATTAAATTTGCTTTGCATTTAATCTGTCTGAGCATAATGAGTGGTTCAAGCTTAGGCGGGCTGGACTCTAAAATAATGTAGGAGACATGTTCAGTCTCTGAAATTTGGAAACCCTCATGTGCTGTGTCAGCTTCCAATATATTATTTGAAAACTCCTTGCGGATACTTGAAATAAGTCGCAACCGTAAAAGCCTATTGCTTACAATCATTAGAATATTTGATTTTTCCGATCTATGATCAATATTTTCTGTTCTATGAATTTTCGGACGTTCCTCCTCGTTATGTATTATCGGATGGAGTTTTCCTAGTCGTTCAATTTCCAAGTCTTTGGCTAATAATTCATCCTCTAATTTCCCAAGGAGTCGAATTCTCTCGTCTTGCAGTTTTTTATCAATACCTTCTTTCTTAGTTAATTGAGCCTTGATTGCGCGAACGAGGTCATCCTTTTCGAACGGCTTAGTAATATAATCCGCTGCACCTAAATGCATTGCTCGACGAACATCTGCTTTAGCGGACAAAGCGGTAACAAATATAAAAGGAATCATTTCATTACCGGGTCTATGATTAGTTTCAGAGAAAACTTCTAAACCACTAATGCCGGGCATTGTAATATCACACAAAACTAAATCGGGTAGAAGAGATAATGCCTGTTTAACCCCCTCTTCTCCATTTTCAGCTAGTATGACTTGATAGCCTTCATGCTCCAAGATTAAATAAACCGAATCTCTAATTTCTTTATCATCATCAATTACTAAAATAGTTTTCATATCAAGAAACCCCTTTTATCCGAGATCATTCAATTCTTATAAGCTTCATTTTTTAATAAATCAATCATCAAATCTCTGATTGAAATAATACCTTTAAATCATCTAACATAGTGCCGGTAAGTGGCTTTGAAAGAAAGCCAATAGCAATAGAATACTCACTTGCCCTTTCTTCATCTTTCGGATCAATCGAGGAAGTTAAAATGACCACTCTTGTTTTTGGAAACTTCGCATAATAGCTTTTTACGAATTCATCTAAAAATTCCCATCCATTCATAATCGGCATATTCAAATCTAAAAAAATTAAATCCGGATAATTGCTTTTATCCGCTTCGGGGGAATTCAATAAAGTCTTATAATAATCTATCCCCTGTTGACCATTCCTAGCACTTGCTATTTCTGTTGCTGACGAATTTTTCCTGATAATTCCCATACAATACATTAGAGTAACGGGGTCATCATCGATGCAGAGTATTTTTTTCATTTTATTACCTTCGGAAAATTTATTATACATTTAGTTCCCGCATCAACAGTACTCTCGATGTGAATTGTTCCACCTAACGCTTCTATCTGAGATTTAATTAAGTAAAGCCCAAAACCTTTGCTTTCAGGATGATCATGAAATTTTTGATAGAGTCCGAAAATTCTATCCTTATACCGATTCAAATCAATACCCAATCCATTGTCTGAAAATACCAATTGATTTTTTGTTCCGATATCTCTTGTAAAAATTAAAATTTTTAATTCCCTTTCATTAGATCTATACTTCAATGCATTTGTAAACAAGTTCAAAATAATACTTTCCATGTAAGGTTTATTAAAACAAATCGTAGGTTGCTCAGAAAAATCAATTTTTATATCAGGCTGATTTTGCAAGAGTAGGTTATTAAGGTGAGATCGCACATGTTCTATCATATCATATAAGTCGATATCTTCTAAATCAACCGATGTTTGTTGTCTAATTACTATTATCCTGTGTAAATCTTTTAAGGTTTGATTTAAGGCGTTAGTCGATAGTCTAAATCCATTTAATATACTCGCCAGGTTTTCATCCGTAATATCTACATCCTCAAGCAAACTTAACAAGCCCATTAAATTCGAAACAGGTGATCTAAGGTTATGAGATACTATATAAGAAAATTGAAGCAAATCACTATTATTCAGTGTAAGCTCTCGAATTAGATTTTCTTTTTGCTCTTCTAAAAGTTTACGCTGTGTTATATTAAGATGAGAAACCACCGCTCCTTTTTCACCCAGCCTTGGGCTTACATGCATTAAAAACCATCGTTTCTCAGTGGGGGAATGACAGGGATATTCCATATTATACTCTTCTAAACTGCCGGCAATCACTGACCTGATTCTGTTGTTCGCCTCCAATAAATCCATTGTTTCATCCTTCGGATAATTTGGATTTACCTCACAAATTTCCAAATAATTTAACCCGATAAAATTTTGAAATGTACCGGGAGTGGAATTATCAATTGTGAATTTTTTCCATGCTTCATTCACTGCTATAATTTTACCAGATTCATCAAGTACAGCTATATGCTCGGAAAGGGAATCAAATACACTGATGTTAAATGCATTGCTTTTTTCTAATTCCTCTTTGCTTTGTTCTAAATCCTCTTCTGTCCTTTTGCGGGCTGTTATATCTCGGGAGAGTATAATAAATCTTGGCTCTTCTTCTTTATCCACCGGCTTACGGGATACAGAAAGCTCAAACCAATGCTTTCCAATTGGGAGGTTTAGTACGAATTGTTTTCCGATAGAAAAACCGTTTTGATTTGCTTCGTGAATCGCAGCAAAAACAATAGCAGAAACGTCAGGCGGAAGAGCATCTTCAATAGAAGTATTTAGAATTTGATCAACTGGAATTGCCAATAGCTCTGTTCGAGGAGAGTGATAATCATAGTATTTACCATTTAGTCCAACTTCAAACAATAGATCTGGGATTGCATTTACAGTTGCTTCTAATTGACTCTGCATTTCCCTGGCTTTTTTTTCCTGTGCAAGATGATCAAGTTTTATTTTTTTTTCTTCAAGCGCATGAACAACAGCCGACCCTAATCGTTTCACATTTTCTTTAATTACATAATTTACAGCGCCAGCCTTCATGCAATCCACGGCTATTTCTTCATTGGTAGATCCAGTCCAAATAATCAGAGGGGTAAACGGAGAGTAACCCTTGAGGATAGTTAATGCTCTCATCCCATCAAAGGTAGGTAGGTTGTAATCAGATAAGACTAGGTCCGGTTGAAAACTTGAAAGTGCATCAATGTATTCTTTCTCTGTTTCTACTCTTTCAAATACAAAGTTACTGACGGACTTACTAATTTCTCGTAGGGCAAGTTCTGCATCTATTACACGATCTTCTACTATAAGTATTTTAATTGGATTAATCATACTCTGTTAAATTTATTATGACTCAATCAGTTCCTTAACGGCAAATAACGATAATCCGTTTACGCTCATAATATTTACCCTTTTATAATAACAACTGAATAAAAAGCTTTTTCGACTTTTCTCAAAAAATAAACTTTAAATTAACGTGAACTCAATGTAAGAATTATTTTAGCTGTCATTCCTGCACGGGATGACTTTTAGGATTTTTACAGTGATAATTTCTTATATCAAATTCACGTTATTGTAACGACAATAAACAACTACAGATTCCTAACAAGTGCTTTCGTAAAATTGAATGTACTTTTCTAACTTTCAACAGGAAAAATATAGAGCATTAGAAAAATGCATTCAAAATCTCTTCTAGCATTTCTTTTGTTAAGGGTTTAGTCTTAAAATCTGAAACTGTTTTATAAGTGAATGCCCTTGCCTTGTCATCAGGGTTTTCTGAAGTAGTGAGCATAATGATAATAGGATAACTCTTCTTATCAATTTCTAACCTTGCATACTCCTCTAAAAACTCCCATCCGTTCATTGCCGGCATATTAATATCCAGAAAAATTAAATCAGGATGAACAATTTCCTTTTGCTTGAAGTATTCTAATGCATCCATGGCAGATTGCTTTACGACAATAGAATTTGTGGGAAAATTTTTGCGTATTACTCTTTCATGAAAAAAATTATCATCTTTATTATCATCAATTAGCATTATGCAATTTATTTTTTTCATAAAATTAAATTACAAAGTAAAGTAGAACGTAGTTCCTTTTCCAAAAACTGAGTCTAGTTTAATTTCCCCTTTGTGAAGCTCCACAATTTTTTTACAATTTGCTAAACCTATTCCATTTCCTTCATATTCTTCGCTTGCATGTAAGCGTTGGAAAATATAGAATATCCGCTCGAAATGAATTGGTTCAATCCCTATTCCATTATCATTAATAGAAAACTTCCATCTTTCATTAAATGGTTGCGATGATATATGAATCGCAGGTATAACGTTTGGCTTTCTAAATTTTATAGCATTCGAAAGTAGGTTTTGAAATAATTGACGGACTTCTGTTTCATATGCATTCAGTATAGGCATTTCGGAAACAGTAATAATCGCGCCTGAACTTTGAATTAAATTTTCTAAGTCGGAGAGAACTTCGCGGATAATTTGATTAATATCTACGCTTGTTAGCTCTTTGCCTCTGCCTAACCTTGAAAATTCTAGGAGTGCTTTTACAAGTATACTCATTCGCCTCGTTGCGTTATTCATAGATATAAGGTAATTCTTCGCTTCAGCATCTAATACATGGGAATAGTCTTCCTCGAATATTTGTAAATAGTTTGAAACAGTTCTAAGTGGTTCCTGCAAATCATGAGACGCAATGTATGCAAATTGTTCTAGCTCTTTATTTTTTGCCTCTAATTCAACTTGCCTTTTTTGCGTTAGCTCTTGTAGCTTTCTTTCTGTAATATCAATAATAGAGGCTAATACCATTAAACCATCAGGTGTATCAATTGGGTTAAGTCCGATTTCTACTTGCACTTCTGTCCCATCTTTTTTTAGAGCAAATAAATCTCTTCCCGCTCCCATTGATCTTGTCTGAGGGCTTTTAAAAAATGAGCCGCGCTGTGCAGGGTGCTCTTCCTTAAACCTATCTGGAATTAAAATCTCGAGTTTACTTCCTATTAGCTCGTTTCGATTATATCCGAAGAGTTTTTCCGTCTCTTTATTCACTAGCGAAATGAATCCTGTATTATTAACAAGCACCATTGCATTTGGAGCAGATTCTACAATCAACTGAAAAGTAAGCTCTGAATATTTGAATTGGTCTTTATTCATTCCCCGGTTTTATTAATGAGTAACCAATAAAAACCAAGGTTACTCATTACCTCCGAAAAAGCTTCAAACTCCACTGGCTTTACAACATAACTATTTGCACCGAGTTCATACGCTAGTTTAATATCGGGATCTTCCTTTGAAGAAGTAACAATCACAATAGGAATCGTGCGTGTATTCTCATTTGCCTTTAGCTCCTTTAAAACTTCTAGTCCATTTAACTTAGGGAGTTTTAAATCGAGAAACACAATTTTAGGGGAGGCAGAATTTTTCCTATCTTCGTAATTGCCGCGGTGTAAAAGAAAATCCAAAGCTTCAACTCCATCATTGACATGAAAAAGATGATTAACCAAATTTCTTTTTTTAAGTGCTCGAATCATTAGCTCCGCATCACGAGGATTATCCTCTACAAGTAATATTTCTACATTATTTGTATCAATCATCCTTAACTCCTTTTGTAAAAATCACACATTATTGTATAAGAAGGATTGTTAAAGTAATGAAATCTTATGAGGCTTTAGTCGACTTAGGTAGAGCAAAATATAATATTGCCCCTTTATTGATTTGACCTTCTGCCCAGACACGACCATTATTACGCATAATAGAACGCTTAACAATA
>JANMOF010000435.1:0-19848 GCA_031368925.1 Leptospiraceae bacterium
TACAGGTTCAGTAACTTGTTTAGATTCTTCTTTGCTTGCAGGCGGTACTTCTTTTTTATCCCCGGAAGAACAGTTTGTTAAAGTAGTCATTGCCATTAAGGTCAATACTAAGGTTAGTAGTATGCTTCTTTTAAAATTCATATTAAAAAATCTCCTTTTTTTACAAATACGGACAATTATTCGTATTAGCATAAAGTAATTTTATTATAAAATAGTATTTGGTCTATCATTTTTCTTTCTTCTTACTTTTCCTCATAAATCCAAACTGAAATAAAAAATTTGGGTGCTACCTTACCTTTATCCCTAGATATTGTTTTATATTCGTCAAATGTCCCGAAATCTACTCTCACTTAGTTCGCACAAAGGGATAAAGGTAAGGTCCGGGCTTTCACCTACTGTCAAAAAATTGCATTCACAATTTTTTGACACCGGTTCAATCCCTACCACATAGCTTAGAAAAATCCTTTCCAAATTTGTATTTTTTTCGCACAAAAAGATTTTTCTAAACCTAGTATTTATATGATAATCTTTCGAAACAAAAACAAATACTTGCTAGATAAAATGGAAGAGCGCAACCAGACAGTGTCAACATTGCTAATTCCAAAAGAACTAAAGGAAGACTTTCAGTTATTACTAGAAAAGTATCAAGGCAATCTAAGCTTATATCTAAAAATTCTTTTGAAAAGGTATCAAACAATCACTCATTCTGGGTTGATTCCTGAGCCAATTAAAGTGAAGACCGAATACCAAGAGAAAAACCAAGATTTAATCAGATTGAACTTTCGTCCAATGAACTCGGATTGGGTTGAACTTGGGGAACTGGCTCTTGCTTTTGGAAAATCTCGCTGCTGGTTGTTTGTCTATTTACTAAAACTAGACATAGCTGGGATGTGGCGCCTTTTACAAAAAGCTAAATTGAGCTTTGTAGTTCCAACGCTCCCAAGCTTAGAACTGAAGATTTTTTGGACTTTGCAACGTGTTCGAGAGAATTTTACTCGTGGGTATCATGTAAAAGTCTAGCAAAAAACTATTTCGAGCTATTAAACACCACACGCAAATCGTTCGTTAGCTGCATTGCAAGTTCAGGTCTACCATGAAAGGCAGCAGGAGTATTTTGAAACAAAGCAATCTTCCAAGAACCCTCCATCTTTTTACAAACTAGCGACTGAATGGCATTAACCGCAGGATTAATTTCTGTTCCCCCGCGCGGAACCATACCAACGACAGCGCGAAGAATGGCAACATCATTCGATAATATTTTCACTTCCTGAATAATACCCACATAAAGCCCAGTCGGATGAGCCACAAAAATTTCACCGATTACTGAATGCACTTCTTTACGTCCCTTCATCTGTGACCCATCAAATCCAATAATATCCCCGTCTTCCAGAACTAAATCAGACATTCCCTTTGCGTTTTGGTTATTCCAAGCTTCAATCCAAGTCTTGTAAAGCAAACGGACATTAGCCTCTTCTGCTGGTTTGTTCATTTTAAGCTAGCTCCTAGTTCTAAGAAATGTCTTTTAAAGATTACCACTGATGAACACCGATAACAATTCTAGATTCCGAAATTGTCTTTGATATTTTTTTCTTTCATAGATTTGAGTCAAATGTATATTTGTTTCATTAAGAAAATTCTCATATTAAAAAAAATATCCTACTTTATATGAAAAATAGAAAATCAAATAATATTTTACCATTTTTATTTTTAATAGTCGGCATAATTAATTTCAATTGTTTATTTTATGAAAGAGAAAATTCAAACTTAGAAATGGATGAATCAATAATAAAACTAAAAAAAATATTCGGTTCTGAAATTAAAACCATAGATAGTGAATGCTATGAAGAATACAAACCAGGCTCCCGATTATCTTCTTGGAGTTATAGCGAAGAATATAAAAATAATTTGATGAGATATTACGTTTGCAGATTTTCAGACAATCAAACCATTGTATTCTTGTTTCATATAGAAAAGCCAATTTCAATTCAAAGACAACACATTAAACAGCCACGTTATTTAAAAAATAAAAATTTAAATATGGAATTCATTGCTTATTATCCGATAGAAAATTGTTCTGTCTGGTTTAGACCATTAGGAGGTGGAGAATCAGCAGAAGGAGAAATTGTCCCTGTTTACAAATGGACGAAAGCAAGATTAATGAGTTATAATAATTTTTACCATCATATTGCAACTATTTTGATAAAATCAGGTTATTGTAAGAATTAAACCTCCAGCAAATCAAGATTACCTACTCCTAAGCGAAAGGGATTGAAGCGGTGTCAACAACTTGCGAATGCAAGTTGTTGACAGTAGCTGAAAGCCCGGTTGGTGTGTTTCAAAAAAACGTAGAGACGCATGGATGTGCGTCTCTATTACACGAAAGGATAACACCGATTCGCCCTAAGCTATCGGGCTAGCCAAATTTTGTGCACGGAGCATTGCGGAGATTTGACCGGAGTGGTGAATCTCATGCTCAGCTACATGCCAAAGCACATAACCGAGATCTACTGCTTTCTTGCGCGGTGTGAGGAATGTTTTTTTTAAGTCAGTAATGGAGAATGGCTTTACAATTTCCTGTGAGCGGTTACGCACGCTATGCCACTTGTCAGTGATGGTTTTAGAATTGTAGAATTCTTTTTCATCTAGCTCGGCAAACATTTTCCCTCTTCCCCCGACTATGTCTTCCATCCAATAAATTTCTGCTGCTAGTATATGGCGATATAAGTTTCCAAGACTACGCATGTTTGGACGGAATTTGAATTCGAGTTCGTAAGGAGTTCTTGTTTGAAGGGATTGTAAAATCCGGTTCGTTCTTGTTTCCCAATGCGGGTAGAGTTCGTATAAATTCATAGTCGATATTTCTCCACTACTTCATCAATATCCCCAATGCTTATTGAGCGAATCGCTGCCTCTGCATCGTTAATGATCTCGATCAGTCGTAAGTTTTCTGCCGGAGAAAAATCTTCTTTCAAAAATTTTTCTTTGTCTTTTCCTTTGAACGAATTGTTTTTAATTCCAATTCTAATTCGAATGAAATTTTTAGACCGAAGAGAAGTAGAGATTGAGGCTACACCTAATTGTGCTTTCTCATCTCCACCTTTTTCAACTACAATCTGACCTAGACTTAGATTTGTATCCTCGTGGATAACAACGATATCCTGCACTTTAATTTTTAAGAACGAAGCAATATAAAGCACAGACTCACCGGAGAGATCACTAAAAGTTTGAGGCTTGAGTAGAACAACCTCATCCCCTTCGAAATCTCCCCTTCCAATCATAGATTTCTTTTTCTTGGTTTTAATTTCTACGTTGATGTTATTTGCTATAACATCTAAAATCTTAAAACCAATATTCGCCCGGTTGTTATTGTATTTGTCTCCCGGGTTTCCAAGTCCTACGATTAGCTTCATACGTTAGCTAACTATTTTTTCTTTGCAGCAGGAGCTTTTGCGGCAGCGGCAGGAGCAGCTTTTGCTCCAGCAGCAGCGGCAGGAGCTTTCGCAGCAGCTTTAGCACCAGCTTTTGATTTTGGATCAACCGCAACTTTCTCACTTCTCTCAGCGGCTAATATCGCTTTGGTTACGTTTACAGAAGTTACAATCGGATCACCATTTGTAATAATTTCCCAGCTCTTTGGAACATCTAGCTGGCTTACTTTAATACTCTGTCCAACTTCTAACTCAGTAACATCTACCACGATAAGATCTTTTAAATCTTCTGGAATAGATTTAATTTTTAATTCATGAATTAAATGTTCGAACTGTCCACCGCTCTTAGAGCCTTTCGCAACACCGGTAGTTCTAACACCAACCTTTGCAGTGATTTTTTTACCCGGGGTAACTTTGTAGAAGTCGATGTGACGAACTCTATTGGTTGCAGGAAATCTTTGAATTTCTTTTACGAAAACTGCTGCTGTTCCTTCGCCTTCCATTTGCATATCAAGAAGAGTTGCACTTCTAATTCCAGAGTTGATGATTTTATTGATTTCGGTTTCATCTACACTACCCGGAATTGATTTCCCTTCATAAATTACATTAACAGGAACGAGACCTTTAGCACGAAGCCTATTGTTCTCATTTTTACCTGTTGTTGATCTTTTTGTTGCTTTTACTGTTAATCTACTCATTGTCTTATATCCTTTATTAAAATTACATTTCCTTTATATAAATAGCGAGCTAATAGATTCCTCTTTGTGAATCCTGTCTATCGCGTTTGCGAATAATTTTCCAACCGAAAGTTGGGTTAGGTTTTTAATCTTTTTAGATTCTGGAATTAAAATTGTATCAGAAAGAATGATTTCTGAGAAGTTAACACTATTTAGCTTCTCAGTAGCCTCTCCCGATAATACTCCATGGGTAGCGCAGCACATAACAGACTTTGCCCCCTTATTTAAAATGGCAACTGCTGCTTTAGAAATAGTTCCCGCCGTATCAATCATATCATCCAAAATAATACAATGCTTATTCTCAATATCCCCAATCACATTCATCACTTCGGATTCATTTGCTCTTTGCCGACGTTTATCAATAATTGCTAAACTTGCATTTACTCTCTTTCCTAAGAACCTGGCTCTTTCTGCCCCACCTGAATCGGGAGAAACAATTACTAAATCTTTTATATTTTTACTACGAATGTATTCTACTAGCACTGGCGAATAATACAGATGGTCCACCGGAATATGAAAGAATCCCTGTATTTGATCTGCGTGCAAATCCATTGTTAAAATTCTATCTGGACTCATAGACTGAACCAAGTCAGCGACGACTCTCGCCGATATAGGAACACGTGGTTCAACTTTTCGGTCTTGTCTTCCATAACCATAGTAAGGGATAACACAAGTTATGCGCCTTGCAGAAGCACGACGAAGTGCATCCAGGATTAATATAAGTTCCATCAAATGGTCGTTAGCCGGATTGCTGATAGATTGAATTACGAATACATCACGACCACGAACGTTCTCGTCAATCTTTACAGAAATTTCCCCGTCGGAAAATTTCTTCAGTATAATTTTACCAACCGACATATTAAGATTTTTACAGATAGACTCTGCTAACGGCTTATTTGAGCTTCCGGAAAATACAGCGAGATTGTTCATATTCATACCGCAATTTTTCCTTCTAGAATATAGGACTCTAGTCTTTGCAAATCTTCTGGGGAGTTGACACCTGAGCTTTCTAAATGATTGGAGAGTATGAGTGCACCAGTTTTTTCGTTCTTGGAATTTGCAATTTTCACTAGATCGGGAAGATAGTATTCTCCCTGCGCATTTTCTGTATTAACCTTCTTGAGGTTTTGAAATACTTCTGGAGAATTAAAAATATAAGTGCCTGTGTTGATTTCGTTTACTTTACGCTCTTCATCTGTTGCATCTTTTTCTTCTACGATTTGCTGAAGAACTCCGTCAGTGTTACGAATAAGCCTTCCATATCCTTTAGGAGTTTCAATTTCTGCGGATAATACAGTTACGCTGTTAAGATTATTAGAATGAAAGGATGCCAAATTTCTAAAACTAGATGCAGTGAGTAGAGGAACATCACCACATGCAACTAAAAGATTTCCATGAAAATCATTTAGAGACTCTTCGCAGCAAAGAAGTGCATGACCAGTTCCAAGTTGTTCCTTTTGTTCGATAAAATGAATATTTTTATAAGGTTTGCAAATTTCGATAACGTCTTCTTTTTTAAAACCAACGACAATATAAATATCTTCGATTCCAGAAGAAATTAGATTATCTAGTACATGGAGAATGAGAGGCTTTCCATTTAAAAGAGTTGCCACTTTTGGAAGTTCAGATTTCATTCTGGTTCCTTTGCCGGCTGCTAACACCACGGCACAAATTTGATTTGTCTGGCTCATTCTCTTTTTTTAGTTCCGATTTTTATGTAAAATTTTGCTGGGCTGCTAGGATTCGAACCTAGGGAATGGCTGGACCAAAACCAGCTGCCTTACCACTTGGCTACAGCCCAATTTTAGAAGCTGAATTGAATAAAGTAGTGTTCTGGATAGCTTTGAGTCATCCACTTCTGAATGCTACTCGCTTGCTCTATTCCTTGCACAAATCCATATACACAAGAACCAGTTCCAGTCATGGAAACGAAACTACTGCCCTGTCTATACAAATCCTGCTTTAGCGCTTTAAGTTCAGGAAATTCGCTAAAAGCATACTTTTCAAAGTCATTTTCAAATTTTTCTCGGAGTTTTGACCAATCACCATGCTCAAGAGCAAAAGCTAAATCATCATCCAAGAGACTCCATGATTTTTGACCCCACTCACTTTGTAAAGGCTTTTTCAGACTTAGGTAAGATTCTTTTGTATTAATAGAAAAAGGAGGAATTACTAAAATTCCAGTTCCATGAGCAATCCTTATATTCTTTAAAATCTCACCAATGCCCGACACATGAGCATGACCGGTGCTAAGAAAAAAAGGCACATCCGCTCCAATGCTTGCAGCCACTTTTCTTACTGGTAGATATAATTCTGGGTGGTCTCCAAATAAATAGGTCAACAGAGATGCAGCATTCGTACTTCCTCCTCCAAGACCTCCCCCAGGCGGGATTCGCTTTGTGAGATAAATATCAACACCCCGCAAATCACTTTTTATTTTCTTTGCCTTCTCAAAAGTTTTATACAAGATATTTTTTGTAAAATCACCGCGTTCAGATACTTCTTCGAATAACGAGCGTTTAATACCAATGAGTTCGTTTTTAGAAAAAAGCCGAGCAATGCCGAGATCATTAGAAGCAAACTCTATATCATCTCCCCAATTGAGCTTTAAAAAGATACTTTCTATCTCATGATAGTTATCAGGACGTTTGTATAATACTTTCAGTCCGAGGTTTATCTTAGCGGGGCAGAGCATAATTAACCGCTAATTGGAATTTTTATTTGTTCGATACTCTCTAAAAACTCTACCCGAAGAGATGTAGGTGAAAGTAAAATTATTTTTTCTCCAAACCCCTTTAACAAATCCAAAAACCAGTTTTTCTCAATAATTTTGGTACGGGCATGAATATAATTTTTGTTAGAAATTTTCTTTGTCCCAAGTATTTCTAGCTTTGCATACTTAGAAAAATTAAACTCTATTTCGTTAGAAAGTAAAATTTCTGAAACTTCCGAATTCTCTTCTGATTGATTTAAGAATGAGTTGAATTCCAGGATATGTAAATTCTGCTCGGATGCATCAAGGGGATTATCTATATTTACCTCTAAAACTTTTGGAGAGGAAATGGAGGCTAACCGGAAGTTTCTTCTCCCTTTTCTATCATTGCAATATGCTACAAGGTATTCATTTTTCTCTATAAAAGTAAACCATGGATCTACAACACGGGCTTCTTTTGTATTGTCTTTCCAGCCAGTATAAAGAAAGGAAATTTTCTTTTTCTTTTGTATCGCTTCTTCGATCTTTTTTCTTATCTCTTCATTTTCTTTTGCCTCCGAGTAAGGGATAATCTTCTTTATCTTCTCAAGAATAGATTTATATTGAATCTTGTAAGCGTCTTCTGCATCAGAATGATGGATTTCTTCTTCTAAAATCTTTCGAATGGCAAGCCATTCATTAATTGTAAGTCCAATCGTCTTGTCGACGCTCACGGGTAAATTAATATTAACCGTTCCATTTTCATTAAAATCAATATCTATATAGTCCGCCGGCGTATACGGATAAGATCCAACCATAAAAAGTTCTCCCAGATCTTTCTTAAGCTGGTCAACACTTTTATGATTTGTATAATTTTGGAGTTTTGAAAGAGAAATCCCAGGATTCTCTGTGATGATTTTAATTAAATTTAATTTACTGGAAACCCGGAATTTAGTTGGATTCATTCTATTCAATACACAATTAACGCGTTTGTTTTGCAAGAAAGTTTTTTCATTTTGCTCGAGTCACTACAATTCTGTCGCCTTTTAAATAATGGATGATAAATTTCTTTCCGATTAATTTGGGGTTTGCGCCGGGCAAGCCCTCTAAGTCTTTGGAGTCTTCCAATAAATCGTTTGGAACTTTTACCATTTCAGGATCATGAGCATCTTGCACTTGGATTTCTTTTCCGGTTTTTTTATCCTTAAAAAAATATCCAGTATAACCGGTGTAAACCGTTGCATTTACATAAGTTGCAGTAATTTCTTTTATTATGGCTTTATCTTTAGCAAAAAGATTCGAAAAAGAAAAAGTTAAAATTATAGTAAAAATAAATATTTTTTTTATCATCAGTGAATTTCCTTTTATTTGTTAGACCTGTTGAAAAATTAGCCAGCGTAAGTGTCAGTTCGAGCAAGGTCGAGAACTACAAATACTAAAAATCTTTATCTTATTGCAACTTCTCGACTATCGCTCGAAGTGACACTACGTTATTGTCTTTCATTATGAATTTTTCAATAAGTCTTTTCATTATAGAAAATAATAACCATTATTCTAATGCAAGATCCGCAGCCAATTCATCATTAGCCGACAACCCATAAACATCTTCTAATGTTTTAAACAAAAACTCAGCAACTTTTCTACGATCCTCATCCCGGCTAATTGACCAATCCTTATAAAAATTCCCTTCTCCACCTTTAGGCTCTAACCAACCGATACTCTTTAAAATATTTATCTTAGATCCATTGAGTTGGAAGGAAGGACTCAGAGAATTATTACTAACTGCTTCTGTATAAAGAGTATCTCCTTCTTTTTCTCCAGTAACTTGCACATAATAGTTCTTTTCCTCATCTGCAATAAAGGTCACAAAATTACCCATGCCACCTTCATTGTGCAGCCTGAGTATTGCCTCGTAAATATTTTTTACATGATCTGTCATGATTTGACTCCTTTTAATCAATTAATCCAAGCTCATATGCAAACTTGACCATCGCAACAGCACCCGCTGTCTTAGGAAAATGATGTTCCAAATTCGGTGAGCCAAAGCTAAGTTTGCCTACAAAAGAATTATAAGCAACATCCCAATGATGTGCATGTAGCATCGCAAGATCAGTCGCCATCGGAATATGCAGTTTAGAATGTTTTTGCGTAACTTGCATGTCATTATTCGCATCGTATTTATTTAGTTCATTCACACCTTGTATTTGAAAGTATGGAACTTCTGTAATGGTAGTAGAACCAGTAATATTAAAGATCGGAATATTTAATGAATCAATTTTTTTTAAATTCTCTCGCAAAAATTCTCCTCTAAAGTATGTAGTCAAATCCAGAATAGCCGCTTTGACATTATATTCAGATAATCTTCGAATCTTATGAGGAACATGGAGAATAGGTGAAATTAACTTGATTAGATTATCAAATTCGTCCTTGATATTAAAATTTATATCTTTGATTGAATCATAGAGAGTATCCGCAAGGTAAGATCCACCGGGAGCCCCTGCCCAATTAAAGATACAGCGAATTCTTTTCTTTAAATCCGGTCGCTTTGCTAATAAGACAAGTAAATCCGGCATCCCCTTACTGTATGCTAACACGAAAATATCTTTAGGGGGAACAGCATCTTTTTCTGAAATTAGATTTTCATTTGCGTCAAGACCTATACCACGCTCTATTGCATTTAGCAGATCATTAGTATTAGCCTCACAGCTTCGCATTGGATGAGAATCAGACTGCAATATCCGGACATTGTATTTCTTTTCTAAAATCGGGAATGCATCTTGAAACGCCATAACAGGAAAAAGACCGCTGAGAAACCCGGGACAAAAGAGTAGCGTAGTATTTTTAAGTCCAGAAAACTCAGCTTCTGGCATTTCAATTTTCCATTCATTCGGACCTTCGTCTCTTAGAAACCTGGATGCAATTTTTTGTCTGGGGTCTCGATTGTCTTTTCCGCCAAAGAGTTTCCTATGATTAGCCGCTTCTATTGCTTCTGGAAATTTAATTGCTTCATTAATGAAAATATTTCTCCAACGCTTTGCACACCATTCTTTAATTTCGTGCTTTTTAAAATTTCGAATATTTTCTTTGAGAGAGGATTTGACTTTTTGGATTATCTTGGGATAATCAGAAGCAAGCAGATATTTACGCAGTTCAGTCATGAAATCGCCTTTTGTATTTTATTAAATACAAAGTTTGCGATTCACGACTGAGTTCAAGTTTAAAATCTTATGGGCATTCCAATAGACTACCGGGATTTGTAGCAAATGCTCCAAGTGGCTGCACTTTATTCAAAATATATTGTTCAGATGCAGGAGCCGGAACTGTTGTTAGATTAATGGCTGTTGTTTGAACATTTAATTTACAAGCAGTTCCTCCACTAGCACCTGCATTTTTGTCTACAAGTGCAGGAAAGTCTAGCTTAGCAGGCAGAGGAATTTCTTTGAGGATATTATTCACCAAAGGAACTACAAGCGATTTGACAAGTGGATCTACAACACTTCGAATTGCTTCAGGATCAAGTCCGTAAGGATTAACGGTATTACCCTCTCTAACATCTAACGTATAATAGAAGTTTGTGCTAGGATCTATTTCTACAAAGATTGCATTTAGATTATTATAAGTAGGATTGGCTGTCGGATTAGAAAACGTCTTAAATCCAAAGCTAGCAACAGCATCTATACTTACACGAACGGTGCTGATAGTATAGTAACAACTAGTTCCTGTGTCTCTTGCTGAAATCGGTCCCGCAGAACAAGGATAATCCGCTGAAGTAGTTCTCTTTCCTACGATAGTTAGCTGTAAATCGGTAAGATTTGCCCTTACCTTAGGAACTCCAACGCCAGTTGGTGGAATCATTTTTATTACAGGTGCATGAATAGGCTCTAAGGCAAAGGTAATTGGATCTTTGTCTCCAATAGGTGGTAAACGAGTTTGTGTTCCATTCTGGATTCCAATGAGTGTCGATCTGCCCGGAGCCAAAATAGAAATAATTGGAGAAGCGACAAGTAATGTCTTGGTTAATTTGAATAAATCACTACTTCCTGCATATTGATTAATGGTATCTATAAATACTTCATCCATACTTAAATCAATTCCGCGGGCTCTCCAAATATTATAAGCAGCTTGTGTAACTGAATCAGGATGAAGAGAAAGCAGCATACCAGGATTAGCCGATGATTGAGAAAAAGGGTAGGTATTATCTAGCGCACCGGTAGGCTTGAAGTAAACAATCCCTTGCTCGCGAGATTGTGTTCGATAGCCATTTGCAGGAACACCGCCTACATAGGTAATTCCTAAATCTACTGAAGCGACTAATGCCTTGTTGGCGCCATTAACTCTTACCTGCGCATCGTTTTGTAATTTCATTTTTACATTAAGAGGGAAATTCGCAAGTGGAGCCGGTAAGTAGGACGGCAAATTAAGGTTAATCCCGGGTTGTTGCAAAGACCCAACAACAGCATTCAGAACGTTAGGCGCTACCTTTTCGACTACGTCTTCTAACATCGAGTGGACAATCTTTGGACGAACCTGTGGAACAAGTCCATTAGCAATCATCTCAGTAATAATAGATAAAAGCTCCGCAGCCCAGCTAGTAGAGTTTATTAATTCCATATTACCTACTGCTAAATTTCCGTCCCATTCTGATATGCTAAAATTCGGATCATTCACATTACCCGCAGTAAATGATTTAATTGCGAGACTTAAAATTCCATTACTGACTGCAATATTATTATTTGTAATAGCAGTTCTTAGAGATGTTGGAGTCGGCGATTTATTCAATTCCACGTTAGTTCTAAAATGAAATTTACTACCACCCCCTATGAGTAGGGCAATGCCAGTTCTATTTCTTGCAACCACATCAAGAGTAATATACGCTTTTCTACCTTTGAGCGCAATCTGTAAGTTATCCGTTGCAGTTGCGTTCATAGCAGCTTCCACACTCTGTGAGCCACCGGTCATTGCCGGGATACTGGCATCTGAAATATATACGTCCATATCAAAATGGGAATCACTCCATAGAGTTAAAATGCCATTATACGTTCCAACAAAAGCTCCTGGATTTTCGCCAGATGCGCCACAATAGCCATCACCGTAAGCAGAACCAGAATCGCCATAGGTTCGAATAAAATTAAAACTTCCATAATTGATACAATGAGAAGTCCGCTTTGTGCTACTTTTAGGTAATCCCATAAAATCATTAAAGGTTTTATTCGTTGTAACATCTTTTACCTTAAAGTCAGTCTTAACAAATCGCTCTACTATTTGCCCGAGGAGCTTCATCATAATCCCTTCATCCAAAACTCCTGTAGCGGAATTTGCGATTAGCCCCGTTCCAGTAATAACGTCACCCCAGTTAAAACTGAAAAATCTTTTGTATGACTTGTTGTCCCTGGTTTGAATTTGATAGTAATATGTATTTCCACCTTCAATCGGTGGAACTGGAGAAGTATTCAAATTAAAGCCTGTCACCAAACCAGAGCAGGTTGAACTACAAATTTCGTGACCGGTATTATTTCCCATTCGAAATAAAGTAATCTTAGCAATATTGATAAATGCACCCTGGGGATTGGAAAATGCACTGATTAAAAGTAAGGGTGCAGATTTGTTGAAGGTAATATCATTATTCCCCCCAAGAGTAAATCCATTCATTAAGTTTGTAATTTGAAAATCGTGCTCTGTCTTGAATGTAGTTGTAAATTCAGAAGAAATAGGAGTGCCTGCTGCATTAGTTGCCTGAGTAGAAATCGTAAGGGAATACGTCTCGTTAGGCTTAAGTTCTTTATACGGATCAAAGAGTAGCCTTCTTCCACTGAGCCAGGTGAATCGTCCACCCTTATCTGCTATGTCTGCATCATCTAAATCATTTCCACCCGGTGAAGGAATCGGTCCCGAGTCGAGGCTAACAAGGGTAAACGCTGTCTTTACAGATTTTTTATTCATTCCGCTAGCAAAGATAATTTCTAAATTTTTGTATCGGTCTACGTTATCGACAGATATGAGGCAAAGTGCTGCAGCCTGTCCTTCTGCTGGCGAACAACCAGATGTAACCGTTGTCCCATTTGGAACTACTATCTGAGTATCAGTGCTATTGTAGTTTGATACAGCAACTCCACCGTCGTTAGGTTGAGTATAAGTGGAAGAATTTCCACCAGTCAAAGCAATCGGAATTAGATTAGAAATATCATTCTTTTTTTTTCCGCCTGCTGCTGGGTTACACCCCGAAATTGTAACTACTGTAAATATAGTCAGCCAAAGTGATAACTTTTTCGCTAAATTTTTCATTTTGAAATCCTCTCGAACAAAAGACATAAATATCCTTTGTCAATTACAGGAATCAATTCTGATTATGTAAAGAATTATTTTATGCTGAAAATTATATTCAATCTTTGAAAGACAGAAGTATTCTCGTTTACATTCAGGCTATCTTCAAACCCGAGCCCTTGTTTTTCTAATTTTTTTCCATACTGGTAAATATCCGCAAAAAGGGAAATTAGAACTCCACTGGAATAAAGCAAAGAATTGGAAGTATTCTCTGTCGTTGTAACCATGTTTGAATTTAGAAATCGCTCTAGGTCCACTACAAAGCTCGAAATACTGTAAGGAGCAAAACTCATATTACCCTCTGTAAAATAAACGAAACCACCTGGGCTCGCAAGGGAATAAAACAGTCCAAATACATTTCTTCCGTAAGGAGCAGTCTGGCGAAGGACAGGAGGGACATAGTCAGTTAAAATATTTGTTAGGTTATAATAACCATTAGCCTCTCTAGTAAGAAGAGAGTCCGCCATATCAAGAAGTGCAGTCACTTCTCCACTCGATGGTCTTATATCAATAATCATGGAAAGAATAAAGTCAATGTTTTTTACAAGTGAGTAGCCCGAAGTTTTGGAAAAATAATCTCGCGCGAAGGCAACTGAATCATTTACTCCACTCCAAGAACTATCTGTGACATTCTTAGATCTATTGTCTGGATACCCTGCTAAAACTGCAACTTTCTCTGACACATATTGCTGTAGATTATATTGATTAGTCGCTGTTCCACCATCTGAATTAACTTTAATCTCTCCCATGATTTTTTGAATAGCTGCCCAAATTTTATCCCTGCCTGATTTCTTAGAAGAATCTCCAAGAGATACAAACATCTGAACCAAACTTGTGATGAAATCAGTCTTAGCCGCAAGCATGACAACTCCATCTTGAAATTTTCTTTGGCTTTCTACAAGAATACCGATAGGGGAAAAAATAATATCTGAGGGAAGATACTCGGGAGCAGTCGCCGTTGGATTACGAATTGGGTTATCGTCTGTCAACCTTATATCAATGATACTTGGTTTAGGAGCATATGGATCTCCTCTCACAACACTATTATCCGTATTAATAAAAAGATAAGGTCGAGAAAGAATTTTACTTAAATCTGTAAGCAGCGTATATGGATTCTTGTTATTAGCCACATCAACTTGATCGTCAAGTGTTTTTGCAAAAGCAACTATTAAAGGAAGAAGCTTATTTCTCTTATCCCAATTAGCTGCTGTTATAGAGGGGGTAACGGTTGTTGTTCCTGTAAAACCAAGTTTTTCTAGGACTGGAAAATTAAATGAAATTGCGGGAGGAATCATACCGTATATTGTTGAAACGTCACTTCCGGTAGGGTTAATTAAGAGCGGCCAAATTAAATTACCCTTAAGTAATTCAGCTTCTGCGAATGCTGTCATACCTGTCAGTCCATAACCCCAACCTTCAACATAAACAACGGAGTCCCCCGCAACATTTGAAAATTTTGCAGATGTCAAATCTTTATAACTAGCAGTATTATCTCTTAAGCTGATAGAAGTATTTTTTAGCCAAGTTCCATTGCTTGCGCCGCCACAAGTATTTGCTGCTGTGCCTGTACAATAAGGCTTTAAGCTCATCATACCTTTTAGACCATTGCCAATGGCGATAATAAACAAGGACTCTTCAAAGGTAAGACCAGAGAGTTTTGCGCGAGCGGGGATAATTACAACTAGTCGCTTTTCATATAATAACCATTGAAAGTTTTTATAAAACGCCTCTTCATCAGAATCAACTGCTCGCTCGGAATCCGTTTTTGAAATTTCAAAAATCGTATAACCTGTTCCAGGATTTACAGGATTTCCAGAAGCACTTTGACCACCATATTCAGTTCCTCCCAATCCGATGTCCTTACAATTTGCTCCTGTCGTGGCGTTATTACTGATACAAATTTTATACTTTGCTGTTTGCCATGTAGGCTTATAGCGATTTTCCGACAAATTCGCATAACGAGCAATAGCCCCATCAGGAGAAAGAAAATTTCCGCTGCCATCCTTTTTATTTTTATTGTAATAAGGTCCATAACCAGAATAGGTTACGCGTTTAATCCAATTTAACACCCATGGTATTGTTTTTCGATAGATAGTATCTGTTCCTGATGATTCAATAGGTAAAGCTGCGCCAATAGATTCTGCTTCTAGTAAAGCAAGTTCAGGAGTATTCAAATCAATTCCATTCGTTGCACCAGTCAAAGGAGTTCCATTTTTGTAAATTTTTCCACTTGCTTTACTAGAATTTAAAATACCTTTAAAATTAAAAACATCAGATGATTGAATTTTAGATTGCAAAGCCCATAAACTATCGCCTACATTCAACTGTCCATAACTAGGAACTGTTACCCATTCATTTGTAGTAGTTGTCACATCCCATACATATCCAAACGAATCCACAATGCTTAACGTAAGAAGCAAACTCTCTAGCGCAGAAATACTATTAGCCGTCGTGTCTTTAAATCGGTCTTTGCCATTTGAATCTTGCAAGGCTAAATCCAGCAATGAATTTTCGATTCCAGTTGCTGTTCCGGTAAAATCCAGTAACTGCAAATTCTCTCCGAGTTTGTCTATCAGGATCGCAGTAGAATCTTTTGTTGTAGGAGAAGCAGGTGGAACAATGAGTTGGCGAATATTTTTATACAAGTCGATGATAACATTATTTAATTCGGCGGAATTGATATTGATGGGAGTTGTATAATTAGTGCTGTAAACGGAAGAATACCCGCTCCCACCCACTGTAAAATATTTTTCGTAATTTACCATTAGCTCCTTAATTGCCGTTTCGGATGTTTTGTTTTCAGAAGGTCCTGTTCGCTTAAAAAGCATTTCTCCGAATCCATAAATTGTTCCAATCAAACCATTTTTTAATTTCTTATCGGCACTAATAACGGGATCTAAAAATGCGTTAGTCGCACTCTCTATCGCTGCTCTAACAATTATATTTGATCTTATTCCTTTAAGTGCAACATCCTGGTAATCCTCCAGAGTCTTCTTGGAGTCAGCATTTCCAAGCGTGTTAGCAAAGTCAGTAACCTGGCGGCTAATGGTTAACGCACTTTTAGTAGTATACTCCTGTAGCAGGTAAGAGGTAGTAATCGGTATGACATTTCGGATAACCGGTTGGTTATAATTTCGTATTCTTTCGAGTAACGGCTGTAGGTTATTGTAAGTAGTAGGATTTTTTCTTTGAATCCGATCAAGCATTTTAGAAGTTTGACCGAGGAGCGCTTGGAGTTCGGCACGGGTATTTAGCATAATACTTTGCATAAGCCTGAGCCCTCCCAAAATATCTTCCCGGGCAGACAAACGTAGAGAATTATCCAGCCTTGTATTGAAGTCATCGACTTTCATACTTTTAAATGGTTGCTTCAATGCAGGATAAGGATCAAGTAGGGTGAATAGAGTCAGACCACCACTAGATTGAAATCCATCTGGAAAAAGATTGTAATCAGATAGCTTTTTAGAATTCTTTTGGCAATTCCAGCCTGCTTGTAATAAAATTAGAACTAGAAAGATTTGAAGGATTCTTTGCATGGAGGCTCTCTCACGTTTAAAAAACTGTATTTACCAAATCTCCTAATATTTTTCTAAAATGTCAAACGATTAATTGAAAAAGACAACATAGGTTCGAGGTGACAGTAAAAATTCTTCTTGCTTGCATACTTGCGCTTCATAGGATTCCATATAGCAGAAGGACTTTATACAGATTATGAATACATTTCTCCAACGCCTGAAACAGAAACTCTCTTCCATTTTTAATTTTATTAAATTCTTCCTCGTAAATCTATTTGGGAAAATTGGAAATTTCCTTGCTTCTATATTTAAAGGCTTGCAGGAAAAACTAAAAACCTTCAAGAACTTTATTATTTCTGACAAAAAGCGGCTAATAGCTTTTTTCCTCTCTTTTCCTCTGACGGTAGCACTCGGGACAACAGGGTATTTAATCTTTAGAAAGCATTACAAGATTCACTCTTCCATCCAATCGGGAATTTATACAGTGCCAGCCGACGCAGAATTTTATGTTGAAATTAAAAATACAAGTGTAGTTAAAGAAAAATTAATCAAATCAGAAACATTTCAAAAAATAGAAACTTCGGAAGCATGGACAAGATTCCTATCTTCCTTAGCAGGAAAAAAACTTGGCGAACTGCTCTACCTAGTCGAGCTAAAGTCAAATGCCATCTTAGATTGGAAAGATTTTTTAGAACTATTCGGGGAAAGTATTGGTTATGCGTCCTATACCGATGGAAGCTATTCCGTCATTGCAAAGACCAATTTAAAATCTAGATTTGGAATAACTATGCTGGAATCTTTTAAGGCAGGAAAAATTCCTCTTAAGAAGATGAAAGAGGTAAAGAAAGAAGAGCCAGAAGCGGCTAAACAAAATCAGCCTACAACCTCTGAGACACCTGATGAAGCTAATATAGATAATCCACAAACAGATATTGCTGAACCAAAAGAAAATGTAATTTCGGATGAAAATTATGAGACTGGTTTTTTAGAAGAGGGAATTAAAAATGGAAACTTAATTATTAGTGAAGTCGAAGCCAATAATGGTTCCGTCTACTTTGTATTAGTCGATGAATATTTATTTTTATCTGATTCACTCGATACTCTTTCTAAAACCTTAGAGGCAGCTACTAGTCCTTCTAAAAAATCAATCCTTGCCAATAAGGAAATGGATGTCGTATTTAAAGAATATTACAAGGATGATGTCTTAGGAGTGGCTTATCTTGGTTTGTCGGATACAAACTTTACTCCTTTCTTAAAACCAATTTCGGAAAAAGCAAATTCTATTTCGCTCTTATTTAAAATGGAAAATAATTTGTTGTCAGCCGATATTCATGTCACAGAAAGAAAACCTTACCCAAATAAAGGCACTGTTTCTATTGATTCGATTCAATCCTCTATTCCAAATGATATTTTATTTGCGGTATATTCTAATTCACTTGGATTCAAAGAATACTTTGCATCTGCGGCAAATCCAGGTAATGCGTGGCTTGAATTAGGTTTAATGACTCCGATTTTTTTAAAAAACGGAAATCTTTCCTACGACGAATATTTTCCAGCCAACTCACCAAGTGCATTGCTTTTACATAAGCCAGTATTTATGGAAGAGGAGAAATTTTTATACCCCGACTTTACAATTGGATACGTTAGTTCTAAAGAAGATGATACTTTTCTAAAAACCATTTTTAAACCCGGTAAGGCGACGAAGACATCTCATCTAGATGTAAACTTTAAAACCTATAAACGAAGTGGAACTTTTTATTCGCCGTCGATTTATTCCTCAGAAAAAATACAGTGGCTATCGTCCTCAGTTGAAAATGCAAGAAATTGTATCGCTGCGAAAAACGGAAATAAACCTACTATTTCGGACTTAAACTCTTCTAAACTTAGCTCTCCCTGGAAGGAAGCTCCTCATCATATAGTCATTAATTGGCAGCGGCTAAGAGAAGATATCCTTACATTTTTAATCTATGGTGGAATTAAATCGGGTAAGTATACAGAGAAAACAGTGGCTAACGACATTCAGCCGCTTCTAGAGACCATTGACTGGGTTGAGTCTATTCATATAGCCCTTGGTGCTAAGGGCAATGTATATGGAAAAATGATATTATCCGGCATGTAACGCAATGCAAACGTAATTAATAAAACAGAAAATTCTTTTTTTATCTAGCTAAAATCCATGTTCCGTTTACTTTAGAAATATATACAGGGATTTCGAAAGCACCATCATCTTTACTAGACTTTGTTTTAATTACATCGTTTCCCTTTGCATCCGTTACATAAATAAGTTTATCGTTTGCAACTAGCCTAAATTTAAAATTTTTAGGCATCTTTTCTAATTTTCCTTTAATCATCTTGAGAAATTCAGTCATTCCTTTTTCATTTCTTTGCTTGTCTGCATCCGAGTTAGAAAACATAGCTTTTGAAAGATCATTCATTTTAAATTCATTTAGACTTAAAAACTTTTTCGTATTACCAGTATTAGCCGCTTTATGCAATGACTGGATTAATTCGATAATTTCTTTTTTAGAAGATTCATCTAAGACTATCGTTTCCGCTTTATCCCATAGCTCAGAAGGTGGGATTAGTTCAGGAGTAAATTTAATTTCTTTTTCTAAAGGAAAACTAATTTTCTCTCCTTCTAATTCTGGAGTAGTAAAACCTGTTATCTCTTTACCTTCGTCACTTGATTGACCTGCTTGCCCCAATCGAACGTTAACCGCTATATTAGGTTCGGAAGTGTTTTTTCCTTTTTGGGATGCCTTTATTAGCTTTATCTTGAGTGTATTCTCCCCAGGCATAATCCAGAGATTCAGACCAGTTGATACTCCCGACTTAAATCCATCTTTAGTTGCCTCTGTTTGGATTATTCCATTTAGTTCGATAGAAGCAACAACCGAATTCATTTTATAAGACAGGGAATAATATCCTTCTTCCGCGAAAACTGGGATTTGTAGGCAGAAAAAAATCAGAATAATTGTTTTTAGTTTCATTTGTTAATAAAATACTTTTTCAGTAAATTAGTCAATGTCTTTAAAACTAGACTTGTTGCGAAATTAAATGTCAGTTCGAGCGTTAGTCGAGAACTACAAGTGCTCTAAGCCTTTATTTTATAAGCAGTTCTCGACTAACGCTCGAACTGACATTATTCACTATTA
>JANMOF010000050.1:0-3960 GCA_031368925.1 Leptospiraceae bacterium
CATCGGAAAAGGACAACCAATCTTCAAAGTCCAACCCGATGAGCTTATCGTGGAAGAGACAGACGAAGAGATTTACAATAGGAAGAAAAAAGCGACGCTCGCGCTAATTGCTTAGGGCTACCGACCTCACCCCGGCTTCCAGCCTTGCCCCTCTCCTTTAAGGAGAGGGGCTTAGGTGTAGGAAATTTTTCAGGAAAAGAAAAGTTGGGGAGAGGTAGGATTAGGTCGTAGGTCGTAGAAATATAAAACTGAGAGGAAGATATGGGAGTACCATTTATAGATATTAAGAGATTTGAGCCAGGATTCTTAGAAGCCTGGAATGCAAAAGTGGCAGAGATGAGTAAGAATGCGCAGTTCATCGGGGGAGCGGAAGTGGCTACTCTTGAGAAGAGACTTTCTGAATACACAGGAACTGCTTTAACAGTTAGCTGTGCGAACGGAACGGATGCGCTTCAACTCGCTTTGCGTGCAGTTGGTGTGGGAGCAGGGGATAATGTCCTTTTGCCGGACTCTACTTTTTGGGCGACGTTTGAAGCAGTTGTAAACGTAGGGGCAAATCCTTATACTATTGATTCAAATATGAGTGATTTACAAATGGATTTTGATGCATTTGCAAAAGCAATTGATGAAGTAAAACCAAAAGCCGCCATGATTGTGCATTTGTATGGTTGGGGATCATCACGATTAGCCGATTACCGTGCCCTTTGCAAACAGAAAGGTGTCGTATTAATCGAAGACGGGGCACAGAGCTTTGGAGTAAAATACAAAGGCGAGCCTGTTTATAAAGGTTGTGAAATTGCGACTACTTCCTTTTACCCGGCAAAAGTTTTAGGGGCTGCCGGGGATGGTGGGGCTGTGTTCGTAAACGATCAGGCTCTAGCGGATAAGGTGCGTATGCTTGCAAACCACGGAAGAACTACTCACTACGGACATGGGGCGGTTGGTTGGAATTCTAGAATGGATTCGCTTCAAGCAGCGTTTGTAAATTTAAGTTTAGATCATTTTGAAGCAAGACTTAAATCCAGACAAGATTGGGCAGCTAGATACCATAAAGATTTAAGAGCAATAGGGGTTAATGATATTACTCCACCGGCTGATTATATAGAGAACGGATACTGCAATGTTACCCTCTTCGAAAATTCTAAACGCACTAAGCTTGAAGCAATTCTAAAAGAAAAAGGAATTGGATTTGGAAATATTTATCCCGGAGCAATGTCAGACCAGCCCGGCGCGAAAGAATTTTTAAAGAAGAGATTTGGGGCAAACAATGCACAGCAAGTTAGTAGCACGGTTTTAAATTTCCCACTCTTTCCTTATATGACCGAGGCAGAATACAAAGAGATTCTATCCATTGTAGAGAGTTTTGTAAGTGGAAAAAATTAAAGCATTCGTAATCACAGTGATGGTAATCATCGCTGTGATTTTAATCTACTCTCTTTCTAAGAGTTGGCTCTATTTTGAAAAGGGAGTAGAATTAAACGAAGAGCCGCAGACGACGGAAACTTTAGTTCGAGAATCCCCAAAGGATACCCTGAGCGAATATTCTCGCGTTATATGGACGCAGTATCTCTATTATCCGACAGACTTGGTCAGAGAAGCAGGCGGTTTTGGACCGGAGGAGGTAATGAATCATGCTAAAAATATTACATTTGTAAATCTAAATACTGGAAAGCGAAAAAAGCTATTTGATAAAAAAGTATATATTCTAGATTACTTTCCAGGTGAGTTTACAAAAAAAATTAAGAAGAACGATGAAATTATAAAAGAGACTTTAGACATTGGCAACCGGATGATTATTTTTGCTATGAAACTTGATACAAATAAAGACGGATTTTTAAATAATAAAGATTTAGTTCAAGTATTTTTGTATCATCCGCAGGACGAAAAGCTAATCGAAGTATTACCGGAAGGATATTTCTTCGAGCGGTTACTCCTAAATACACGCAAAAATCTTTTAGTGAGTATTATCAAAAAAGAACCCGATCCTAAATCAAAAAAAGAGGACGAATCAAAACCTGCTATATATACCTATGATGTAATAACAAAAAAAGGGACAATCATTCACGGAGAGTAAACTATGAAGCATCCGAACACAGACCTGACAATATTCGGCAAACAAGTATTAAACGTAACCGGCAACGTAACGGGAAATATCCTCGGTGGCGTAAAAGATATTTTAGATAAGTCCATGAACTGGACTGCAGAAACTCTGGAAAATTTATCCGATGAAAAATTTCTACAAGTAGAAGACCTTCCTGTGTATCTTCATGTTGCAGGCGTGAATGTAAAAAGGTCTGCCGACATTGCTACCAAAGGACTTGAAATCGCAATTGATTCTACCGAGGGAGCGTTCGACATCGCGAATAAGTCTCTCGATATTGCAGAGGATTATATGATTAAGACTTTGTATGAAAACAAAGTCATAAGTAGTATACTCGGAAGTTCTCACGATGATCTAATTAGCTTTTCTAAAATTAGGCTGCTATTTCGCCACAACCATGAAGATGTAAATGCAGAGACAATCATTGATTTATACAGAGAGTCGGGGTTAAGTAAAGCTATCCTCTACGTGCCAGGGCTTTTTTGTGATGAAACTCTCTGGATGAAATCGGCAGAGGAAGATACAGGACTTGGTGATCATTTTTTAAACCAGGGATATTTTCCAATTTATATTCGCTACAACCAGGGCGCGCATATTTCTGTGAATGGAAAAGATTTACAAGAACTCATTGCAAAGTTATTTGAGTTAGAGCCCAATTTGCCGCTATCAATCATTACTTATAGCCAGGGCGGACTTGTGCTTCGAAGTGCTTTTTATTACGCAAAACAAGCATCAGCCGCTTATCTATCTAAAATCCAAAAGGTATTCATGATTAGCTCCCCGAATGGTGGATCTTATATCGAGAAGATTGGTTTTTGGGCAGGCATGGCGATGCAAGCTTCCCCCTTCTTCATTTTAAAAATCGTCGGATTTGTAGGAAATTTGAGAAGTGATGCAATCAAAGATTTATCCCACGGAATTATTCGCGAAGAAGATTGGAAGTTAGGCAATCAATTATTTCGTTACAGGACAGAACAATACTTTGGTGAGTTGGATGATTTTGATGCCTACCAGATTTATAGTCTTGCAGGGTCTAATGACAATTTGTTTCAATCTTTCTTTGGCGATGGAATTATCGAGAAGTGGAGCATAGAGTCATTAACTGACAAAGTATTTAATAAAAAACCAAACCCCGAAACCAGAACTTTGAAAATACTCGGAAGAACTCATTTTCAAATCCTAAACGCGCCGGAGTTAATTCCGTTTATCGAGAAGGGACTTGGTGTGGTTTGATAACCCTTGAACCTAAAAGACTCCATTGAAATACTAAAAGGTGTAGGACCTAAAAAAATTGCAGTGCTGAAAAGCATCGGCATACACACGTTATTCGATCTATTGTATTATTTTCCGCGCCGGTATTTGGATAGAAATTTTTCGTCTACGATTCTACTCAAGCATGGAGAAATTGTGACTGTGCTTGCAAGCGTGATTGATTCTTACCTCGCACATGGAAAAAAAAGTAGGCTGATTGTTGGAGTCAAGACTTCTAATAACGAAAGAATTTCTCTAGTGTTCTTTAGCGGAGTCAATTACTTCAACCATGTATTTAAACCCGGGATGAGTCTTGTAGTGAGCGGCAAATTGGAATACTTCCGTGGACTTCAGATTTCTCATCCTGATTATGAAATTATTTCCGGGGACGGGGACGAAGAAGCTGATTTGACTCATACCGGTCGGATAATACCTCTTTACCCTACAACTGAGGCTTTGAAGAAAGACGGACTTGATTCCCGTGGGTTTCGGAGACTAGTTAAACAGGTATTGGATAAAATAGACGGGAAGAAATTTTCCATTGAAGAAGTGCTCCCTCTTAAAGCGGTAAAGAGGCGTAAACTTCTAAAAAGGCAAGATGCTTTCCT
>JANMOF010000449.1:0-6383 GCA_031368925.1 Leptospiraceae bacterium
CTCGATTAAATAAGTTTAAAGAAAATCCTAATTTAGGAATAAGCCTTGAAGAATCTAAGCAAAGGATTAAATCTAAGATTGAAGTACATCGTAAGAATAGAACCCGACGCGCAAAATGATTTGGAAGAGGCTGTAATTTGGTATGAGGAAGAGCGAAAAAATTTAGGAAAAGACTTTTCTGAGGAAGTATATTTAAAAATTGAATCCATCATTCAAAATCCCAAACTTTATCAAGCTACCTTCAAGAATATCAGAACTGCTGTTTTAGATCAGTTTCCGTTCAGCATATTTTATTTTATGAAAAATAAAATATATCCACATAATCGCAATTATCCACCAAAGTAGAAATCCTTATCTAGTAAAGAACCGAATAAGAAATAAAGATTAAGTTTCTCCTTTTATAGAAATAAATTTTTCACAAGCTTTAATTAGTTTTTTTAATGAACTATTTCCCGAGGTAACATCATAGGCTAATAGATCGATTAACTCGTTTGCTGGTTCAACGATTTTAGATCCTCTTTCACCCTTAAATCTCAATCTATGAATTTGATTTACTTTGAAATCAATACGGAGCATTTTAATAGAGTAATGCCTGGACGGGCTGTCCGTTTGTGTAACATATCCGTTTTCAATTACTGCTTCTTCTAATTGTTCCCATTTATAATACTCTACTTGGTCGGGTACATCTCTTATTAGAATTCCTGTTTTGAGAATCCAAATTCCAACTGTTTTTTTCTTTTTCAAGAACGCAACTTGAATTGAGCGGATAAACATTCTTATCCCAAGGTAAAACATTCCAAGAAACAAGAAACCTACCGCTGTTAAAGCTACCATCCCCCAACTAAATTCATTTAAAATTCCAGCAATGCCTCCGAAACCCATTCCGACTCCGAATAAGATTCCAACTAATGTTATTATAAGTCCTATAAAAATGTCTTCAGCTATAGGCAAGGGAATAAATAATTCCAACTGGGATAAATCTTTCTCTGTATCTATAATCCAGCATTTTAAATATTCTGGTATTTCCTCCAGTCGGTAAATAGGGACTGAACTCAAAACGAATCCTCCTTTTCTTTCTTAGCGGCCGCTTCTTGAATTTAATTCAAATGATTTTCTGATAACTATCGAATTTTTAGGTATAATTTAAATAAGTAAACATTTATTTTTATTTTGTATTGCAGTAAGCAAAAATAAATTTATCAACAGATTGTCCTTAGAAATAAAGTTTTGGTATCTCTATAAAAAAATGCAGGCTAATTCAATAACCCGCATCTTTCTAAGTAGTTTCGTTAAAGAGTCTTTTACTTCTTCTCAATAAGTTTCAACTCCTCTAAGTTTCGTAAGTCTTTGATTCTATTTTCAGGATAACCTAACTCTTCAAAAGACAAAACACCTTTTTCTTTAGAGGTATGGCAACTATCGCAATTCATTGCTTCTTTGGTGATAGAGTGGTTAATCATGAGAGTCGCATCTTGTCTCATCCACTTAGGTTCGATTTTTCCACTAAATGGAATTGTCCAACCTTTCTCAATTCCCATAAAATACATAAACTTATCCATCATGTAGTATTTGAACATATTTCCATACATGAGTTTGATTAAAGGATCATCTGCTGCTTTCATCACAGAATCAATTGGTTTTCCTGTTTCATAGTAAACATTGTAGTCAAATGGTAAGAGCATTCCTCCAAAGGGACCTTGGTTTCCCATGTCTTCGTACATCTTCGCGTTAAATCGTTTGAATGGGGTTAACTTTGATTTGCCTTTCTGTGCAATTGGTCTAAATGTTTTTTCGTAATAAGAATTGTAATCAAAATTCTTATAGTGCTCATCTGGATTTGTTTTGAATGCTTGGAAAGTTTTTAGCCCATTTGGGTTATCACCTAACGCACCAGCCATAAAAGTTCCAGAACCATTAAACCATTTGTAGATAATCGCTTCGCCCGCTTTTCCTGAACGGAGAATATCCTTGTAAACCCATACTCCTTCTTCTTCGCTAAACACAGGCTCTGTCCAATCACGAAGCACAACGTTCTCATCTGTTAAATGAGAGATATGACAAGTCTCACACGCCAACTTATCAGTATGCGCATTTAAGAAAGCTCTTTGGTTTTTGTTTTGGATATGCGGAGAATCAGAATGGCATTTTTGGCAAGTCACTTCTACGTTTGGTAAATCATTACTTACTAAGTCAGTCCCTGCCGTTCCTCTTGCAATCAAATGTCCGTGAGTTTCGTGACAGTCAATACAATTCATTCCTGCACGATAATGAACATCAATTCCTGTTGTCGGTGTACCACGCTTAGCCCCTGGATGTAAAAGTCGTGGATTTTTATAACCCAGATTCATCGCAGCCTTGTTTGCAGGATACATATCTCCACCATGGTTGTGTTCATGGCAACGTAGACAATTGTCTGAGTTTGGTTTGATTGAAGCCATCGCCGCTTTCAAACTTCTGTCTTGGTTCCATCTGTACTTTCCATTTTCATCTTGCACAACGTATTTTTGATTCATGTCATAGGCTGCAGAGTGACACATCAAACAATCAGTAGATTCAAATTCAAAACTTTTTGGTTTGTAACCAGGAAACATAGTTCCACTAATCGGACCGTATTGTCCGCCCGCGTGACACTGCCCACAACCATCACTTCTCGGACCGTGTTTGGTATTAACCACTGTTGCCCAACCGGTCCATGTGAATGATCCCGGTATGCCGCAAGCTCTATCAATTTTTCCAAGAGGAATTCCTTTTACTCTTTCTCCGTTAAATCCGTAAGTGTTAAAACCCTCGAATTTATTGAGGGAAAAGTGAATGCTAGACTCGATATTCTCTCTTGTGTTTACTGTGTCGTAGCCGCCATGGTCGTTTTTTACTTTCATAGTGTTGTGACACTGTAAACAAGTTTCAGGTCCTTTGTATTCCCTGATTCCTGCTTTTCTAAAACGATCAATGTGGACAAGTCCAGTGTTTCTCTGAAATGTTCCAACTTTGTCACGTAAATTTTTTGCCACTTCTTCGTAGACTGCTTTATTCTGAATATTTTTATCTACAGAAGAATTGTTTTTGCTAAATTCCTCTTGCAGTTGCGTGGCAATATTTTCAAATTCAGCATCCGTTACTTTCATCGTCGGATAATCAATCTTTTCCGAGCGATGCACATAAGGGATAATTTGATTGATAATATTCGAATAATTCAAATATACAATTCCGAAGAAGATTACCCAGAAGAGGATAATCCGTATAACCCATTTTTTTTTCGTTGAGAGTTCCATGACTTTACTCCTTTATTTTATTTCCAGTAATTCTTTCATATTCCAGAGGATGTTCTTTTATGATTTCCTCTTCCGTTAGTTTTCCATCTAGCCAAACCGTACTTCCAGGAAACTTATCCGGGTTGTAATGCACGTTGTAAAAATGCCAAACCACAATGGCAGAGATGGCTAATACCGCTTCGTCGCTGTGTGCGATAAATGCCATCGGGATTGCGATATTTGGTAAAAAGTTTCCAAAAAAAACAGGAAACCACAAGATGAGTCCTGAAAACATCATCACAGGCACTCCCCAAAATACAGCAAAGTAATCAAACTTTTCTCTAAAATTAAATCTATCGTACAATGGCAATTTGTCTCTAAGTCCAAAGTAATAGAGAGAAGTAGCCCACCAATCCTTTGCGTCTTTTAAGGTAGGAACCATTGGCCAAGCTTTCCATACATTAAAGCGGTTAATTACGAGTAGACGAAATATATAGTAGAGATGATAGAGTCCAAGTAGAATCATAATGACAGCCGAAATTCGATGTACGATCCTAGCCCCTTGCAATCCACCAAAGAAAAAGTAAATGTATTTTAACCAGCTAACTTCGGGAAACCGCATTGGAATTCCTGTTACACTAAGAAGAGTAAAACTTAGAATCATAAATCCATGTTGGATTCTTTGTTCGAGGCTTAGTCTCTCGAAGGTTTTTTCTTTATTGTCTTTTTTCATATACTCCTCCTTACTCAAATAATAAGGCTTTTAAAAACCTTAAAATTGCTTTTAAAGCTTTAAAAATAAGGCTAAAACCTTTTCCTATTAACCCTAAAAATTTCTGAACTACAACAAGCCAGCCAAATCTCTTTTGTACATCGAGTATAATTCCAACCACGAGCATTGCCATTGTTCCACCGGTTAGAATTTGAAACATTTTCTCTTCCCAATAAAGAATTGGCTCTTTGTCTACTCGAAGCTTTAAGTGATTTGCGCCACTCATCGCAAAATTTAACTTAGCCCCATCATGACATCCCGACTTACCACAAGTATCCGCAATCTTTTCATCGGAGATAGAAGACTCTTTATGATCTTTAGGATGAATTTTGTGAACTCCGTGACAATCCTGACAAGTAGCAGAGCTTACTCCACCAAATTTAACAGCTTTATAATGAAAACTCTGACGATAAGATTCCACTGCGTCTTCTTCTACTTTATTTCTAACCATCATTTCTTTATTGTCGTGGCATACGATGCACTGCGAAATTTTTTCTCTTTGGGTAATGGTCTTAGTAGCTTTCGGAATATTATGCACGGAGGTGTAGCCGTGGCAACTAACGCAGGTTGGACTGTCTGGACTTTTTCCATTTTTCCCTTTTGTGTGAATTGAATCCTCGAACTCGGTTACTTGTTTAGTGTGAGTAAATGGATTTCCTTCTTTGTCGTTAGAATGACAATCTTGGTTACAGCCAACTTTTTCTAGTTTTTCTTTATGTGGATAACGGTCTGTATCCTTATGGCAGTCTGTGCAATCTAATTTTCCGTGCACTGATTTTTTGAATTCGTCTGTGTTGACAGTTAAATTTTTAATTGATTTCAAATCATCATTCAGATAGGAAAAATTATTCATGGCGTGACATTTGTTACAATTTTGTCCTACTTCTTCAGTGAAAATTTCTGTGCTTGAGAAAATAAACAATAAAACAAGGTAAATAAATAGAAAAGCCTTTATTGATTTACGCTCTCGGTTTGTATTTAAAATTTTCATATACTATACCCTATATAGTATATAATAAGTAAAACGACCATAGAAAAGCAAGTCATTTAAAAAAATAAGAATATTAAATACTAATCGTATCTTTTGCTTTGCCAAGCTAATTTCATTGGAAGTATCGGTGTTCTCGGTCGTAATCTTTTATTAGTTGACAATTTTGACATACGTTCATAAATTGGATTTAGTTCAAAAAGAGGTCGAAATGTCAGAGAAAACCTATAGAAAGATATACAAATGGGGTGATGTCAATAAAGAAGAAAGAATCAACCACCACGCGGCTGAATTCTTAGAAAAATCCTTTGGAATCAAGGAAAGTGCCAAGCCACATCTACCCGGCGATACCGAAATTGTATTAAAAAAGAAATCTGGTATTTCGGCAAAAATTGCTACTAAACTCAAAACGATTGTAGGCACAGAAAACTTTTTTGACTCAGACTTTGAACGCGCTCGTCACGGGATTGGGCGGTTTTATATGGAAATCTTACACGCTCGAATGGGTATCGTAGAAAATCCTCCTGACGCTGTCGTATGCCCTCGAACACAAGAAGAAGTTTTGCAAATTGTAAAAATCTGCAATGATGAGAAAATCCCTGTTATCCCCTTTGCTGGAAATTCTTCTGTCACAAAAGCACTCCAAGCACCTAAGGGTGGAATTTCACTCGATCTAAAAAATCTAAATCGCATTATCGAATTAAATGAGACTAACACAACCGTAACCGCAGAAGCTGGAGTCTTCGGACCGGTGCTAGAAAAATTTTTAAACGAGAAGGGATATACTTGCGGTCATTTCCCGCAATCTTTCGAATTTTCTACTGTAGGTGGCTGGGTTGCGGCTAAGGGAGCAGGACAGGCTTCTACCGGTTACGGAAAAATGGAAGATATTGCCTTGGCGTTAACAGTCGTTACCCCCGCAGGAGTGATTGAAACAAAACCATATCCAGCCGCGTCTATCGGGCCTGATATTTTTAAATTCTTTTTAGGCTCGGAAGGCATATTGGGTGTAATCACAAAGGTTACCATCAAGGTAAGAAAATTTAACCCTAAAAATTCTTCTATGACATCTTTTATATTTCCCGATTTCGAAAGTGGATGTAAAGCGATGCGCGAAATCATGCAAGGTGGATTTGGAAAACCTCATTTCTTTCGTTTGCAAGATCCTGAGGAAACTGATATTTCTTTTCGCATGTCAGGAAAAGAGGGAAGTATTTCTGATAAATTTTTAAAGTTTATCAACTACCAACCAATGCAGCGTTGCCTCATGTATGTAATTATAGATGGCGATTCAGACTATACAAAATTTCTATTGAAGAAAGTTCGCAAAATTGCTAAGAAAAATAAAGCGTTCGAAGTCGGAAAGTCGGTC
>JANMOF010000051.1:0-5450 GCA_031368925.1 Leptospiraceae bacterium
GACCATGCGGATTGCATCTTTCTAATCGGGGCAAATCCTTTTTTATGTCATCCACCTTTACACGAAAGGATAATGCGACGTAAACGCTTACACCCAAAGACTACTATCATCTGTGTAGACCCAAGGCGCACTGAAACTGCCGATCATTCAGATATTTACCTATCTCCCGTTCCAGGTGCTGATTTACTGCTTCTAAATGCAATGGCGCAAGTCATTTGCGCCGATGGTCTTGTGGATCAAAAATTCATTTCCAAACATGTTCGCTTTTCTCTTCCACCTAAAAAACCAGGTGAGCCAGGGGAAACTGTTGATTATGCGGCGTTTACAACATTTCTAAATACAGACTATACTCCCGAAAAAGTTTCACAGGAGCTAGGAATTAGTGCTGCGGATATTCGTCGTGTGGCGCACCGGTTTGCCAAGTCCAAGGCTACGACTAGCTTGTGGACAATGGGAATTAACCAACGAGTCCAAGGTGTCGCACTCAATACAATGTTAAATGCACTTCATCTTATCACAGGACAAATCGGTAGACCCGGTGCTACTCCTTTTTCAATCACAGGTCAACCAAACGCTTGCGGGGGAGTGCGGGATACTGGTAGTTTGTCGCACGCACTTCCGGGCGGAAGACTTGTTGCTAATTCAAAGCACCGTGCCGAAATGGAAAAATTATGGAACGTCCCCGAAAAAACGATTAGCCCCAAGCCGGGATACCATGCGGTAGAATTATTTAAAGCAATGGGTGACGGTCGTGTGAAAGCTGCTCTCATCATGTGTACGAATCCTGCCCAGAGTATGCCCAATGCAATTCCTTGTAGGGCTAATATGGATAAGGCGTTCTTAGTAGTTGCAGAAATTTTTGAAGACTCTGAAACTGCAAAGTTGGCTGATGTGCTATTACCCGCAGCTCTCTGGATAGAAAAAGAAGGAGTCACCGGTCAAGGCGAAAGGCGTTATCAATATACTCCCAAACTTCTCAAAGCTCCTGGCTCCTGCAAAAGCGATTTAGAAATCCTAGTCGATTTAGCAAAACGCCTCGGTCATGAAAAATTAATCAGTGCCATTACTCCAGAAACTGTTTGGGATGAGTGGAGGCATATTTCGAAACATTCTAAATATAATTTCGAAGGAATGACTTACCCGCGTCTCAAAGAACTTCGCGGCTTACAATGGCCTTGCCCCGATGAGACTCATCCTGGAACCGTTAGGCGCTATGTAGAAGGATCAGACCCTCTGGTTACGCCTGGAACAGGAATTGAATTCTATGGAACAAAAGATCATAAAGCGAATGTATTTTTACAGCCATATATTCGTTCACCAGAAATGCCTTCTGCTAAATTTCCTTTGCAGCTTACTACTGGACGTGTGCTAGAGCATTGGCATACAGGAACTATGACCGGTCGAATCCAAGAATTACGAGACGCAGCAGGTCCGGCTAAGATTGAGATTGCGCCGAGTGAAGCGGATAAGATGAATATATCGGATGGAGATAAAGTTCGAGTAGCCAGTAAGTTTGGAAGCATTGATGGAATTGTTAGGATTAGTGAACGTTGTCGCCCCGGAATGTTATTTGCAGCATTTTATGATGCGAAGTTACTTATCAATAATATCGTTTCCGATGCAGTTGATCCCCAATCAAAAGAACCAGAATACAAAGTTACGGCAGTTCGCCTGGAGAAAGTATGATAGAGTGGATATTTCTTGTTAGACTCGTTGGAACGATTACCTGTGTTGCTGGTATTTTAATTGGACTCGCAGTGGCACGTAAGCATTTTGCTGGGATACCTGAATCTCTCATGGTATCTCTCGGGATTGCGACTATCTCGGCTGCGGCATTCTGGAAGTTGACTGCTTTTGTGGGTATAGTAGTATTACCCGTTGCTACAATAGCAGTTGCTAACTATCACACCGTAGAGGGAGTGCATGAAGTAGAAGCCTGCTCTAGGTGTCATGTGATGCGACCAATGGTAAATGATTTAATGGACAGCAGTTCGGACACATTAGCCGCTAGACATTATAAAAATGTATGGATTCCGAATAACCAGTGTTATGCGTGTCATAGCAATTATGGATTTACAGGTGACATGGCTGCCAAGATGGAAGGGTTTCGTCACCTTGCCCGTTACACAACCCGCACTTACCCTGAACCGATTGCAGCACGGCATACTTATGACAACCAGCAGTGTTTGAAATGCCATGAGCAGATGCCTAAATTCCAGGCGGTTCAAAGTCATCATACAGTCAAAGAAAGACTCGCATCGTCTAATATGAGTTGCCTCAACTGTCACGGAAAAGCGCATCCAACGCGTGCAGATAGAACTCCTGGATCACCACCTTATGATGAACTAGTCAAGAAGCCTTCTTTTAAGGAGAAATCACATGAATGAATTGAGACTCGAAGCATTTGTTATAGTAATCGCTTCTGTTATTAGTTTTATTTATATCTGGTATCCCGGTCCTTACCCAATGGGAGCATTTACTTTCATCGCACAACCGCTATTTGCCGTTGCAATTGGAAGTTATGTTTGGAAGGTGATTAAGGATTTGAGGAAAAGGTAATTTTAAATGGCGTAAGGAGTCTTGCGAGTAATTAGTTTTGAATTTTTAATTCTCGATTTTGAATGAGTACTTCGTAATTATTCAATTTCTTTTAAATCCAAAGTGAATTCAGGGAGAACATCTTCACCGGAAAGGATATGATCTAAGCCGACTAATACTTCTAGTGGTTTGTTATTTCGATAGATATAGATTTTTTTTTCATCTAAGTCAATGAGCCACCCGAGCAAACAACCATTATCCAGCCATTCTATCATTTTCTTTTGAGATGTTTCGATAGAGTCAGAATCAGAAAGTAATTCTACCACAAATTCAGGACACAAAGGAGGAAACTTCTTCTTATCCTCGCTAGAGAGTGAACTCCATTTTTGATTAGATACAAAGCCTACATCGGGAGAGCGAATTCCACCCTTTGGTAGTTTGAATGCAGTGGAAGAGTCAAATATAACTCCTAATTTTTTTTTCTTATTCCAATTCCATACGAAAGATAATAAATCTGAATTTCTTCTGCCAGTTTCTCCGCCCGTTGGTGCCATGATGATGATTTCTCCTTTGCTGCTTCTTTCAATTCTGGATTCAGGATTTTTTTTGCATAGGTCGAGGTATTTCTGGTCGTCTATTTTGCCGATGGAGTCTGGAATGTCTAACACGAGTGCAATCATAATTGTACCTTCTACGTAATCTTTAACAACGGATATAAGAAGCGCAAGTTTTTTTTGAAATATTTTTCTTGCGTGTGAGACTCAATTAAAGCCAATTACCTTTATGAGATACTTTATAGATTTCTTTCTAAGGCGAACCCTTCTGGTAAACATCTTGTTAGTCGGTATTTTTATTTTAGCTGCTGCAGTCAGTAAAATGACTCGAAATAAATTTCCCGAAGTGGATCTCGGAACAATGATTATTACAACGAGGTATCCGGGTGCTTCTCCCAAAGATGTGGAACAGAACGTTACCCGCTTGATTGAAGATGAGCTTAAGTCTGTAAATGGAATTGATATTTTTAAATCGGTCTCTGCTGAAAATGTTTCTATCATCACTATCAACATTGATGTAAATTATCCAAACCAGCAAGAGGCAAAAGACGATATCCGCAGAGCAGTAGAAAAAGTATCCGGCTTACCTGCTGAGGTAGTCGGTCGCCCACTTGTAAGAGATTTAAAAGCTTCGGAAATGCCTGTGCTCGTTGTCGGAGTTTCGGGTGATATAGAATACGAAGAGCTTCGAAACATGGCGAAGAATATAGAGCGAGACATCAAGCGCATCGACGGAGTTTCGATGGTGGATAAATATGCATACCGCGACAAGGAATTTCACGTTGACTTAGATCCCCGAAAACTGGAAAGTCTCTACATTGCGCTTAATGATGTGTTAGCCTCAATTAGCAATCGAAATATTCGAGCGACGGGAGGTAACTTAGAATCCTATTCTACGCAAAGAAATATCTTAACACTTTCTCAATTTGAGTCTTCCAAAGATATTAAAGAAGTGATTATCCGCTCCGAGTTGGGAGGAGGGACAGTTCACATTAAAGATGTAGGGGATGTGAAAGAAGAATTTGAAGATGAAAGAATGCGAACGATTTTTAACGGCAAACAGGGAATTATGCTCGTTATTAAAAAATCTTCTACAGCAGACATCATTCGAGTAGTCGATAAAGTCAAACTTTACCTAGAGGAAAAACAAAAAATCCTCCCTCCTACAATTAAGCTTTCTGCGGTTAATGATGAAACCCGCATAGTAAGAAATCGACTAGATGTTGTTTTGTCTAATGCTTATATTGGATTTATTCTCGTTGTAATTATTCTCATTATCTTTTTAGATTTTTGGTCTTCCTTTTTAATTGCGCTTAGCATTCCAATTTCATTTGGGATTACTTTTATCATTATGAAGTTAGTGAATGCGGATATTAACTCTATATCGCTTGCGGCTATGATTATCGCGCTTGGAATGATTGTAGATCAGTCGATTGTGATTTCTGAAAATGCGTTAGTGTATATTGCAACCGGAAAGAAAAAATACGAAGCAATCTTGGAAGCTACGATGGAAGTGATTGTTCCTGTATTTGCATCTGTATTAACAACAGTTCTTTCCTTTGCGCCTATGTTTGCCATGAGTGGAGTGATGGGAAAATTTATCTATGTAATTCCTGTTGTGGTAATTGCATCTCTTACTGGCTCGCTTTTAAATTCCTGGTTTATATTACCGAATCATTTGAGTCATGTAATAAAAGAAGTCGAGCCGGGTAGTGTCGCTGTCAGAACCTGGCAGGATAAATTCTTTGATTACATCGCTCTTCCCTATGCGCGGATAATGAAGTCTGTCCTCGGGCATAGCTATATTACAATTTTTGTTACGATTATCCTTTTGATTTTTTCTATGTGGTGGGCGAAAAATAAAGTATTGTTTAATTTATTTCCACCTGACGGAGCGGATACTTTTTTTGTATACGTGGAACTTCCGGATGAAGCAACATTTAACGCAACCGAAGGCGTTGTAAAAGAAATTGAAAAGTATATCAAAGAAATTCCAGAAAGTGAAATTGCATTTTACACAGCAAAGATAGGAACACAAAATTCTAACGAGCTTGCAATGCCAGTTGGCGGCGATGAATACCTTGCCTACATCCAAGTGACATTAGTTCCTTCCTCTAAACGAAAAAGAGAAGCGGGAATTGTGTTAGAAGAGTTAAAACAAAAAGTCGTCGCGAATGTAAAAGGTGCAAAGGAAATGCGCTTCGAAGTACAAAAGCCAGGACCTCCTGCCGGCAAACCAATTGAGCTGCATGTGCATTCTGATAATGACGAGCATAGGGCAATGTTCGTTGGTAAAATCATGGAGGAATTAAAAAATACGCAGGGGGTTACAGACGTTACCTCCAACGCGAAATTAGG
>JANMOF010000452.1:0-12577 GCA_031368925.1 Leptospiraceae bacterium
ATATTTACCAGAAGTAAAAAGTCGGGGCATAGGTCAACATTCACTCAAATAAATAAAAGGAAATCTTAATGATAAAACTAATTCTAATAATCCTACTGGCAACTACGACATTAGCCGCACAGGACAAAAAATCTTCTACAAAGACAAATAAAGAAATTGCACCAGAAACAAAAATAGATACGGAAAGCTCAAAAAAGCTTTATTTATACTTGCAAGGGAATTACGGACGAGCAGAAACAGAATTGGAAAAAGGAAAGATGACTGGTGCAAATCTTGGCTTCGAGTATAGATTTTTTCCTTACGTTGGAATAGGACTCGAACTCGGAGCTAATAATTTAGACATGAACTTCAAAAGTAATTGTATTGCTTACCAAATAGAACGAAAAACTAAATTTCCTTTTCATACCGGTGGATTCAATTTTAATTTTCATATGAACAAAGACAGGTTCTTTGATCCATTCATCGGAGTTGGAGTCTTATACGGAACCTGTGGCGACTATGAATTCTGTAATGTTAATGGAACTCTCGGTAGACTAGGTCTTCAACTGAATTTCGATAAATGGTTTTTATTTGTTCAAGGTCAGTATAGAGCACTTCGATTTTCAGCGAAAGTGCAAGATAGTAATCTAACCAATCTAGATGCAAGTGTCGGAATTGGATTTCGGTTATAAAAAGATAAAAAATAATTCAGGAGATACTTTATGTTATCTACAAACACAAATAAAACCTTACAGCACAGAAAAATTCGACTCTCAAACGCGAAGAGATATTTTTTCATAACGATTTTTTCTTTTACTTTAATTCTTCCGTATGCATGTGCAGAGAAAAAGTCTGATTCAGGAAAAGTCCTTGGACTTATTGCAATCGCGAGTCAGTCGAAAGCAAGTTCTACTGGAACAGGCTCCACTACTACCACTGGAACAACATTACTAGGTTGTTCAGATCCAGCGAAAACAAATATAACAGTTTCTACCTTTGCAGGTGACGGTTCGGAAGGCTCAACCGATGCAACCGGAGTGGCGGCTAGTTTTTATTTTCCGCAGGGGATTGCATTTGATAGCAGTGCAAATATTTATGTATCAGATACAGGTAATAATAAAATTCGTAAGATTACTTCTAGTGGAGTTGTCACAACATTTGCCGGTCAAGTTTCGAATGCATCGGGGTCTACTGATGCAACAGGAACATCAGCTAGCTTCAACGCTCCTAACGGTTTAGCATTCGATACCAGCGGTAATCTGTATGTTGCCGACGTTAGTAATAATAAAATTCGTAAGATTACTTCTAGCGGAGTCGTTACAACATTTGCCGGTCAAGTTTCGAATGCATCGGGGTCTACTGATGCAACAGGAACAGCGGCTAGCTTTAATGGTCCGAATGGATTGGCATTCGACACAAATAGTAATATTTATATTGCAGATAATTTTAATAATAAAATTCGCAAAATCACTTCGAGTGGCGTTGTTACGACTATTGCGGGATTAACCTCGAATGCATCTGGCTCTACAGATGGAACTGGAACAAGTGCAGGTTTTTTTCGTCCGCAAGGCATAATCTTTGATAGTAATTCAAATATATATGTTGCCGAATATTCGAACAACAAAGTTCGTAAAATTACACAAGCAGGGGTTGTAACAACTTTTGCAGGACTAACTTCCAACGCTACAGGTTCGAGCGATGGCACTGGAACTGCGGCAGGATTTTATTATCCTAACGCTTTAGCCATTGATAGTTCAGGAAACATTTATGTAGCAGATAGTGGAAATAATAAAATTCGCAAGATTACTTCAAATGGAGTTGTTACTTCTTTTGCTGGTTCCGGTGTCCCAAGTTATGGAGATGGTGCAGGTACCATTGCTAAGTTTTTTGGACCTTCAGGACTCACGGTAAATAACAACGGAGTAATCTATGTTACCGATTCCTACAACAACAGAATCCGTAAGATCGTATGCCAGTAAAAAAAACAACCTTATAACAAAAAGGAAAAACACATGAAAAAATACATAATCCTATTTCTATTCTCAATCATTCTAATTGGTTGCGACAACTCATCATTACCCTTTTCGAAAGGAAAAAAGAAAGACAATAATCTGGTTTTCTTCGCCGCTGCTTATTTTCTTTCTACGAATACTACGAGCGCGACTGGTTATGAGAATCCGAGTTGTTATCCTGATACCTCACCGGACGGAAAACTAATCATCAGTGAAATTGGAGACTGTTCTGTAAATTATACCACTTGTTGGTTTGAGGTATTTAATAGTAGCCGCTCTCCGATAAATCTATCTAGTTATAAACTTAGGACATCTGCTAATGGGGTAAGTTCAGGAGCAATGTATAAAGCCTCTCATAGTTTTGATTTTCCTGACAAGGTAATTGAGAGTGGGAAATTTCATGTGATACGAGCTAAAAATTCAACGAATAGTTATGATGGACCTGATTTTATCAATGTAGCAGATACTACCTATTTACCGACCTGGTGGCTTGGTCGAGGATTTATAGAAATTTTAGATAAGAATAATTCTACCGTTGACTTTGTTCGATTTGGAGCAAATACAGAAAATCCTACAAGTTCTAGTTTTTCTTATTCGACTAACGCTCCCTCTCTTTCTACAACAGTAGCGACTAATCCCGGTATGACGATAGCTCGCGATTGTAAGCTTACAAATACGAAGTCAGGAAACGATTGGTTTTCACGATCTTTCCCTACTCCTGCTGCGGCTAACGACGTGACTTGCACGATTGATGCTGATGAAGATGGAATTCCTGATTGTGCAGAAGTGAATGAGAGTCAATCCTATGCTGGCTGGAATTATTACAAAATGGGAGCAAGAACAAATCAGAAAGATATTTTAGTTGAAGTTGATTGGACGGAAAACTCAAACTATTGTAGGGATGCCGAGGCAATTGTTAAATCAATCGCGTTTATGAAAAAATACAATTTCAATTTGATTGTTGATGCCGGAAAGGTGGTTTGTAGCGGCTACGAAGAGTTATACAAAGGAAATGAAATAAATAGTGTAGGAAAATATGATACTCAATACGTTGAGTGGGGTTCAGCTAATTCAACTCAAGTTTCTGTTCACAAATTAAAAGCAGATTCAATGAGGCTTAGTCGACTACCCGTTTTTCATTATGCAGTTTTACATAAAAGCCTTGCGGATGTAGGCGGGGGCGGCTCTGCGGAAGTATTTGGAAATGATATTAAGATTGGCACAGGAACTAATGAATATGTTTTCGTTCATGAACTTGGGCATAATCTGGGACTTCATCATGGAGGCTTTGAGGCAAAGAATTTTAAGCCTAATTATATGAGTCTTATGAACTATTTATATATGAGTTCTATTCCATTAAATGCAAGCGAGACCGGCTTGCCATATTATCGATATTTGAAGGATAATAATATTAATCCAGGGTCAACTAGTTGTTATTCTTCCGCAGATAGTAGGTGGTCTATCTCTAGTGTCATGGCTTTTTCTGATGGCTTAAGTCCTGATATGAATGAAAACTCATTAAATGAAAACTCGGGCACTGGCAAATCAGGATTTGGCTCAATTGATTTTAATTGCAATGGAAGTATTGAAAATACTACTAGTTCCCTAAATTTAACACCGGTACAGCCGGATAATACGACAGAATCAACTTTGGATGTCTTAAAAGATTATAATGATGTGGCTAATATGAAATTAACTTTTAGGAACTATTCGGCTGGTTTCAGAAATGCTTCTGGAAAAGACAAGAGACAAATCCCCGTTCACTCCTACATCAACAATGATAAACAAGAAATAGTCGATGATAGGGGAATGCCTACTAAGTAGGAATATCAAACAGCAAGGAACTCAACTTGAAACAACTACTAGCTAACACAAAAGAAATTTTTAGAAAGATACATTATCTTTCGTATCCGTTTTGGGTCTCGGAGGTGAAGAAGAAGGCTATTTTTTTACTTATTCTCTCCTTAGTTCTAATATCACTTAGCATTTGGGTATCGGTCGAGATGGCAAATATTAGAGAGCAATGGATGAATAATCTAAAGTTAAAAAAGCAAGAGGAATACTTTCAGTCATTGTATCTTTTAATTGGGGCACTTCTTTTGTGGCTAACTTTATTTACCTTTTCCTTTTTTACGAAGCAATATATGGGTTTGTTTTGGCGGGAATGGATGACTAAAAGTTTTCTAGAAAAGTATTTGCTAAATGAGTCATTCTATAAATTGCAGCAGGAAAGATTGCTGGATAATCCAGACCAACGGATAACAGATGATATTCGATCGTTTGTAGAAAAAACTCTAAAACTTTTCTTGGATGTCTTTGAGTCTTTCTTTACCTCCATTGCTTTTTTTTCTATGCTCTGGATTATTTCGAGGAATCTTTTCTATTGCGCCTTAGGCATTTCGACTTTCGTTACTTTCATTTCTATTTATGTTTTCGGTAGGAGGCTTTCTCGCTTGAATATAGAGCAATATAGAAAGGAAGCTGATTTTAGATATAATTTGATGAGAGTGCGCGAGCATGCAGAATCAATTTCTTTTTATTCTGGGGTTAAGCGCGAATATACTGTTCTTAGTAAATACTTAAAGGATGTAATTGATAATAAATTTAAAATATTAGTTACTAGTACAAATTTATTTTACTTTCAGTTCTTAATAGATTTTGCTGTCGGTTCTTTGCCTTGGATTATTGTTGCCGGTAATTATTTTGAGGGTAAAGTTGAATTTGGAACCATTGGCAAGTCGGGACAAGCCTTTGGAAACATTATAGCTTCTCTTTTGATTATTGCGTCTAATCTCGAAAACCTCACCGTCTTCTTCGCTGACGTTAGTCGTCTTAGTGAATTAAAAGAGGCAATGGAAAATCGAAAGTCAGACGCGACAAAAATAGAAATTAAAAATGAGAATGCGATTGAGCTTAGAAGCTTACAGCTATTTACCTATGATGGTGAGCATGAACTTATATCCAATCTAAATCTAGTTTTAAAACCCAATGAGTCACTTCTTATCACAGGACCGAGTGGAGTAGGAAAAAGCTCTCTCCTTCGTGCGATTGCAGGACTTTGGACTCGTGGCTCCGGACAAATTCTAATTCCTAAAAGAGAAGAGCTTTTCTTTTTTCCGCAAAAGCCTTATTTGCCCATAGGCTCGATTCGAGATGTCCTGACTTACCCAAATGAATCACGCCAAGTTTCCGATCATGAGCTTGTTACCTTACTTGGAAAAATTGGATTAGAAACTTTACCGGATAGAATTAATAATCTAGATAGGGTAATGGATTTTTCTCATATACTATCTCTTGGTGAACAACAACGAGTAGCCTTTGGCAGACTTATTCTTTCTGGTAAGAAAATTGCAATCCTCGATGAGGCTACAAGTGCGCTTGATTCTGACAATGAGGATAAAATGTATTCTCTTCTTAAAACTTCTGGTATTCAATTTATTAGTGTTGGGCATCGAGATAGTATTCGTAAATTTCATAAACAGGAATTGCATATTCAAAATAAAGATAAGTGGAAGGTGAAGAAGATATGAATTTTTTTTCAAGAAATAATTCCATCTCTACTAGCCTGGTCTTCGATTTACTCTTCCTTACTTTATGGACACGGATTGGTCGGGTTAAAATTCTTTATAGGTAGTAGGGGTTTTCTTAAAGTTTATCACTGTTTCCTTAACAAAAATATTTTTTACTTTACAAGGCAACCTAGGTTTTTATTGTGAAATTTTAACCTGTCTTATTTCAATAGTTATGAATCAGGTTAGAAGTTGTCTGGAGAAAAGGTTTATTATTGGCATTAACAGAGTCTGAAATTAGGGAAGTATTAACTACTATAATTGAACATCCAATTCAGTTATATTCCTTAGAGATAAAATCCGCCAATGATCATTTTCTGATTGAGATTAATCTGGATAATCTCCAAGACCCAAGGGGTTCGGTTTCTATAACGGACTGCGAAAAAGTTTCAAGACGACTTATGGATTTTCTTGAGACTGCACATGGGCAAGAAAATTATACAATTCAGGTTTCATCAGCAGGAGCAGAAAGAGAACTGAGACTACCAGAAGATCTGGGTAGGTTTCTGAATGTGCCTGTAAAACTTTTTTATTTGGAAAAAGGAAAGAAAGTGAATAATGTCTTTCAAATCTTAGGGTTTGATGGAACTATTGTAACTCTCGAACCTTTAAACCATAAAAGTAAAAGGTTGTTAGGTGAAAAAGTTAGTTTGGACAAGAATGATATTTTAAAAGGTAATTTATACATTAAATTTTAATATGGCAACGAAACAAGTAAACAACGAAACGAATCTATTTGAAGCAATTCAGCAATTTTGTTCTGATAAGGGGCTTTCTAAAGACTCTGTATTGAATATTATTAAAGACTCTCTTGTGGGAGCTTATAAAAAGAAATTAGGTCTTGAAGTAAGCAGTGAAGCGGACATCAACGTTGAATTCAGTGATAAAAATGAAGTTGTCATTGTAGCTCCAAAGCTGGTTGTAGAGGCTGCTAGCGATTCTCCTTTTGAAATATCTCTTGCAAAAGCAAAACTGATTGATCCAGAAGTGGAAGTTGGTGGAACTATTCAGTTCAAAGAAAAGCCTATAGAACTTTCTCGCATTGTTTCGAACCAAGCGCGCCAAATGGTCTTCCAGAAACTAAAAGAAATGGAACGAGAGCTATTATTTAATGAATACAAAGTTAAAGAAGGGGAATTAACTCACGGTTATTTCCAACGATGGATTAACAAAGACACTATGAGTATTGATCTCGGGAAAGTCGAAGGCATCATGCCTAGAAAAGAACAAAATCCGGGTGAAAAGTATAAAGCAGGCGATAGGCTAAAAGCAATTATCTCCCGTGTGGAACTTCGAAAGGATAAGTTTAGAGATACAGGTCTTGTAATAACTCTTTCGCGAGCTTCTGGAGATTTCGTTAAAAAACTTTTTGAAATGGAAATTCCTGAAATCTATGATGGCTTAGTTCAGATTGTGGATATTGCTCGTTTGCCGTCCGTTAGAACCAAGATTGTAGTTCGCGGAACGAGAAGCGATATTGATCCCGTCGGAGCTTGTGTTGGTATGAAGGGTGTGCGAATCCAGTCTATCGTAAGAGAGCTTGGCAATGAGCGAATTGATATTATCCAATACTCTGATAACCCATCTGAGTTTATTACGAATGCAATTTCTCCAGCTAAACCTGTTGAAGTAAGAGTGGATCATGATAACCGCGAAGCTCTTGTTATTGTTCCAGATGATTCTCTTTCACTTGCTATTGGCTCTAGTGGGTCTAACGTGAAGTTAGCCGTTCAACTTTGTCAGTTCAAGATTGATATCAAATCTGTTTCCCAATACAATGAAGATATGACTTCGCCAGAAGCTCGAGATAGATTGGATAAATTATTTAACAATCATAATGCTAGTCATTCAAAAGTCGTAGAATCTTTTGAGGAAGATTCACTCGGAACTCCTTTAAGTGAAATCCCTGGATTGACTCCACGCGTTGTAAGTCTTTTACAAAGTGGTGGCGTCAATGATGTAGAAACTCTTATTGAAATGCAGTCGGAAGATCTTGCCAAGATTCCGGGTGTTGGACAGACAACTTCGGAGCAAATTTTACGACTTCTTTCTGAATCAGTAGAATTTGTAGAGGAGGGCTAAGCAGGCTAACCGCTGGCACTCACTCGTGAGTTGCAGAAAAATTATGGAAGAAAAAAAAGATAACAAATCAATCAAAGATAAGCTTCTACAGGGACAGGATTCTTCGCACAAGAAAATTGTGATCAAGAGAAAATCCACTCCAACTGTCGATACCGCTTCCTCTAATGTATCGGCTTCACCAAAACCTAAAAAGGATTTGGATTCGCTGGTAAAAGAGGAGAACGAAAGACAGCAATTAGCGCCTAAACCATTTGTTCGACCAACAGATGAATCAAATGCAAGAATTATTGTAAATAGAAATATTCCTGAGCCAGTGAAGGAAAAAGAGAAAGAAAAAGAGCATACAGATTCTTCTCATCAAAGCCAGTCACAGGAAATCAAAAGACAGCCTACTTATAATCAAAACCAACAGCAAAATCATGGACAGACTTCTCATCCAAGACCTTTGGCTAATCCAGTGTATCCGGTTAGATCGGGTGATCGAAACCCGATAGTTTCTAGACCACAAAAACCAGTGGGTGGCAGTCAACAAATTAACCGTGATTCTTCTCAAGGTGGAGGCAACAGACCGCCTCGTCCGCAGGGTAATTACCAAGGACAGCAAGGTGGTGGGGGTAATCGTCCATATCCACCAAGACCATATCCTCCAAGACCGGGTGGACCCGGACAACAGGGTGGGGGTAATAGACCATATCCTCCAAGACCGGGTCAAAATACTGGTGCTGGGCAGGGCGGAGGATTTGGACAAAATTCTCTAGATATTTCAAAGGATGCAGCAAATACTGGATCAACCGCTAGCCGTAAACGAAATGTTCCTGGTAGCACATTCGATAGAAACAGGGACAAGGCGAATGATCGCTCGCAAGAAAACAGCAAATTTTTTAAACAAATGTATAAGAAGCAACAGGGAATTCCAATGTCTGGAACGACTGTGCCAAAAGAAATTTCCATTATGGAAAATGTTCAAGTAGGCGAGCTTGCAAAAAAATTAAACCTAAAACCGGGGGATGTAATTGCTAAACTCATGAAAATGGGAATGATGGTTACAATCAATAACGTTATTGATAGCGACACTGCCATTCTACTCGCTGATGAGTATGGATGTGGAGTTAAGATCGTTTCTCTTTATGAAGAAACAGTTATCCAAGAAGAAAAAGATACACCGGAAGATTATATCAATCGTCCACCAGTTGTTACTATCATGGGTCACGTGGATCATGGTAAAACAAAATTACTCGATACCATTCGTAAGAGTGCTGTTATTGATACAGAGTCGGGTGGAATTACTCAACATATTGGTGCTTACCAGGTAGCAACTCCTCGCGGAGTTATTACATTCTTAGATACACCAGGACACGAAGCATTTACCTCTATGCGTGCCCGCGGTGCATCTATTACTGATATAGTTGTGCTTGTAGTTGCTGCGGATGACGGTGTTAAGCCTCAAACGATAGAAGCGGTTAATCATGCTAAGGCTGCCGATGTTCCTATCATCGTTGCTATTAACAAAATTGATTTACCTGCGGCTAATGTGGATAAAGTTCTGCAAGAATTAACAAACTTAGAATTATTACCGGAAGAGTGGGGTGGTAAAACCATCGTATGTAAGATTTCTGCTCGTGAAAATATTGGAATCGATAAATTACTCGAAATGATCTTGATTCAATCTGAAATGCTAACTCTTAAAGCAAATCCAAATCGAATTGCCAAAGGAACTATCATTGAAGCAAAACTTGATCCGGGTCGTGGTGCTGTCGCAACTGTTCTCATTCAAAATGGAACTCTAAGAATTGGAGATCCGTTCTTAGCAGGAGTTCATTCTGGACGTGTGCGTGCTATGTATAACGATCATGGTCAACAAATGCAATTTGCTGATCCTTCCTCTCCAGTTCTTGTGACTGGTTTAGAGGCAGTGCCTGATGCAGGGGATCCGTTTGACGTTATCCGCGATGAGAAGGAAGCTCGTAACATTTCTCAGCATAGAAAGGAATACCAACGTATTGGTCAAGCATCTACTGTTATTAAAGTAACACTAGATAACATGAACGAAATTATCTCGCAAGGTGGACTCAAAGAACTTAAGATTATTATCAAGACTGACGTTCGTGGTTCTGCTGAGGCGATTAAAGAATCTCTAGAAAAACTTTCTACTGTTGATGTTAAACTCAATGTGATTCATGCTGGTACCGGTGCAATTGTAGATACTGATGTTATGCTTGCATCTGCGTCTAACGCTCTCGTGGTAGGTTTCCATGTTCGTGCAAATCCAAGAACTTTGGCGCTAGCCGATAAAGAAGGCGTTCAAATCAAATACTATAGCATTATCTATGATGTGGTAAATGAAATCAAAGCTGCGATGGAAGGGTTGCTCGAACCAGAAAAAGTTGAGAAGAACGTTGGTAAGCTTGAAATTAGAGATATATTCAAAATCTCCAAAGTTGGAAACATTGCTGGTTGTATGGTTACATCAGGCAAGATTCAGAAAAACAATCTCATCCGCGTTGTGCGGGATAACGTTGTTATCTTCGATGGCAAGTTAAGATCTCTCAAGCGTGTGAAGGATGACGTTTCCGAAGTATTAACTGGTTTTGAATGCGGTATCTTGGTAGATGGATTCAACGACTTTGTAGTAGGCGACGAAATCGAAGTCTACGAGATCAACTCCATAGCAAGAAAACTCTAAAAGATTCCTCCTCGGTGACTCCGACAGAAGATTTGCCACAGAGGCACAGAGTCACGGAGGTGGTGATATATTAGAATTTTTGAATATACTAAAATGAAAAATAAACATACTATCAATTATCTTTGGAATAAATTCACTAAACTCTCTGTGCCTCTGTGCCTCCGTGTCTCTGTGGCAAAAAATTATGAACGAAACGCGTAAGAAAAAAATTGAATCGGAGATTATCAAGTCAATCGCTAAACTGATTGTATCTGGTAAAATGAAAGATACTCGTATTGGTATTGTCTCGGTTCATAGAGCTGAGCTTTCCAATGATATGGCGACAGTCAAAGTATGGGTTACTTCCTACGTTGATGAAAAGGGAAAAAAATCCTTATTGAATGCACTTCGCACTGCAAAAGGATTTTTCCAGCATATCCTAGCAAAAGAACTACAACTGCGGCTAACGCCAAAGATTACTTTTCTCTGGGATGAAGATTATATTAAGTCTCTTGATATGAATAACTTTATTGATAATCTTCCACCGATTCGAAATTATCAGGCAGAAACAGAAGGGCTTGTGTCTAATACTGAATTGCCTTCCGAAAAGGAAGACTTACCAAATAACGATGATTTGCCTCATATAGAAGAGGAATCTAAGGATTAATTCAGGTTTTTTTCTAGTCCATAAACCACCGGGAATAACTTCTTCGGATCTGGTTTTAAAAATCAAAAAGCATAAAAAGCCTATTAAAATAGGGCATACAGGGACTTTAGATAAAGCAGCCGAAGGTTTACTCATATTACCCTTTGGAGATTATACATCATTTTCAAGCGTATTCTTAGAAGAGGATAAGGGCTATTTTGCGAAAGTAAGATTTGGTAGAAGCACTGACTCGGGCGATAGAGATGGAAATACAATCGAAGAAAGAACTTCAGAAGAAATTAAAACTTTCTATGCTGAAAATACATCTCGCATAAAAGAAGAAATTCTAAGAATCAAAAACACTACTTCGCAAATTCCGCCGGTTATTTCTGCCTTGAAAGTAGGAGGGATGAGGCAATCGTCTCTTTTTCGCGATGGGATCGAATTTGAATCTGTTCGTCGCCAAATGCAGATTTACCAATTTGAGTATCAGAATTTAACAGAACTTGGATTTGAAATGAGTCTGCGTGTCAGCTCAGGAACTTATATTCGTAAGATCGTGATGGATTTGGGTGAGGCACTTGGTTTTCCTATGTATATGGAAAGCTTAGTTCGGACGGCGATTGGTGCGATTCCTCTTGAACAGGCACTTGGTGTAGAAGAAATTCTTTTACCAGAATGTAAATTCTCTAAGTTAGAAGATTTGATTAAGTTTCCTTGGCTTGATTTGAATGAGCAAGAAACGAAATCTGTTCGTCATGGTGGGTATATTGATCCTAATGGTCTAGAAGGGAATTTTCTATTGCGAGATAATAATGGTAATCTTCTCGCTTGGTGTAGCACGGAAGAAAAAAAAGCCCATTTACCTTATAAATACTTAAAAGTTTTTTACAACCCGGATGAAAATTAGTTTATCAATATAGCCCTGTTAATAACTTGGTCTAAAATAGAAGACTAATAACGTAATATGATAACAACAGAAATTAAGAAAACAATCATCACCGACTACCAGCAAAAAGCTGGCGATACTGGTTCTCCTGAAGTGCAAATTGCGCTTTTAAATAGTAGAATCAATGACCTAAACATCCACTTTGGAACGCACAAGAAAGACCATCTCTCTCGTAGAGGTCTTTTAAGACTCGTTAGCCAGAGAAAGAAGATGCTGGACTACTTAAAATCTAAAAATCTTGACAGATACAGAAATCTTATCAAGAGACTTGGATTAAGAAAGTAATTCAGGATCTACTATGATACACAAACACAATCTAAATTTCGATAGGGAATCTATATCCATTGAAACTGGTAATTGGGCAAAGCAAGCCGATGGTAGTGTTGTCTACAGAATCGGAAATCTTGTTATGCTCGCTACTGTCTGCGCGGTAGACGATTCCAAAGAAGGGCAAGATTTTTTCCCATTAACTTGCGAATACACAGAAAAAATGTATTCCGTAGGACGCATTCCTGGTGGATATATTAAACGAGAAAGCAAACCTTCCGAATACGAAGTATTACTCTCTCGCATCATTGATAGACCGATTCGCCCTATGTTTCCAGAAGGTTACTTCTGTGAAGTGCAGCTAATCGTAACTGTCCTCTCTGCGGATAAGACCGTTTCTACTCAGGGTCA
>JANMOF010000460.1:0-1682 GCA_031368925.1 Leptospiraceae bacterium
GGATCGGGAAAATCGACATGAAACAATTTTGCTTTAGATGGAAAAACCGGGCAACGTTCTTTCGCATTATCGCATACAGTAATTACAAAATCAAAGTCGATACCCTGATATTCGTCCATATTGTTTGATGTATGATTCGAGATATCTATACCATCTTCTTTCATAGTAGCAATGGCTCTTGGATTAACCCCGTGTGTTTCAATACCGGCACTATATATTTCAGCTTTGCCGTTTGTAAATAAGCGTAAGTATCCTTCGGCGATTTGACTTCTGCAACTATTACCGGTACAAAGCACTAAAATTTTTTTCATCTGTTGAAAGCAAAATTTTTGATTTCTAATAATTTTATTTCTGAATATGGATAATCTTATTAGGAATATTTGATTTTATACGTCCCTAATTTGGAGAATACCTTCGCAAAATAAGTCTGAAAGTGCAGTCAATCATACCAAATTTATAGAATTCTAGTTTCTTTCAGCCGGTTCAAAGGGGGACAGAGAATGCCTTGGCTTAGGAGTTGAGGTCTTTATTATGCGGAAAGTTGGTGATTGGACTTGCTTTGAGCATTGATTTAAAGATAAAAAATATACTTTCCAGGTTATTTAGAGAGCTTAATACACCGCACAGAAATAGCACGGTTTTTTTCCATATCGGGTTGTAAATAAAGTACTTTTCTGCCATTTGCAAAATTGAGAAATCCGGCACTTTCATCATTTACGGCTGTTGAAGTCCAATAAAAGCCATGTGCCCCGATCCTGCTATATGTCCCATCGATGTTTTTATTACCACCAAGTGTAGCATTGAAATTTGATTTTTCCCGGCTCAGCAGTTTTTCAAAGGCATCTTTGCCATTATGTATTGAATCCTGGAATGCACCACCATAATGTTTCAGTAGATTATTCCATTCGGCGGTAGAAGGCAAATGCCAACCATTCCCTAATGAGGAGCAAGCTTTTTGAGCGACTCCCAGGAATAAAGCCGGCCATAATTTAGATCATAATAGCTCGAATCATTATAGGAAAAAGAACCGGGGATATTAAGACTGAGATTACTTATTGTCCACCAGTTGTTATCGGGCAACTTTGCAATAGATTGGGCTGTAGTTCTGGAAGCTATAGCAGAACATAAAAGAACAAAATGAGATAATTTGAAATACTTTTTAAATAGTTTCATGAATATTTACATTGCAAGAACCGAATGTTATACTAGGATGAATGAAAAAAATAAAATTACTTTTCTAGCGGAAGTACATTTTCTTATAATCGAAATCATTAATAATTTGTGTTCTTTTGATAATAATCTAAAATAAATTAATTTTCTTCGGGATTTTATGATTAGAGTCTGATTAGGTGTGATTATTCATTTGTAAAAGTTTGGATTATTTCTTTCAAATGAGGAAATTCCTGAATAAGGTTTTCTCTTGATGCTAATTCAAAATCTGCAAAGTCAAACCCCGGAGCTACAGTGCAACTTACGAGCGCATATCCTATAGATTCTTTAAGTCTTGCTGCAAACCAGGTATTAGCAGAAATATACACTTGAGGAAACTCCCCGTTTTCAAAATCATTTCCCAAAAGGACGGCATTTAATTGTCCATTTTTAAAAAATAAAATTTCTATTGGCTCTCCCTGGTGAAAAAACCATATTTCGTCGGATTGAATCCGATGGAATAAAGACCTGTC
>JANMOF010000505.1:0-26093 GCA_031368925.1 Leptospiraceae bacterium
CAAAGGCAAACTAACATAAACCCCTTCGAAGCACCGACAATAAAAACATCCGTGTTCATCCGTGTCCATCCGTGGTTAATCTTCCATTACCCACACCAACAACCTATTCCACTCGCTACTACAAAAAGCATTCAAAGGTGAGCTGACGTAAACCCCTTCGTGATCTTCGTGCCCTTCGCGGTGAAAAGAGTTTAACCACGAAGCACGCGAAGAACACGAAGGTTAGGAATTAAGCAAAGCAAATAGATACGGCAAATCATAATAACCCCTTCGACGCACCGACAAGAAAAAATATCCGTGTGCATCCGTGTTCATCCGTGGTTAATCTTCCATTACCTACACCAACAACCTATTCCACTCGCTACTACAAAAAGCATTCAAAGGCGAATTGACATAAATTATAAATAAAAGTTCGTGCGCCGTGGTGTGGATTCGACAAGCTCACCAACCAAGTAGCAGCATCCGGGCTAGCGTATCGAACCATCTATCCGTGGTTAATCTTCCATTACCCACACCAACAACCTATTCCACTCGCTACTACAAAAGGCGTTCAAAGGTGAATTGACGTAAATCCCTTCGATGCACCGACAAGAAAAATTATCCGTGTGCATCCGTGTCCATCGGTGGTAATCTTAAAAGGTAGTTTTTTTAATTGACAATTATAAAAAACAGAAATTTACTTGAAATGCTATGGTGCTTGTTGACAAACAAACTCTAATTCATTGGATGCTTCTTGATTCGCTTTCAAAAGAAAGCCATTATCGAGAAAAGATTTCCATATTTAAAAACAAATACAAAACTGATTTTCTAACATTTCAAAGCCGAGTGGAAAATGCCGAGAAAGAGTCATTCGAAGAATGGGATGATTATATTGAATGGGATGCTTATGAAGGATTTTTAAGTCGTATAAAGGAACGAGTGAGTGACATCCGAAACGGAAATATTCAATTGGTTGGATAATAGCCAAATAGTATCTCGCTATGAAGTATTAGATTTTCAAGAGGATAATGAAAGTTATCTACTAAAACTGAAAATCGAGTTTACAGATAAATCAGAACTTTTCACAAGAGAATCTATCAAGAGAAATCTTAGAAAATATTCCTTTCACTGGCAATCAGAAAATGGACTTCTAATTATACGATGGGATAATGCAAATCATCATCGAGAGCTATCAACCTTTCCTCACCACCGACATGAACAAAACGAAGAAAATGTAATGGAAAATAAAGAAGTCGCTTTAATAGATATTTTAAAATTTATTCTAAATAAGTTTTTTAAGGATTAATCTTTATGAAAACTATTATTAAAAGGCAAAGGCGAACTATCGGGGCAATTGTGAAAGTTCCCCTAGAAAAAGGTTTTCATACGTATGCCCGCATATTAAAATATGATTTTGCTTTTTATGATTTTCGAACAGATCATTTTGTTCTAGTTGAAAATGGAGTCCGTCGTCCCGCAACTAAAGAAGAATGCAAAGGACTGGAGCGTTCTGCTGTCTGGACTCCTGAAGGTATACAACGAAGATTAAACGATCACTACGCAGGTCGCAAAAATTACTACATCGAAAAGGATGAAAATCTCGAAGGAAATATTTCTTCACCAGTTAAAAAAATAAAAGTAGCTTAGTAAGCTAATTACCATTACCCACACTAACAACCTATTCCACTCACTACTACAAAAAGCATTCAAAGGTGAGTTGACATAAACCCCTTCGACGCACCGACAAGAAAAAATATCCGTGTGTATCTGTGTTCATCCGTGGTTAAATTTTTTCCAAAAAATGACTTGCCAATTTATTTAAAGTAGGTAGTAATAAAAAGTATGGACTATAAAACTAGAATTACATCTGATCCGGGAATTATGCTTGGAAAGCCAATCATCAAAGGCACCCGAATTACAATAGAACTAATCTTACGTAAACTATCAGAAAAGAATTCTATCGAAAAATTATTACAATCCTATCCTCATTTAGAAGCGGCTGATATATATGCTGCTTTAAGTTTTGCGGCTGACATGCTTTCTAAGGAAGAGCTGATTGCAAGTTAGAATTATCGCAGACGAAAATATCGATGCTTATATTATTGAGTCATTGCGAAATGAGAATTATGAAGTTTTATCAATTCGTGAAAGCTATCGCGGGATCAAAGATATTGAAATCATCGTTATGGCAAATGAAAGAGAATGTTTGATTCTAACGGAAGACAAAGATTTTGGCGAATGGATTTTTTCTCATAAATCAGAATCTGCAGGAGTTATTTTCCTTAGATACGAGGATAAAGACATGGAAGAAATAATTTTTGCCGTCAAAAAAATTCTTTCTGAATACGGAGATAATCTTTACGGAAAATTTAGCGTCGTAACAAAACGCAAAATTCGAATCCGAGATATTATTGATAAGATATTTTGAGTTCTATTTTGATTCTTCATAGAGGATAACATGGAAAAGAAAGGAAAATTAACAAATTTTATTGTTCATGCTGAAAAAACACTTCCTGCATGGAGAGTGAATAGAGCCAAACAAAACGCAAGAAAAGAAATATTAAAAATGAATTTAGGTGATTTAAGAAAAGAGTTAGGAGTTAAACAGATTGATATGGAAGGATTTAGTCAGTCGGCAATTTCTAGACTTGAATCTAGAACTGATTTTAAAATTTCAACTCTTATTGATTATATTTCCCAATTAGATTTAGAATTAGAAATCACTGTTAGACGAAAGAATTCAAAGAAAAAAGAATTTGTCTTAGTTAAGGCATAGTGGCATTATCCACTCACTACTACAACAAACATTCAAAGGTGAGCTAACTTAAAAGAAACTCCGGTAAACTTCCGCTCTTTCCAATCCGATAAAGAGTAGAGAGATGAGTAATTTTTTATTCCTAAAACAAAACTGGACAGCACTTTCAGAAGACCCAACTGAGGCTGAGAAAAATATATATCGGGCGCCGATGTATACAGCGATGCTTTGCAGGAAGAGTTTGGAAGATTGGATACGATGGGTATATGAGCATGATTCTGATTTAGAACTTCCTTATGATACATCTCTTAATTCTTTACTACATGATGAAAAATTCAAAGCGTTAGTCAAAGATAAGTTTCAATACCTAAACTTGATTCGTAAATTAGGAAATACAGCCGTTCACACAAAAGCAAGAATCCAAGAAAACGAAGCTCTGTATGTAGTAAAACTATTGCATGGATTTACCTCCTGGGTCGTGCGAGTCTATAGCCAGAAAAAACCAGAAATTCCAGTCTTTGATGAATCTTTAATACCTAGAGAAACAGGAAAAGACAAAACAAAAGAAGAACTTAAAAACTTAGAATTAAAATTTCACGAGCAACAAACAGAATTAAAAAAAGTTCAGGAAGAACTAGAAAAATTTAAAGCGGCTAAGGAAAGTTATCTACCGTTATCAGAACCAATTCCATCTGATATAACGGAAAGTGAAACACGAAATATTTACATCGACGTATTGCTAAGAGAAGCAGGCTGGGATCCATATGGAAAAAATGTTCGGGAATATCCGATTAAGAGTTGTATGCCGCAAACAGACGGAACACTTGGCGATGGAATTGCAGACTATGTTCTCTGGGGGGATAATGGTAAACCACTCGCAGTAGTAGAAGCCAAACGAACCAAGAAAGACAAAGAAGCAGGACGCGAACAGGCAAGACTTTACGCCAATGGATTGGAGAGAGATTTTGGACAACGTCCTATTGTGTTTTATTCCAATGGATATGAAACTGGTCTATGGGATGACAAGAATTATCCTCCGCGCAGTGTATTTGGATTTTATACAAAAGAAGAATTGGAGCTTTTAATCCAGAGAAGAACTTCTAAAAAATCACTCGCCAATGAAACAATCAATTTAGCAATTACCGAAAGACCTTACCAGCAAGAAGCAATCCGAAGAGTCGCGGAAGCATTAGAACGAAAACAAAGAGATACACTTCTTATCATGGCAACCGGAACAGGCAAAACAAGAGTTGCCGCTTCTATTGTAGATTTTCTAAGCAAAGCCAACTGGGTAAAAAGAGTTTTATTTTTAGCAGATAGAATTCCGCTTGTCGAGCAAGCAAAGAAAAGTTTCAATACCTGTCTTCCTAATCTTCCGGGTATAAATCTCGTAGAAGAAAAGGAAGATGATAGTAGTCGGATTGTATTTTCTACCTACCAGACTTTAATCAATTTGATTGATGGAGAAATGGACGGAGACAATCGTTTTTATGGAGTAGGTCATTTTGATTTAATCCTATTTGATGAAATTCATCGTTCTGTTTACAATCGCTACAAAGCAATTTTTAAGTATTTCGATGGGATACGAATTGGACTCACAGCAACTCCAAAGACTGAAACGAGTAAGGATACGTATGAGTTATTTGGAATGGAAGCGAATAATCCAACGTTTGCGTATGAATTAGACGAGGCAGTGCGAGATGGTTTCTTAGTTCCACCGGTTGGGATTTCTGTACCTACAAAGTTTCATAGAGAAGGAATTAAATACTCCGAGTTAAGCGAAGAAGAAAAAGAAGAATACGAAGAAAAATTTTCTGATCCAATCACAGAAGAATTATTTGTGAAAGAAATTGAATCCAGCGCACTCAATGACTGGTTGTTTAATACAAATACAGTGGATCAAATTCTATCTCATATCATACGAAAGGGGATCAAAGTAGAAGGCGGAGACAAACTTGCAAAGACAATGATATTTGCTCGCTCTCATAGTCATGCAAAGTTTATCGAAGAGCGGTTCAACGAACAATTCAAACAATACAAAGGAGAATTCTTACGAGTAATCGACTACCAAGAAGAACAAAGAAAATCCTTATTAGAATTATTTAAGGATAACAAGCGTTTTCCTCAAATAGCAGTTTCTGTCGATATGCTCGATACAGGGATAGATGTTCCCGAAGTATGTAATCTTGTTTTTTACAAACCAGTAAAGAGTCTTACTAAATTCTGGCAAATGGTCGGACGAGGAACAAGACTTTCTAAAAATCTATTTGGTCATGGATTAGATAAAAAAGAATTTCTTATCTTTGATTTTTGTGAGAACTTCGAATTCTTTGAAGTAAATCCCAAAGGCATAAAGACAAATACAATAAAATCAGTAGGTCAAAGACTATTTGAATTAAGATTGAGGCTTATGATTGTTCTCTCTAAAGAGGAAAACTCTGTATTAAAAGATTACTCCGAACAAATCCTAAATCGACTCATCGGACAAACACAGGCTTTGGATTTACAAAGTTTCATTGTAAGACAACATTTACAGACTGTAGAAAGATACAGAGATCCAAGTGCTTGGATAGATTTAAGTGATTTAGATATAAAGGAAATCTTCGATCATATCGCGCCTATCGTTTTAGAGGCAGATACAGATGAATTAGCAAAGAGATTTGATTTACTTTTATTAGATATACAATTAAAGACAAAGACCGGTGAGAAGGCAATGGAAGAACTCACTAAAAGAGTTCGACTTACAGCTAGTAAACTCAGTAAGAAGGGAAGCATTCCTAAAGTAGCAGAGAAAATGGACATTATCCGCAAAGCCCAAGAAGAAAATTTCTGGAAAGGTGCAGAAATTCCTATTATAGAAAAAATACGAATAGAACTTAGAAGTTTGATACAATTCTTAGATTCTGATTCGACTAATATTATCACAACGCATTTTGAAGATGAAATAGGAGAAGGAACAATAAAAGATTTATCCTTTAATCTAAATGATTTGGATGCTTACAAACGAAAAGTGGAAAGATACCTCAAAGAGAATAACAATCACACAACCATTTATAAAATAAGAAACAATCTACAAATAACAGAAACAGATATCAAAGAACTCGAACGAATGCTTTTTGACCAAGGGAGTTTAGGTACTAAAGAACAATTTGTAGAGGCTTACGGGGAACAACCGCTTGGAAGATTTATCAGGAGCATAGTAGGGCTTGAAGCAAAGGTAGCAAAAGAACTATTTGGAAAAATTCTTGGCAACCAAACTCTCAATGCTCGCCAAATCAAGTTCATGGATACAATCATCAATTACTTGAGCGTGAAAGGAGTCATTGAACCAGCTATGTTATTTGAGCCACCGTTTACTGATGTTAGTTCAAATGGAATCAGCGATGTATTCGATGATTCCACAACAGACAAAATCATTTCTATGCTAGACGAAATAAATCAAAAAGCAGACGCAGCATAGCCTAGGTTACTTTCGAATTGCCTAAGAGTATTACTTTTTCGGAAACTGATTTTTCTAAATCCTTTCTGATTCCGAAGAAGAATAAAACTTCCGCGATAAGAAAAAGAGGAGCCATCAGAGATTGCAGTAGATTGTCTACGAGTGCCGGTCTTCTACCTTCGAACACATGACCGATGAGTTGTATTGCCCAACCTATAATTTTGATTCCAAGAAAAATTGTGAGTGATTCATAGAACGGCATTTTTGCAACAATATCTGTAGCGTATACAATTGGAATTGAAATTAGAAGCATGATGCTTGCAAGCTGAATGTCCAATGTAAAATACCAAATCATTACAAGAGCGAAAACCGCCCATGCGAGTGTAATTGTAAATCCTCCTAAATCAAAAAGAGGCACCCAGCCTAATGCGATGAGAGGCGAGTAATACACCATTGGCACTCCAAAAAAATGAGTGAATTTATTCTTGGGATTTTTGTGATAGGCAGCATAGCCTGACATTCTTTCATCTATAGTTTTCATATTGTTTTTCCTTTAATCCTTTTTGATTATGCTTATGTATACACTATTATTTAAAAACTTGCTTGTAAAAAACGGCTAGAAATACAAAAAAATTTAAGAGCAGAAAAATGAATATAGATTCAAGTAAAAAATCTTTTTTGTATGTATGGGGTGGATTCGCGTTTTTCTATTCGCATTCCCATTCAAATTTTTCTCACACTCATTATGCTGCATCCATCATTCATAGCTTCGGAAATCCTTTTGAATTAGAATTTGCAAATGGCGAAAAGAAAAACCTCAATTCAATATTTCTTCCTTCTAATTATGAGCATAGGCTAAGCTCTAATTCATCAATTCTAGTCATTCAAGTAGATCCCGACTCACCTGAATATGCTCCATTAAGAAAGTTTTCGCAAGATAAGCCGCTAGAATTAGGCGAGAAAATCCCCAACGCTTTAGAAAAAGAAATACTGGCTTCACTAGACTGTGCAAAGGCAAGAGAGCTAGTTACGACAATTCTAAACTTAATAGGGGAAAATAAGTATTTGCCTCCTTCTTTAAAATCGCCTATTGACTATAGAGTTAGGGATATTCTTAAATACCTTCAGTCGCTAGAGGAACTTCCATCCAAAATCAGTTTGCAAAAACTTGCCTCAAGGGCAGAACTTTCCCCTGATCGTTTTCGTCATTTATTTGCAGAAGAAATGGGACTGCCTATTCGTCGTTACCTGCTCTGGTTGAGAGTCCGCAAGACAGGCACGCTTCTACAAAAAGGGTTTAGCCTTACCGATGCAGCACATGATGCCGGCTTTACAGACTCTGCTCATTTTAGTAAAACATTTAAGCAGAATTTCGGAATTAGCCCCTCGCTTTTATTAACAAATCCAGAAATAGAAATAAGATACTGTGATTTGAATAAATAACTTTATTAATATTTGTATTTACAAAACAGGTAGATGCTTTAGCTCATAACTAATGAAAGCAATTGTTTACACAAAATACGGATCACCCGAGGTCCTTACATTAAAAGAAGTAAAAAAACCAGTTCCAAAAGACAATGAAATCCTAATTAGAATTCATACAACGTCCGTTTCAACAGGAGATTGGCGACTGCGAAAGCCTGACCCTCCTGCTGTGAGATTATTCTTCGGCTTAACAAAACCTAGAATTCCGATTTTGGGAGGAGCGTTTGCCGGAGAAATAGAGGCAATTGGCAAACATGTAAAATTATTTAAAATAGGAGACAAAGTCTTTGGCTCGACTGGAATGAGTCTTGGCACCTATGCGGAATATAAGTGTTTGCCGGAGAAGGGAATAATTACGATTAAGCCTGACAATATTTCGTTTGAAGAAGCCGCCGCAATTCCCTTTGCTGGATTAACTGCTTTGGATTTTATAAAAAAAGCAAATATTCAGCTCGGACAAAAAGTTCTTATTTACGGTGCGTCAGGCGCAGTAGGTACATACGCTGTTCAGCTTGCAAAATACTTTGGAGCAGAGGTTACAGGTGTATGCAGCAGTGCAAATCTAGAATTGGTGAAATCCCTAGGAGCAGATAAAGTGATTGATTACACCAAAGAAGATTTTACAAAAAACGGGGAAACCTATGATGTAATATTTGAAACTGTAAATAAAATTCTACTTTCAAATTATAAAAATTCTCTCAAGGAAAAAGGAACTTTAATTCTAGGTGCTGCTATTGTATCGCAGGCTCTTGCTGGCTTATGGCTTTCAATTACAAGCAAGAAAAAAGTTATCTCCGGCGTAATAAGCGAAACCTTAGAAGGTTTAATTTTTTTAAAAGAACTAGTTGAATCAGGCAAATTAAAACCTGTGATAGACAAGCATTATCCGCTAGAGCAAACAGCGGATGCTCATCATTATGCAGAACAAGGACACAAGAAGGGAAACATAGTAATAACGGTAATATAAAAATGAAAAAAAGATACTATCTTTCAATGTTCGGTTTGTTTCCAGTTATTGTAGCATTTGACAGTATATATTTCATCTATCATCAATCGGTAACGATTTTTTTAGGATTAGGCGGGGTTCATTTTGTATTGTATATACTGTTCAATTACGTCGGGTCTTATTTTATCTATAAACCAATTGACGATTTATTTATTAGCGGCAAGGACACAGAAGAAACAAAGATACGGATTGACCGGTTAAGCTGGTATTCATCTTTCTGGATATTTGCCATCGGAAACTTATATGTGGCTATTACTCTTTTGCCTCTATACTTTTTCCCAAATCTTTTTAAAAATCCAGACGACTTTATCGTAGAACAAATTCCACCAGAGTTTTTCTTTCTATCTATTCTTCCAGCGATATATTTTATTTATGCGCTGTTTCCTTCCTTTATCGCCTACTTCTTAATCAATGATTTCAAGCTAGACCTCAAGGAAGAAGTTTTTACAAAATTCAATATTCTTTATCCGGCAGGAAAAAGAAAGATTGGACAAACATTGTTTTTTGTATTTTTCTTTCTGGTTGTTCTTCCCTCGCTTCTCGTAATTTTGGAATTAAAAATGGCATTTGTAATAGAGGATAAATACAAACAATTTACAAGCTTAAGTCCTTTAGAAACTGTTTTAATTGACCGGTTTGTTGTTTTTATTGGAACAATCATAGCGGTTATTTTGATTACCCGCGCTTTTACAAAACCAATTGATTTACTATTAAAAGGAATTAGTAAAGTGAGCGAAGGAGATTTTTCAACGCAGGCTGCTATTACTACAGATGATGAAATCGGAATTCTCACAAAAAAATTTAATGAGATGGTAATAGGATTACAAGAACGGGAAGTGATACGTGATACATTTGGAAAATATGTTACAAAAGATATAGCAACTGTTATCCTCGACAAAAAAATAAATTTAGAAGGGGAAGTTCGTGTATGCACAATACTAGTAACGGATATTGCTGATTATACGTCTATATCAGAGGAATTAACACCAAAAGAAATAGTTACAATGCTAAACGAGTATTTTTCTGTCCTCGTAAATATTATTCAATCTCACAAAGGTGTAGTCAATAAATACATTGGAGATTCTATTTTCGCCATGTTCAACGTTCCTCTCGACGATCCCAATCATGCGGTTAACGCAATATATGCCGCTCTAGAAATAGAAAATGTTATGACTACTCATACATTTGGAAAAAACCGCACTCTCATAACCAGGGTTGGAATTAATACAGGAGTTGTAGTCGCGGGAAACATCGGCTCAGCCGACCGGATGGAATATACTGTGATTGGCGACGATGTAAATGTAGCAGCCCGACTTGAGCAATTGAATAAACAATTTGGAACTAATATTCTTTTAGGAGAGAATACCTATGATTTAGCAAAAGAATATTTTCAATTCACTTCACTGGGGGATTACCAATTGAAAGGAAAAGAAAAATCCATCAAAGTATACAAAATTAACAGTTAAAAAATTACCTTACCTTTTTAAATTTTCTGCAAAGAAATTGCTTGCCTAAATTATTTAAGAGGAGAAAAGTTTAAAAATAAAACTGTATTTTATTCAAACAAATAAGAGGATTTTATGAGATATATAATAATAGCATTCCTAATTCTAAATTTTGCCAATTGCGAAACAGATCCCTTGCGTGACAAAAAAAGAAAGACTGACAAATATAAATTAGCCGCAATTCTCGGTCGTAACTCGGAAACTAAATCAACGGTTCAAGTTAACCAGGAGACCTATGAAAAATACAATATCAGCGATTCCTATTCCGGAGGTAGTATTTCTTATAAGTATATCGAGAAAAAGTTTTATTACTTCGTAATTTCAAAAATTACAAAAGATAGTTTATAGACTATTTTTTTATACTATACTTGGTTTGGCTGCATCTCCGAATTCCCGTTTATTATTTCTTCTTCCACTTTGTAAACCATTCCGGTTGAAGTGCACGCTGATAAAAATATGCATCGACTAACACTAAATTAATCGCTGCTTCTACAATTGGAACTGCACGCGGAAGAACGCATGGATCGTGTCTGCCGCCTGCTTTCATTTGCACATCTTCGGGAGAGTCGTTTACTGTGTTCTGAAATTTTGCGATAGTCGCCGTAGGCTTAAATGCTGCGCGGATTAAGATTTCTTCCCCATTGGAAATTCCACCTTGCATACCACCGGAGCGATTCGTGCGAGTGCGAACTCTTCCTGTTTCCGGTTCAACATAAAACTCATCGTTATGCGTTGATCCTGTGTATTTAGTTCCCTCAAACCCAGATCCGATTTCAAATCCCTTACACGCGGGTATTGACAATATGGCGCGACCAAGGTCTCCGTCTAACTTGTCGTAAACCGGATCACCAAGTCCGGGTGGAACGTTACGCACCACAGCCCGGATAGTTCCTCCAACTGAGTCTCCAATTTTACGAACTTCTTTGATTTTTTCGATCATCTTCTCTGCATACTCAGGATGAGGACAACGCACATCATTCACATCTACATCTACCTGCGAATTAGGCAAATTAGCCACTATATTTGCAAATACATCTCCAATAGAATCCACCCAGGCAATAGTTTGAATTCCGAGTTCCTCTTCTAAAATGCAACGTGCAAAAGCTCCAGCGGCTACTCGTCCGATAGTCTCACGCACAGACGCGCGAGCCCCGCCTACATGGGATCTATGTCCGTATTTCGCATGATACGTGTAATCCGCATGAGAAGGTCTATATATATGGCGGAGATTCTCATAGTCTTTAGAGAGATGATTTTTGTTATCCACGATTAGCGTAATGGGGCTACCGATTGTTTTCCCCTCAAACACTCCAGATACAACTCGAACTTCGTCGTCTTCTTTGCGTGGTGTCGTCAAAAGATTTTGTCCAGGTCTACGGCGTGTTAAATCCTTCTGAATTTCTTCGAGGTTAAAATTTAATCCCCCCGGAACTCCGTCGATTACAACTCCCACTGAATCACCATGTGATTCTCCAAATGTGCTTACTCTAAAAATTTTTCCCCAGGATGATGGCATAAGCACATAGTTTTAAATGCTTAGATTTTTTAAAGCGAATTTAAACTCTATCCGAGCCAGTCAAGTGCATAGCCTTTGCGTCTAAAATACTTTTTCGTTTCTTCAAAAACTAAAAGCAGTATAGTTCCATGAAATGCAAAAAAGTATACATGCAAAGGAACCGGCTCAAAGTAATACAAATGTTTTAAATCGGTATAAAAAAACGCATAGCTTAACGCCAATTCAAAAACAATTCCAGTCGTTATCAGTGGGTTCGAAAATAGATTGAGTAGAAATGGAAATCTTTCTAGAAGTCCTGCCAATATAGAGCGAACCGGATGAATAAAAAATGCATCTAGGGGCTTCGCGAAATTAGACACAGTCAGCAAAATAAGCTTAAACGGAAATAGAAAAATTTCTTTTAAAAGAGCGGATAACAGTCGAATAGTCTCACTCCTATTTATACTGGAAATTGTATATTGAATTTGAATGGAATATACATAATGTGGAGTTTTCCATGAATGTATTTTTTGCAAAATTTCATGTCTTACAGTATTTTGTAAAAATTCTTTAGAGAAAAGAGAAGTCTTCCAGGATCTCTTGCACATAACGTTTGCTATTTGCGTTGCAACTGTGGGAAAGAAAAATGCAGTCAGCGATTGTAAATAAAAATTAGAAGCAAGATTCATATCTAGTTTTAGGGGACTTGCAGGAAGAGAGAAAAAAGAAAATCCATCCTTCATAAACCCGCTTGTATAAACAAAATAATAATAAGTAGTAAAACAAGATAGAGCAAGAATAGTGCCCTGCACAAAATAGCTTCTCAAAATAAATTGAATAGAAAGCAATCGGTCTGTTTTTTTGCGTGGGGGCTTTTCCATTATACCTCTTTCAGGAGGTTCAATTCCCAAACCCATGGCTGGAATTAAATCTGTTCCCACATCGACAGCAAGAACTCCCATCACTGTCATTACTAGCGGAAAGCCAGGAATTAACATCCACAGGATAAATGGTATTAACTCCTGCGGGTTACTATTAAAAATGTAGGCAGAAAATTTTTTGATATTTTCAAAGATCGCCCTTCCTTCCTCGATAGCAGAAACTATAGATGCAAAATTATCATCTGTCAAAATAATTTCTGCTGCTTCCTTAGCAACGTCAGTTCCGCGAAGCCCCATTGCAATTCCTATGTCTGCTTTTTTTAAAGCAGGTCCATCATTTACGCCGTCACCCGTAACCGCTACAACTTCACCCAAGCTTTGTAAAATAGTAACAATTCTAAGTTTTTGTTCCGGGGAAACTCTCGCAAATATGCATTCCCCGCTTTTTAGATATTCAACTAACTCTTTGTCTTTCATGAATGCAATTTCGGTTCCTGCGGCTACTTTTAAGTTTCCTCCTTTTCCTAAACCAATTTGTCTTCCAATGCTTTCTGCTGTAAGCGCATAATCTCCAGTAACCATCATAACTCTAATTCCAGCAGTATGACAGGCTTCAATAGCCGCCGGAACACTTGGTCGAATAGGGTCAGAAAGAGCAGCAAGCCCTAAAAAGACTAAATCCTTCTCTGCGGATTCTACCGAATAGTCTCTTTCATAGAGAGATGCATCTTTCATAGCAAAGGCAAGCACCCGTAAGCCTCTCTTTGCCATTAAATCATTTTCCGTCTTGATTTGATTCCTCAAATCTTCAGTCATAGAAACAATCCCATCTTTAGTATGGGTATATATGCATAATTCCAAAACTTCTATAGGTGCGCCTTTCACATAGACAAGATTTTTATTTGTATTTCCATCATGAATCACAACGCTCATTCTTTTACGAATAGATTCAAATGGATTTAGAAAAATTCGATGTGCTGTTCCTTGAAACCCTGCCCTTCTTGCAAGAGTAAGAAGCGCACCTTCGGTCGGATCTCCTATCACCTTAGTAGTAGTTCCACTCGATTCCAGTCGCGCATTATTGCAATTATACGCGCAGGTGAGTAATTCTTTCAAACTTGTAAATTTAGAAATATCGTCCCTGGAAAGTTTTTGTTCGCTTCTCCAGAGTTCGCCGACTGGATCATAGCCAAGTCCCTTTACTTGAATTCGCTCGGAATCAGTATAGACCTCTGTTACCATCATTAGATTTTGCGTAAGTGTTCCGGTTTTATCAGAGCAGATAACAGTAGTACACCCCAGCGTCTCAACACTCGAAAGGTTTTTTACAATTGCATTTCTCTTTGCCATCCGCGAAACACCCATCGCCAAAGCAAGAGTAACCGTTGGTAAAAGACCTTCTGGCACATTTGCTACAAATATCCCAATAAAGAAAATAAATGCCTGCACAAATGTAAGACCAGCAAAAAACCAGCCTAAAAACAAAAAGCTAAGCCCAATTCCAAAAGCAAGCAATGAAATAGCGATTACCGTTCTTTTTAATTCTTTTTGTAAAGGACTTTCCTCTGCCTTAATTCCCTGCGTGAGTCCCGCAATTTTTCCAATTTCAGAATTCATCCCTGTTCCGAATACTATCGCTTTTGCGCTTCCTTTGATAAGAGACGAGCCTGCAAACAAAATATTGGGAAGCTCTATCCAAAGAAATTTTCCATGAACTAAAACTTCTTGATCGGACTTATACCGTTTAGCCGATGTTGACTCGCCGGTTAGAGAAGAATTATCTACTTCCACTTCATAAGCCTCTACAATTCTCGCATCAGCCGGAACAACATCCCCTTCTTCGAGGCTAATCAGATCTCCGGGCACAATTGTATCTGCATTGATTTCCGTAATTGTCCCATTACGGATAACTCTGCATTGCTGCGCCATCATTTTTCTAAGTGCGTCCACTGCTCTATCTGACTTATATTCCTGCAAAAATGAGAAAAGTCCGTTTACAAATACAACTAAAAAAACAGCCGTCCCAAGTTCAGGCATATCTACACCAGGGAGATAACAAAGAATTGCCGCTATCCAAAGTAGAATTGCGAAAAAACTAAAGAAATTTTTCAGCAGTTTTATATACCAGGGAATTCTTACTACTTTTTCAATTTCATTTTTACCATAGTATTTTAATCTTTCCTCTGCTTGCTCGGGACTAAGACCTACATCCGCTTTTGTTTGCAGCTCAAATTCTACTTGTTTTTGAGTCATATTTTTAAAAGAGAGGTTAATGCTAGATTCCCCTGAAAGAAATATTCCTAAAACTTGTTTCGGTGATTTACATTGTAAAAGTTCGTTTTGAATGGAAGGAAGAAGTGAGGATAATCCCTGTAAAACTTGTAAATGAATGGATGGTTTCTCTTTGGGTGTCGCAAGCAAAAGCAAAAGATGAATTCTGTTTTCCCCAACTAAAATTCCTTTCGGGAAAATTCCTAAGTAGGCTTTTATTTCTTTCATTTTCTGAACACGGACGTGAGGAACTAAAACCATGTCATTGATATAATTATAAGGATTCGAAATTGATTGCAGAAATTCCTTAAAAAGACTCTCCTTTTTTTCAAAATTTGGGCTAAGCTTTTGCATCTGACTCAGTGCATCTTGCAAAGTTTCTTCTTCTAATAGAAAAATTTGATTTTCAGAAAGAATCTCACCTAACATATTTTTTCTCCTTATCTCTCTTCCATTATACACTCGGTTGCAAAGTAAACTTTATTTTTTTCCGATTTTTCTTGCCAGAAATAGAATTTCAAAATATATCACTTATATGGAAAATAATCCTCTCACCAAATCTACCTTCTTTCTAGATTCCAATTCAGAAGCAGTGCAAAATTTCATTCACAAGCTAAAGATAGAAAATTTATCAGACATCGAAAAAGCGAAAATAATCTACCTTGCCGTCCGCGATGAAATTCGGTATGATCCGTATAACATTGTATTAACCCCGGAGGAAGTGAAAGCTAGTTCTGTTATCAAGAGAGGATATGGATTTTGTGTAGAAAAGGCTGTGACGTTAGCCGCTTGCGCGAGAGCAGCAGGCATTCCGGCTAAGATTGGTTTTGCGAACGTCATGAATCATCTTAACTCAAAGCGACTACAAAACCTAATGCAATCGGATATATTTGTATTTCATGGCTATGCCGAACTTTTTTTAAACGCCAAATGGGTAAAAGCCACACCAGCGTTTAACACTTCATTATGCGAACGTGCAAAGATATTACCACTTGAATTTAACGGGGAAGAAGATTCAATTTTCCATCCATTTGATAAATCGGGGAAAAAACATATGGAATATTTACAGGATCACGGAAGTTTTGATGATCTACCTTTCGCTAGAATGGTGGATGAGTATGATAAATTCTACCCGCACCTGCATGTAAAAGAAACGAAGAGTTTTGGTAGGACAATCAAAGCAAAGTTTGAAGACGAAGTAAACGCTTAGTAATTAAAATTCTAAAACTACTTGTAAATTTATTGCATACTATAAATATGAGGCTGTGCAATAAATTCTATGAAATTAAACCGATTTATTATTCTCTATTTTTTTACAAAAGCCTTACTTTCCCAGGAAATAAATAAGCCAATTACACTCAAAGAATCACTTGAACTTGCTCGCAAAAACAATCCTTTTTATATTGCGGAGCAATACAACTTAGCAATCGCAAAAGGGGATGTAACGACTGCCAAGCTTTTACCAAATCCAATTTTTAATAATCAAATCATCGCGATGCAAAATGGATTTGATAAATTCAATCCAATAGACCCATTTAGTAAAAATCCCGGCGGTAGTGCGTGGTTAGCCCGTAATAGGCAGGATTGGTTGCAGATAACAATGAAAATCCCCGTTGCAGGTCAGAGAAAATATTCAATTGAACTTGCCGTAAAAAAATTACAACTCTCACAACAAAACCTTGCCGAATTCGAAAGGAATTTGCTTTATATTGTTGCAAACAAATGGATTGATGTCTGGTTTACGAGTGAGAAGCTAAACATCATTAAGCGCTCGAAGCAATACTCTGATGAACTATTAAAGATAAATGAAATTCGTCTGCGAAACCAGGTCATAACCCAAGCGGAATTTTTGAGAACACAAAACGTGGTTGAGCAATATGATGCAAATTTCGCAGTAGCGGAGCAGGCATACAAAAATGAAACAAGGAATTTACAATTTCTAAGTGGCTCACAAAAACCAATTCGAATTGCAATAGAGGATAACACGTTAGTATACGATATAATTTCTGAGGACAGTAAATCTCTCATAAAATACGCAATCGAAAATAGAGCCGACATCCTTGCGAATAAAATTTCACAGGAGGCAGCACAGGTAAATGTAAGTCTACAAGAAGCAAATGCCTATCCGCAGCCAGAAGTGGGTTTCATCTATAATCCACAGAATACACAACCTTATGTCGGAACATATATCACAATTCCCATTCCAATCAACAATCGAAACCAGGGAGAAATTCAACAATCCAGGGCGGAGTTAGGTCAAGTAAAAAGTATTCAAGATGCTTTAGAGCAAAAAACAGAATCTGAAATTTTAAATGCGTTAGGTGAATACGAAGTCGCCAAGATAAACTTTGAAAAATTTAAAAAGATATTTCAGACATCCGAAAAAGTTTTGGAAACCGTTAGATACAGTTATTTAAAGGGTGGAACTACTATCATCGATTATCTAGATGCGCAAAGAAGTTGGTTTAATTCTCAAATTTTATACTATGACTCTATTTTTAATTTTCGAAAAAGTTTTATCCAGTTACAATATGTCACTGGAAAAATTCAAAAACTCTAGGAGAGTAATATGCATTATACTCAATTTGTTCAGGTAGCTTTCATCCTTCTCTTTTTTGTTTGCGATACTAGTTGCAAATGCAAAAAAGAGAATAAAGAAGTTCCGAAAGACCTAAGCTTAGAAAGTTCAGGTGTTCATACAAAAGAAGGTGGAAAGGTTATTGAATTTCCTACAGGCGCTCCGCAACTCGGACTTTTTAAGTCTCAAACAGTTGTATTTATCTCGTATGACCTAAATATCAATGCACCGGCTACTGTTACAGGAAGGATTAAAAAATCTGATGCTCCGGGTCTACCTTCCATTATCCTCTTTGCTTCACCAGATCTCACAAGTGCCTATGCCTCTTACTTACAAAATATGTCTTTGATTCATATCGCGCAGACGAATTTTAATCGAATGAAAGATTTAGCAGAGCATGGGGCGGCTACAGGAAAAGAGTTGAATGACGCTACCTCAGAGCTTTATAACAAGCAAGCATCTCTGGCGGAAAATGAAGCGAAGCTTCGGCGAGAAGGATTTAATCCAAAGAATTTAAACAAAGCCGCGCGTGGGACAGTGTGGCTAATCTCCGATGTCCCCGAATCAGAACTGAATATTTTAATTGAAGGGATCAAATGTGATTTGTCTTTTCCTAGTTTTCCTTCTGAAACTTTTTCTGGAAAAATTGATGCAATTGCAGAAGTATTAAATTCAGAAACTAGAAAAGCGCGGATACGTATTGTAATGCACGATCCGCAGGATAAAATACGTCCGGGTATGTATGGAAAAGTTCAATTTAAAATGCCGGAGAGCGGTCTTATGATTCCTAAAAAATCTTTGATTAGTTCAAATGCAAAATACTTTGTATTTATAAAAACAACACCCACCACATTCGAAAGAAGAGAGATTACTATTTCTACAGAAACAGATGAATTTTTAGAAGTAGCTAGTGGAGTTTCAGAGGGCGAAGAAATTATTACGACGAATGTATTTTTACTAAAGGGGCTTTCTTTTGGGATTTGATCGGCTAACAGAATTTTTAGTAACAAAAAGAATTCTAACTCTTGTGGTTACACTTCTATTTTGTTTTCTAGGAATCTATTCCTGGACTCAATTAGAAATTGTAGCCTACCCGGACATTAGTGATATTGAAGTAAGCATTATCACCCAGGTAAACGGGCTTCCCGCAGAAGAAGTTGAATTGCAAGTTACAATTCCAATTGAACGTGCTTTAAATACCGTGCCAGGAGTTATATCAAAACGATCTCGAACGATATTCGGGCTATCCATTGTTCGCCTCACCTTTAGCGAAAAGACAGATATTTACCGCGCTAGACAGCTAGTAGGGGAAAAACTCAGTTATGCGGAAATTCCTAAAGATGTAAGCCCTGTATTAGGTCCAATGACTCCATCCATTGGGGAAATATTTCGTTACGTAATAGAAGCCCCCGATGAAATTTCCTTAACTGAATTAAGAGAAATACAGGATTACGTCATTATACCCCGATTATTACAGGCGGAAGGTGTGGTAGATATTATTAATTTCGGCGGACTCATCCGGCAATACCAGGTTGTAGTAAACCCGATTCAACTAGAAAAATATAACCTGAGTGTTCAATCCATTGCCACCGCAATTCAGGCTAACAACGAGAATACCGGTGGGAGTTACATGATTGTCGGTTCTTCCCAAATGAATATTCGTGGTATAGGGAGAATTACCAAGCAAGAAGATATTGAACATATCGTAGTAGATAATCGACACGGTGTTCCTATTTTAATTAAAGACATTGCGAGCGTGCAATTAGGAGTATACCCTCCGAGTGGTGTTGTGGGTTATATGGATAAGACTCGAAATAAGGAAGACGACTCAGGTATCGAAGGAACTGTTCTCCTTAGAAAATACGAAAATCCAACTACAACCATGCAAAATGTTTTAGATAAAGTTGCAGAGTTAAACAAGGAGTTGCCCAAAGGAATTCGAATTGAAACTTTTTACGACAGGACTGAATTAGTCGGACTCACGATAAAGACAGTGATTCAAACACTGATAGAAGGTACAGTCGTTGTGTTAATAGTTTTAACTCTATTACTTGGTAGTTGGAAAGCTGCTGTAATTTCTTGTCTTGCGATTCCATTTTCTCTTTTATTTGCATTTGTGTGCATGGACTTGACTGACATTCCCGCGAATCTTTTGTCGTTAGGCGCAATAGACTTTGGAATTATCGTAGATGCTGCAATTGTCATGGTAGAAGGAATTTTTAGACACCTGGCAATCAGAAAAGAGGAAGAGACGGGCGATATTTCGCACCTTGTAATACGTTCCTCTAAAGAAGTGCAAAAGCAAATTTTATTTGCCGTCGGCATAATTGTATTAGCCTTACTGCCTATTCTAACTTTGCAGAGGGTAGAGGGTAGAATGTTCGCTCCTATGGCGTGGACACTATCGTTCGCAATTCTAGGCTCAATGGTTTATGCGCTTACAGTAGTGCCGGTTCTATCAACTCTCCTTTTTAAAAATACTAAAATCTCCCATGATAACCCAATCTGGATTAGAATCCAAAATGGTTACAAAGAAACATTACACAGTGTGTTCAAAATTCCTAAACTCATTCTAGGAATTTCTTTCGGGTTAGTAGTTATCATTTTTAGCTTGGGTTCACGACTTGGAAGCGAATTTTTACCAGAGTTGGATGAAGGCTCGGTGTGGCTAAGAGTTGTTTTACCCGCTGGGATTTCTCTCGGGACTTCAAGACAATACCCGGAAATTATCCGTCGAGAAATTGGAAAGTTTGATGAAGTGCGGGGAATCCTAACTCAACTCGGGCGAAACGATGACGGGACTGACCCCTATGGACAAAATAGGATTGAAGCATTGATTCAATTAAAACAGCCTTATTCTAGTTGGGAGTCTAAAAGAAGCAAAAAGGAATTAGTCGCTGAAATAAAAAAAACGATAGACTTATGGTTTCCGGGTGCGGCATTTGCGATTACCCAACCAATCATTGATACAACGACAGAAAACGCGACCGGCTCTGCTGCTGATCTCGCGATTTTTATCAAAGGAAAAGACTTAGATGAACTCCGGCAAATCGCTATTAGTATACTAAAATTAGTCAAAGAAACAAAAGGCTCTTCAGAATCTTCGATCGAACAAGAGGGAAAACAATCCCAAGTAGTCATAAGAATTGATAAAGAAGCTTCTGCCCGCTACGGAATCAACGTAGAAGATGTAAATGGAATTCTAAAGACGGCTATTGCGGGTTTGCCTGTAAGTTCGCTTTATGAAGACGAAAGAAAATTTGACATCGTGCTTCGCTTCACCTTAGAAAGTAGAAATACCATTGCCTCTTTAGAGAAGATTCTAATTCCAACTAGAACCGGGCTTCGAATTCCCCTTTCTAGGGTTGCATCCGTAGGACTTGAAGAAGGGCAAACAATTATTAGCCGAGAGGATGGCAAACGACAAATAACCGTTAAGACAAATATCAGGGAGCGTGACCAGGGAAGTTTTGCCGACGAAATTAAAGCTAAGATTCAAAAGGAGATTATACTCCCTGAAAATGTGAGTTTTCATATAGGTGGTCAATTCGAAAACCTACAGCGTTCGCAAACAAGGCTAACATACATTGTTCCCTTGACCTTATTACTCATCTACTTAACTCTCTTAGTATTCTTTCACAATAACTACATGCACGCTCTTATAGTAACGGCTAATATCCCTTTTGCGGTAATTGGAGGAGTTCTCGGATTGTATTTCAGAGGAATGCATCTCAGTATTTCGGCTGGCGTAGGCTTCGTCTCCTTATTCGGTATTTCAGTAATGTCAGGTGTTCTACTCTTGAGCTATTTGAATCAATTAAAAATTGATTCAAAAGTTCCATTACTTGATTTGGTAATTGATGGCTCTGTCACTCAGTTCAGACCGAGATTTTTAGTTATGATGATTGCAATCATTGGCTTAATGCCCGCAGCTTTGAATACCGGAATTGGTTCTGACGTGCAACGACCATTAGCCACTGTAATCGTCGGTGGACTGTTGTCTTCGCTTGTATTAACTCTTTTTGTTTCTCCCTTGCTTTATTATTTGCATGAGAAACGAGTGTTGGAGAAAAGAGAAGCACTGATGGCAAGTGAGGATATTTTTATGAACGTGGAAGTGTAGGAATTACTGGGTTAAAAAATATCTGAACTGTGATTATTATGATTAGGACATGAGAATATTTTTTAGAACGAAATCATAATAATCAAAGTTCAGACTCTGATTTTTCGATTAAAAAAGAATTGCATTTTTACTTTAGCAATGTAAGATATAAAGTATGCCAGTAATAGCACGATTTTACGGAATAACAATTAAGATGTACTTTAATGACCATTTACCTCCACACTTTCACGCAATCTATGGAGAGTTCAATGGAATATTCTCTATTGATAGATTATCTATGATAGAAGGAGATTTACCAGCTCGATCTATTCGTTTGGTAGAAGAATGGGGAAGTAAATATCAAATAGAATTAAATAGAATGTGGGAAACGAAAGACTTTATTAAGTTGCCGGAGCTAGACTAATGGCTAACAGCAATAATTCAACAGAATTAAAACCTCCAAGAATCAATAAAATCTACATTGACAAATACAATGTGTATGTATTGTTTATGGATAATACAATAAAGAAATATGATATATCTCTCTTGTTAGAGAAAGAGCCATTTAACAAATTAAAAAATATTTCTTACCTAAAAACTGCAAAAGTTGATCCGGGCGGTTATGGAATAAGCTGGGATGATGATTGCGATCTGAGTGAAAACGAACTCTGGACAAAAGGCGTGCCTCTCACAAATATACAGGAATTAGATAAATTTCATTTTATATTCGCAGAGTCAAAGCGCTCGTAGGTAATTTCAATTAAAAAAGAATTGCATTTTTACTTTACAATTTGGTCTATCGGTGTTTTAGTATCTAAGGAGAGTTACAATGAGCGTTACATTTATAATTAGCATAGTAGTTATTATAACCTGCGGCATTTACTTTATAGTAGTCGGTGCTAGTATTATGATATCTGATAGGGTAACAAAAAACATGGAGAAACTTTTAAAAAAGTGAATACAGATTCTTTTTATTACGGGTAAGAGAGATTATACCCATTCTTTAAATACCACTTCTCAAACACACTCTAAGACTCTAAATTGAAATTAACTTAGGAGTAACTTATGAAAGCCGAATTTAATAAAATTTTATCAGATCTAAATATCCCAGACGAAGAAAGCAAAATTCGCTTCGAGCGGATAATTGAGTGTTACTCCGAATCCCATAGAGACTATCACAACTTGCGACACATTAGGGAAATGCTAGAATGTCTAAAGTCTTATGAAGGAGCTATTAAGGATTATCCATTAATCTACCTGTCCTGCCTTTACCATGATATTATATATGATACACATGCTCCTGACAATGAAGAAAAAAGTGCAGAGTGCCTGGAAAGAGATTTTGCAAAATTTCTTTCTCACGAGAAAATTACAAATTGTAAAGAATTAATTCTAGGTACCAAAACACATCAATTTTTACGGGACGATTTTGATAATAAAATATTTTTGGATTCTGATTTACTCATTCTAGGACGGGAAAGAAATCGCTACATCGAATATATGGACAGCATTCGCAAAGAATACGAGTGGGTAGAAAAAGAATTATACAAACAAGAAAGAACCAAAGTATTACAAAAATTCTTAGAGCGAGAGAGAATCTATTTTACAAATGAAATTTTTGAAAAGCATGAAAAGCAAGCGCGGGAAAATATCAATTTTGAAATAGAAATGTATTTTCAAAAATAGCTAATAATTCAAGATAGCAAAGAAAATAGAAAATAGGAATCATATATGGCAAGAGCATTAAAAAACATTTTAGTTACCGGCGGCGCTGGATTTATCGGAGCAAATTTCATACACTATCTCGCAAAGATTGGATTTAAAGGTCATATTCTAAACCTGGACTCACTTACTTATGCTGGAGACTTGAGCAATCTGTCAGGAATTGAAGACAAACTCGATTATGAATTCATGAGAGGAGATATTCGTGATAAGGATTATCTAAATTTTGTTTTTACAAAAAATGAAATTGATACAGTTGTCCACTTTGCAGCAGAAAGCCATGTAGATAATTCTATTTCCGGTCCAAGAATTTTTGCAGAGACGAATGTAATGGGCACATTCGAGCTATTAACCGCAGCCCGTGCCTATTGGCAAAAGGACGGCAAATACAAAGATGGCGTTCACTTTCATCATATCTCTACCGATGAGGTTTACGGGTCGTTAGGCGAAACTGGATTTTTCACAGAGACTACTCCCTATGATCCGTCGTCTCCCTACTCTGCTTCTAAAGCGGCATCCGATCATTTTGTAAATGCATTCAACCGAACCTTTGGAATGCCTATTACAATGTCTAATTGTTCCAACAATTACGGTCCTTATCAAAACCGTGAAAAGCTAATCCCTCTCATGATTACAAATGCAATCCATGGACGCAATCTCCCCGTATACGGCGATGGGAAAAATGTTCGCGATTGGTTGTATGTAGAAGATCATTGTGATGCAATCTGGACAATCCTGCAAAAAGGGGAAAATGGTCGCTCTTACAACGTTGGGGGTAATAACGAATGGGCGAATATTAATATCGTAAAAAAAATCTGTGAGGTATTAGGAAAACTCACTCCCAAACCTGTTAGCGAATTCGAAAAATTAATTCACTACGTAACGGACAGACCCGGTCATGATAGACGTTATGCGATAGATGCTACCCGAATCCAGAAAGAGCTTGGCTGGTATCCAAAAGAGACTTTCGAAAGCGGGATTGAGAAGACTGTTAAGTTTTATCTGGGGTAAGACTTATTTACCAATGAGTCTGTGTAATAAAAAATTCTATTTTTAAAAAAGATTGAAAACCCGTTTAATACTATGACTCATAAATTCATTTTACTTCTAATTATCATTCTATTGCCATTTTGTAACTCATCCAAACAAGTTAAAGAAGGGAAAGATCATAATTATTTTGCATTGAGAGATATAACTCTGGGCAAAGAAAATACAATATACTTATCAACTAGATCAGTATATATTCCAAAAGAAAAAAATCAGGAAGCATATGAAAAATTTCAGGAATTACACTCAGACAATAAACTAAAAAGAAATTACTGGAAATGTAAATTAAAAAATAACACAACGCTAGAGTGCACAGAGGAATTAGTAATCAAGGATGTATTAGATGAAGTTACTCCTAAATAGCCTCCTCTTCCTCTCGTTTTTATTTTTATTAAATTGTAATAATAGCATCTATGTTAAGCACGCTTACACGGATCTAAAAAAAATAGGGGCATATCCCCATCAGCCGGTAGATACCTACGAGATTACAAGAGTCACAACCATCCGTACTGCCGATACCATCAATAAATCGAGACGAAAGAATATTTATTATTATACGTTCCCTCCAATATTAAAGCTAGTTCGCTTTGCTATTTCTACAGGTGAATCAGGAATTGTTTTCCTGGAAGATCCAGAATCAGAGGATAATCATAAAGTTGTTTTGTTTAAGCCTGCACCGGACAAGTATGTAATGGTTACTAAGATGTTATGCGTAATAGATAAGGAAGAAAAACTAAGATGTCAATAATACGAATCTTTATTTTAAAAAAATTCGTATTATTACTAGTATTTTTTTTAGTAAATAATTGTGCTAGCGGACAAATAAAATTTCCCACACGTAGAGTCTTGACACAAATTCAAACCAACACGCCCGGAGTGATCTACAGATTTTATGTAGACTTAGAAGATAAAACTATCATAAAAAATAACATTTTTGGAGTCGAAAGAGTTTATCAAGGAAATGATTCAAGCACAGGGGAAGCATTTTTTAAATTTTACTTTTACCAGGAAGCAGGAATTGAAATCTGCACTTATAAAAAAGATTTGAATAATTATGAATGTAAAGATTTAGAAATAGTTTTTCAAAAGTAAAATTAATAATAGGCTTGTTGAAAAAATAATCGAATATCCAAATAGATATATGAAATTTTTTATAATCTTACTTCTGATCTGTCTTCCTGTTTTTTCAGAGTCTCAAACTGTTGAGCTTTTGGAAGACATAGAAGAAATTTCACTTGGAACAAAAGTATACTATCTTATCGACCGAGAAGACAAACTAACGATAGACGATATAGCCAATACAAATAATCAGAATTTATTTATTAAAAATGCGTCCAATATTACTGAGTTTGGCTATGTAACAAGCCCCGTCTGGCTAAAGTTTACCGTTAAAGAATTAAATCTAAAATCAAGAAATTGGTTTTTGGAAATCGCCTACCCTCTATTAGATAAAATAGAATTCTATTCTTTAGATGGAGGCAAATGGGTAACAAAATATGCCGGGGACAATTACCCTTTTTCAAATCGTGAATTATTTTATCGTAATTTTGGATTTGTTCTATCATTTCCACCAGCAAAAGAGCAAACCTTTTATATAAAAATTCAAACTACCAGCGCCGCAATTATTCCTCTAACTCTTTATCAGGAAGAAATACTCTTAAAAAAAATACTATACACTGAAAATTGGCACCTTATTTACTACGGAGTGCTACTAGTTATGATTTTTTATAATGGATTTATATTCATCTCTTTTCGAAGTATTAGCTATTTATTATATTCACTGAGCACTCTTTCGATGCTAACCTATCAAGTAATGTTCAACGGTCAC
>JANMOF010000512.1:0-24730 GCA_031368925.1 Leptospiraceae bacterium
AAGGGCTAATGGCAAATCCCAATGAAACAAAGTAACATAAGGATCAATTTTTTTCTTTAAGAGTTCATCTACAAGCCTGTCATAAAAATCAAGCCCTTTCTGGTTAATTGCACCCTTCCCTTCTGGAAAAATGCGAGACCAGGAAATAGAAAAACGATAGGCGCGATAAGAAAGTTTATTCATAAGTGCTACGTCTTCTTTATAACGATTATAATGATCGCAGGTTATATCACCATTATCCCCGCTTTTAATTTTTCCCTTTCGATGAGAAAATTCATCCCATACAGAAAGTCCTTTTCCATCTTGATCGTAACCACCTTCAATCTGATAGGCAGCAGTCGCCGTTCCCCAAACAAAATCCTTTGGAAATATTATCTTTTGCATAAAATCCTTTATGGTAAATGCGGGTGAATTGAAAAGAAAATAAGTTATGACTAAAATAAAGAGGATTGAAAGATAGAACTAAACAGAAAATTTAGAGTATCCAGAAGCGGAGCTGATGGGGCTCGAACCCACGACATCCTGCGTGACAGGCAGGCACTCTAACCAACTGAGCTACAGCTCCTCTAGACATTTTCCAAGTTATTATCGTCTCAGTTTAGGTCAAACTTTTTTCATAAAAAAGTTCTTGCTTTTTTTATGATTCACCCACTTACTCGACTTATGAGGAAATTATTTAGAGCGTGTCTGAGAAGATGCTCTTCTATTTATAAAAGTCAAGCTCCAAGAACCTGCATTTTTTTTTTCAGGCAGGTTCTTATATTACTTCTCCTGTTTGCAATCGCAATCAGTTTTGATTGTAAAGATTTGATGACCTCTAATAGCATTTGCCCTTTACTAAAAGCCAATGTCTCATTGGTTAAAAAATCGCACTGCCCAAAAGAAAAAAAGAAGTCTTCTAAAGATTGCTCTTGTCCAGAAAAAAAATCTATTTCGATTTCTGATTCAAGTAAAGAAATAAAAGAAACACTTCGATTGGAATTAGTCTTTCATTCTCCAGTAAATATCTTCTACCCGTTAGAAATTGCATCGAATAAATATATATTTCTCTGGAATAAAAATCTAGTTTCGTCTTCTCAAATATCCCCCACTAAAACCATACATCTTCTGATTTGATTCTATTTTAAAAAATGAGATATAGGAATACTATTCCTATATCTATTTTATTTCCTGACACTATTCCATATTTCCATGTCAGGAAAATTAGCATTAACCCTAAGGAGGGAAAAAATGAATCGACTCGCAATTATCTTTATCTTTCAACTAACAACCGTTATCTACTCAGAAGAGTTAGACATTGTATTAGATAGTTTAATCAATACACATCCAGAAATCCAGTCTCTTAATTCAGAATTGAATTCTAAACGCGCCAATGCAAGCCATGAAACAACTTACCCCGATCCAAAAATCGGAATTGCATTTCGTAATTACCCAACTCGCTCTTACTCACTGAGTAACAGGGCGTATGACACCCCGAGCATGACAGGTATTGAATATAGCATCTCACAAGAAATTCCTTTTCCTGGTAAATTAACTTTGCAGGGTAAAGCGAGTAAATTTATCGAGATGGAATTTTACCATTTTTCTAAATCTCGCAAAAATCAATTTCTATTGGAATACCTTTCTCAATTAGTTCGCTTAAAAAGCTCCGAGAAAAAAATAATCCTAAATGATTTAATTCGAAAGACTTTAGAAAGTCAAAAAGTAATTTCTGCTTCTACTTTCGCCACGGGAAATTCTGCTCTCTCTAAAACTCTAAAACTCCAGGTAGAGGCGACTCTTTCGCAGGAAAGGGAAATTGAACTTACCCGCGATAAAAAAAACTCTCTCGCCTCCCTCGAATACTTCAAAACGGATAATGCAAACCTGGCTAAAATTCTAGAAGCGGATACCGACAAATACCTCTCTGAAAAAGTAAAACTAATCAAATCCCAAAAAGGTAATTTAAAACTTTCCGTAATTGAAAATCCGAATTATAAACTTTCTTCCGTAGCAATTGAGCGAGCAAAAAACGAGAGTAAATTAGCAAGCATTATGCACGCCCCCGATACTGAAATTTTCTTTGCCTATATGAAAAGACGAAACCAAATTGTTACTGTGGATAACGGTCCGTTAAACTACCAAGTAATGGATAATACAGAATACAGGGGAGATCTATTTTCCGTTGGCATGAATGTTCGCGTTCCCGTCTGGTCTTTTTTTTCCAGCCATGAGCTAAAAGAAAGAGCAAGCGAGAACACAAAGTCAAAAGCATACGAGTTAGAAAAAAATAAACTTTTTTTAGAATCAAGTTTCGACAAACTCATTATTACCCTCGAATCTATTGAAGCACAAATCGAGCTTCATCAAAAAAGACTAATCCCTGAATTAAAAAAGAGCTTAGCGGCGTTATCCTCACAATACGCAAGTGGGAAGACAGATTTAATCGAAGTGCTTAGCGCAAAAATTGAATTAGAAAAAGCACATATCTCAGAAGAAGAATTACAAGAGAAAAAAGCAATCACTACTCTTTTAATTCTAGAACTCACAGACAATCTAATCCAATCGAAAGGAAACTAACATGAAGAAGCGATTTTTACCAATCCTAATAATGATTACCCTCATTGCATTTACCCAATCCTGCAAAAAAGAAAAGGAAGTCTGGTATTGTCCCATGCATCCTACTTATACTTCTGACCGAGCCGGGCAATGCCCTATTTGCAATATGACTTTAGTGAAACAAGAAAAACCTCAGTTAACCGCGGCACATACTGATCCTCATACCGGACATTCCGAAGAAGATCATTCCAAAATGTCTACGGAAAAATCAGATGACCAATCCATTCAATTGCCAGAAGAAAAGCAATCTCTGATTGGAATTAGAATAGCCAGAGTAGAAGTCCGAAGCCTTGCAAAGACTATTTACGCCTATTCAAGAGTAGCCTACGATCCCGAACTCTACACGGCTCTCCTAGAATACCGTGAGACACGAAAGCCAAGCAAACTTCTTTCTGAAGATTCAGATTCTATGCAAGCGCCTAATACTCTGTTACACTCTAGCATCGTTCGCTTAAAGCAACTCGGTCTAAGTGATTCCCAAATTGCAGAATGGGGAAATTCCAGTCGAAATCCGGATGAATTGATCCTGGGAAGTAAAAATGGAAGAGCGTATATTTATTCCTCCATCTATGAATCAGACATTGGCTATGTAAAGAAAGGGCAGAAGGTTGTCCTAAAAATTGATTCTTTTCCGGATAAAATTTTTCCCGGAAGCATTCAAAGTATAGACTCAATTCTAGATGAAAAAAATCGAACTCTTCGGTTTCGTTCTTATGTGATCGATCGGGATAATATCCTTAAGCCGCAGATGTTTGGGAATATTGAAATTTCTATTCCCCTCAAGAAAGTACTCTCCATTCCAAAGTCTGCAATCCTAAATACCGGAAAACATAAATTAGCCTACAAAAAAATAAATGGAGATCGTTTCTCTCCCATAATGGTGAAGACTGGAATGGAGACGGATGAATACTACGAAGTAATCGAAGGTCTCATGGAAGGAGATGAGATAGTAGTAGAATCAAATTTTCTATTAGATTCAGAAAGTAAAATCAAACTAGGAGGATCTTCTAATGAACACTCCCACTAGTTCAAATTCCTTTACTTCTAAGATCATTCGATTTTCAGCGCACAATAAATTTTTAGTCTTAGTCGTAATCGGGGTAATACTCATTTGCTCCTATTATGCAATGACCAATATTCCACTTGATGCAATTCCTGATCTTTCGGATACACAGGTTATCGTCTATTCGCGCTGGGATAGAAGCCCTGATATTATCGAAGACCAAGTCACCTACCCCATCATCACTGGACTTCTCGGTGCTCCTAAGGTGAAAGTCATTCGCGGATTTTCCGACTTCGGCTATTCGTTCGTATACGTTATTTTTCAAGATGGCACTGATATCTATTGGGCGAGATCACGAGTATTAGAATACTTATCCCGTATCCAGGCAAGACTTCCAGAAGGCGTAAGAACAGAACTCGGTCCAGATGCAACCGGTGTAGGTTGGGTTTTTCAGTATGCACTGGTAGACAAGAGCGGCAAAAACTCATTAACCGATATTCGCTCTTTTCAAGATTTCAAACTTCGTTACTTGTTTAATGCTATTCCTGGTGTAGCGGAGGTTGCAGGAATTGGAGGATTTAAAAAACAGTATCAAATCACTGTTAACCCCATTGCCTTACAGGCTTACGATATTTCGATGGAATCCGTGGTTCAAAAGGTGAGAGATTCGAACCAAGAAACCGGGGCAAGACTCATGGAATTAAGCGGTGCGGAATATATGATCCGCGGAAAAGGCTATATTCGTAGTCTCTCCGATATCGAGGATATTAGTTTAGGCACCAACACAACTGGAACACCTGTTTTACTAAAGAATGTCGCCAAAGTAGAATTAGGTCCTGATTTGCGACGCGGAATTTCTGATCTAGATGGAAATGGAGATACGGTAGGTGGAATCATCGTTATGCGCCACGGGGAAAACGCATTATCCGTAATCGAAAAAATTAAGGAGAAGATAACAGAAATTACCCCCTCTCTTCCAGAAGGCTTGGAAATTATAACTACTTATGATAGGTCTTCTCTCATTCAAAATGCGATTCATAATCTAAAGGAAAAATTACTCGAAGAAATGATTGTTGTCTCGATTGTAATTTTAATTTTCCTCTGGCACTTTCCTTCTGCCATCGTTCCAATTCTCACAATTCCTATATCAGTCATCATAGCGTTTATTCCCATGTATGCGCTAGACATTCATTCCAATATCATGTCTCTTTCAGGCATTGCCATTTCCATTGGCATTCTTGTAGATGGTGCCATTGTAGAAGTAGAAAATGCTTACAAAAAATTAGAAGAATGGGAGTCCGGCGGGAGAATCGGCGACTACCATGCTGTTAGGCTTGAAGCACTTCTAGAAGTCGGTCCCTCTGTATTCTTTTCGCTTTTAGTCATCGCAGTTGCATTTTTACCAGTGTTCACATTGGTAGATCAAGAAGGAAGACTATTTCGTCCTCTCGCCTACTCTAAAAACCTTGCTATGGCAATAGCGGCTATTCTTGCTTTAACGCTAGATCCTGCGTTTAGAATGCTTTTTACTAGAATGGATCCATTTACCTATAAAAATAAGCTTCTAAACTCTGTAGCGACTACTTTGTTTGTTGGCAAATACTATAAGGAAGAAAATCACCCCATCAGTAAAATTCTTTTTAAATACTATGAACCTGCCTGTGTTTGGGTTTTAGGACATCCCAAAAAAGTAATCGCTACCTCGGTATTCCTAGTATTACTTACTATTCCTGTCTACCTACATCTTGGCTCCGAGTTCATGCCTCCTCTCTACGAAGAGACTATTCTGTATATGCCTACAACCCTTCCTGGAATTTCTGTTGCAGAAGCAGAGCGGCTAATGATAAATATGGATAAAAAATTAAAGGCTATTCCAGAGGTAGTTCGTGTGTTTGGCAAAGCCGGACGAGCAGACACATCTACTGACAGCGCGCCTTTTTCCATGATGGAGACTATCGTTTCCGTGAAACCACAAAAGGAATGGAGAAAAAAAGAAAGATTCTATTCGAAACTCCCTGACTTTACTCATTTTCTATTTAGAAGTTTCGCGCCTGACAGAATTTCAAAAGAAGAACTCATTGCAATTTTGGACAAGGAACTTTCTTTTCCTGGAGTGTCTAACGCATGGACGATGCCAATTAAGACCAGAATTGATATGCTTTCGACAGGGCTTCGAACTCCGATTGGAATTAAAATTCAAGGAGAGTCTTTAGAAGAAATAGAAAGACTTGGGATAGAAATGGAAGGAATTTTAAAACCTCTCCCGGGTGTCCGCTCGGTATTTGCAGAACGAACCGCAGGTGGATATTTTTTAGACATTAATTTAAAGCGAGAAAAGCTAGCCCGCTACGGAATTACAATTGCAAGTGCGCAAAATATCATTTTGACTGCAATCGGTGGAGAGCCAATCACACAAACCATTGAAGGACGAGAAAGGTATACGGTGAATATTCGCTACCCTAGGGCGCTCCGAGAAAATATAGACCAACTCAAACGAATCCTAATTCCAACTCTCACTGATTCCCATATTCCAATTGGGGAAATCGCCGACCTGGAATTTAAAACAGGACCTGCCATGATTCGCGATGAGAATGGTTTTCTTACCGGATATGTTTACGTGGACACGGGCGAATCTGATATAGGCGGTTTTGTAGAGAGGGCAAAATTAAAAGTATCCGGATCAGTGAAACTTCCAACCGGCTATACCCTACTCTGGACTGGTCAGTATGAGAATATCATTCGAGTCAGAGAAAGAATGAAGTATGTAATACCGATTACCCTCTTTATTATATTCTTTCTAATCTATATGAATACAGGCTCTTACATGAAAACTTTTATTGTCATGTGTGCAGTTCCTTTTTCTTTAATCGGTGCTGTCGGACTTTTGTACATTCTAGATTACCAAATCTCCATTGCAGTTTGGGTAGGGATGATTGCACTCATGGGACTTGATGCGGAAACAGGTGTATTCATGCTATTGTATTTAGATCTAGCGCATAACGATGCAAAAAACAAGGGACTTCTGAAAAATGACGCAGAGTTAAAAGAGTCAATCATACATGGAGCAGTAAAAAGAGTTCGCCCAAAAATCATGACCGTACTCTGTGCGATGATCGGGCTACTCCCTATTATGTGGTCAACCGCAACTGGTTCCGATATGATGAAACGAATTGCAGCCCCAATGGTCGGCGGGCTTGCAACTAGTTTCGCAATGGAGCTTTTAGTTTATCCGGCAATTTATTATCTATGGAAACGAAAAGAATTAAGCGAATTGGAAACTTAAACGACAACATTCATTAAAGGAGAAAAACAATGAATAAACTTAATACAATGGTAATAGGATTTGTATTCCTATTTGGAATAGCGGTCTCGGCGCATGATGGTAAAACAACCAAGGTAATGGAAGAGATGATTAAATTTCACGATGCCCTGGTAAAAGAATCTTCCGGTAAGCTTGACACGAAAAAGCTTACGGAACTCCTAACCAAAGGATCGGATGATAAAAAAGATAGCGAGGTTTTCAAAAAAGCAATTCCTCTTTCAGAGAAGTTAAGTAAAGCAGAAAACCTAAAAGATAAGCTTAACGCATATTCACTATTAGTCAATGAATTGGCAACTGTCGTAGGACATCACGATAAATCAAAAGCAAATCTATTCTATTGTCCTATGGAAAAAAAGAAGTGGATCGCTAAGGGTGAGACAATTGTAAATCCGTATCTGAAAGATATGAGAGATTGTGGAGAAAAACAATGATCGGCTAATGGTTTAAACTCGGCGTAAGTTAATAATACTATTTTGATTTCATGATTTACTTGTAAAGGAATCCACTCATAAATTTACTGTAAGTAAGCGGAAATCAAAAAGAAAAATTTATACCGTCCTAATAAATTAGGAAACTTAAGGAGAACAGAATGAAAAATTCAAAACTATTTATCACATTACTTTTAAGCTTATGCATGACTCTAGGCGTCATTGGGCAAACTGAAGACGTAAAGTCTGCTAAATCTGCAAAAGACGTTAAAGATGCTAAATCCGCGAAAGACGCACCAGCGAAAAAATAATTTTTCGATTTAGTTTGTAATTTGTGATTGTGTAAAAGCACAGAATGTCATGGTGGACTGCTTGTCGAATCCATACTTTTAGCGAAGTTTACGCCCTTCGACAGGCTCAGGATGACAGCTTTTGCACAATCACTTTCTAAAACAATCCACCCTCTATTTTTGAATTCTTTTTTTCTAATTCTAATAGCATTTTCTTATTTTCAATTCCGCCGGCATACCCCGTCAAAGAACCATTAGCCCCAATAACACGATGGCAGGGAATGATAATTGCGAGTCTATTTTTTCCGTTTGCCGATGCGGCAGCGCGAATCACTTTTTCATCACCCAATCTTCTTGCAAGTTCTAAGTAAGAAATAGTCTCACCGTAAGGAATTTTTTCTAACTCTTTCCAAACTCGCTTTTGAAAATCAGTTCCATTTAATTTATAAGGAAGATTAAATTCCTTTCGACTTCCAGAAAAATATTTTTCTAATTGGTCAATACATTTACTTATAACAGGCGCTGTGTTCATATCATTACGATATAATTTTTCTGAATCAATAGAGCTAATAAAAGAAATGGAATGAATAATCTCCTCATTGCCTTGAATCTCTAAAAAATGATTGGATAGGTTTAAATTTACTACAAGCATTTCTATTTCTTAAACATTGGCAAGGGATTGAATGGAGATTGAAAAAAATTTCCTAATCCAAGTTGGATTAGTTTACTATGAAATCCTAAATTAGGAAATTCATTCTTTACAGCCACAATAAATTCTTTAGGAATATTAAATTTGTAAACACCCAGGCTAACATCAATTAAATCCGCCATACGCATTATTTCCACACTCTCTAAATAAATTCCATTATATGCTGTAATTTTATGATGCATATCTATCATGATAGAAATTTCTTCCACCCATTCGTTCTTATTTTCGCGATCTAAGTATTCTTTAGCTAATTGAACAGATGGATCAATGTAATCAAAAGTATTATGCGTCCAAATCCCTAAATCATGAAACGCAAGTGCAATTGCGAATTTTTCCTGATTCTTTTCTTTTTTATCAGTTAAATAAACAGCAAAATTGAAAACTCGAAAAACATGGTTTCTATAACGGTCAAAATCTGCTTTCAGAGAATTTTGATACTCAGATAGAATTGAATCAATAGGAAGACAGTCTTTTATTATCTGCATAATCTTACTCCATAAAATAATATCAATATTTCTCTTTGACTCAGTGACAGCGCCTGTGCTGAGCAGCAGCTTCCGAGCTTGCAAAGTCGAAGCATGGCAAGTCTTTTTCCCCAAAAAAAAAGCCGGCTTTCACCGGCTTTTTGAGTGTTAATCACCGTTAGGCGATCTTCGATTTTTAAAATCAGACTACCATCTGTAATGACTGAAAGCTTTGTTAGCCTCTGCCATCTTTCGAATATCTTCCTTCTTCTTAATAGAAGATCCTGTTCCTTTGTGAGCATCTAAAATTTCTGCGGCTAATTTAGAAGCCATAGATTTTTCATTTCTATCCCTGGAGTAGCGGATAATCCATTTAATCCCGAGAGCAAGTCTTCTCTCTGGACGAACTTCAATAGGAACTTGGTATGTTACCCCACCTACTCTTCTAGACTTTACTTCTACTTCCGGTTTAACATTGCTAAGCGCTTCATGAAATACTTTGTAAGGATCTGTGCTAAGTTTGGTTTGGATATTATCCATTGCATTGTAAAAAATTTGCTGTGCAGTGCTTTTCTTTCCATCATACATTAAGCAATTGATAAACTTGCTGATCACTTTATCATTGTATTTAATATCTGGAACAATATGTTTTGTTTCTGCTTTCGTTCTTCTTCTAGACATATATTTCTCCTAACCTTAAGCCTTTGGTCTTTTTGCGCCGTATTTAGAACGACTTTTTCTTCTTTTGTCTACACCAAGTGTATCAATAGTTCCACGGATAATGTGATAACGAACCCCAGGTAAATCTTTTACCCTTCCACCACGAATCAGAACAACGTTGTGCTCTTGTAAATTGTGACCTTCTCCGGGTATATAAGCAGTAACCTCTATACCAGTTGTAAGTCTTACTCTCGCAACTTTACGCAAAGCAGAGTTTGGTTTTTTAGGAGTAAATGTCATTACCCTTGTGCAAACCCCACGTCTTTGCGGACAGCTTTTTAGGGCAGGAGACTTGGTCTTCTTTTTTTGTTTGTTTCTTCCGTGTCTAATTAATTGATTAATTGTTGGCATTCATTCCTCTAAATATATAATAACAGTGTTATACTGTCAGATTTTTTCATTATTCCTTTTTGTAAAGTGAAAACTGTTTTTATAACAGTTCTCACTCATCATCCTCATCATCATGGTCAGCTTCTAGATCATTTTTATCGGTGATATGAACAGCTAAAGAGTTTGTTTGAAGTGGAGGAAATCTTTCCTCTTCTTCTTCTCCAGCTTGTCTTTCTAAATCCCCGTAGAACTCTTTGAAAACATCGATGTCCTGGTATTTTCTCATTCCGGTTCCTGCAGGGATCATATGACCAATAATTACATTTTCTTTTAAACCGATTAACTGATCTGTCTTTCCTTTGATTGCCGCGTCCGTTAAAACTTTTGTAGTCTCTTGGAAAGATGCAGCAGAAAAGAATGATTCAGTGTTTAAAGAAGCTTTGGTCAAGCCGAGAAGAATCGGAGTAGCATGAGAAGGACTTCCACCTTCAGCATCTACTCGTTTGTTTTCCTCTCTAAATGTAAAACGATCTACTTGTTGTTGCGACACAAACGAAGTATCCCCACTATCAGTAATCATCACTTTACGAAGCATTTGTCTTACCACTACTTCGATATGCTTATCATTGATATGCACACCTTGCAAACGATAAACTTCTTGTACTTCTTTTACTAGGTAAGCATGAAGAGCGTTAGTTCCTCGAACACGTAAAATATCATGTGGGTCAAAGTTTCCATCATCTAACTGATCGCCTTGTTTTACGAAATCTCCGTCTTGTACACGTAATTGTTTAATGACCGGAATTGCAACTTTCACTCTTTCTAAATCAGGGTTATCGGGGTTAATATAGAATACGCGCTTTTCTTTTATGATTTCGCCCTTATCCTCAATACGCCCACTTGTCTCAGCAAGTGTAGCTGCATCTTTAGGACGACGTGCTTCAAAGAGTTCGTCTACTCGTGGTAAACCACCTGTAATATCTCTCGTTTTTTCTGCGATAGAAGGAATTTTAAAGAGAATATCTCCAATTTTAACTTTATCCTCAGAAACAATACTTAAAAGTGCATCAACTGGAACCGCATACTCTTCCGATCCTTCTCCGCTTACAACCATGCGTGGGTTTAATTTCTCTCTTTTTTGTTCGATTACTTTGTAAATAACGTTAGATGTTTTTACATCTTCATCACGACGAACATTTTTACCAACTTCCAAATCAACCCAGGCAACTGTTCCTTCGATCTCAGATACAACTAAATCGTTGAACGGATCAAATTCTGCTACCGGACTATTTGCTTTGATAATATCATTTGCTTTCACAAGTAAAATCGTTCCAATCTTAACTGGAATTACAATGTCTTCCCCAATAATTCTAAAGCGATCATTTGCAATTTCTATTCGACCTGGCATTTCAGCGTGAATCATTTCCCCTTTCAGGTTTGTAGAAATTACTTCCCCCTTAAGAACATTCTGACCATCACGAACACGAATGTTTAACAAATCAGAAAGAAGTAAATCTTGAATTAAATGTTGCACAACAATTGAGCCACGACGGCTAAATATTGTTTGCCCCTTTTGGTTTTGAATTAATTTTCCATTTACTAATTTTACAACAGATTGGAAAGAAACCTTGTGTTCCTTCTCTTTCACTTTAGCGGACGCAGCACCCCCAATGTGGAAAGTACGCATTGTCAACTGTGTTCCAGGTTGACCAATCGACTGAGCAGCAATTGTTCCTACTGCCTCGCCAATTTCCACAGGAACAAGTCGCGCCATATCCATACCATAACACTTAATACAAATACCTTGTTTAGCATCACAGGTAAGTGGAGAGCGAACTTTAATTTTTGTATAGCCTAAATTTTCAATCTTTTGTCCAACTGAACGAACAATGAGAGTATTCTTAGGATATACTACTTTCTCAGTGACTGGATCAATTACTTCCTCTGCCGTATAACGTCCGAAAACTCTATCGGCGAGAGATACGATTACATTCTCGCCTTCTTTTACAATGCTTAATTCTACGAATTGGTCGGTTCCACAATCAGGCTCATTGATAATCACATCCTGTGAAATATCTACCAATCTTCTTGTTAAATAACCAGCATCGGCTGTTTTAAGAGCTGTATCCGATAAACCTTTTCTAGCACCGTGAGTAGAAATAAAGAACTCTAAGATACCAAGACCTTCGCGGAAATTAGAACGAATAGCAAGTTCAATGATTTCTCCAGAAGGTTTAGCCATTAGCCCCCGCATCCCAGCTAACTGACGAATTTGTGCCTTCGATCCTCTAGCACCAGATGCCGCCATGACATAGACTGGATTGAATCCACCTCTGTCCTTTTCTAGTTCTTTGAACATGCTATCTGTAATCTTATCATTTGCTTTTGTCCAGATTTCGATTACTTTTTTCTTACGCTCTTCGTTTGTAATAATACCTTTACGATACTCCATATCCGCTTTCTCGACTTCTTTATTAGCCTCAGCTACTAATATAGGCTTCTGAGGCGAAACACGAATATCCTCAATCGAAATAGTTGGAGCAAAAATAGTTGCATAACGATAACCGAGTTTTTTTATATCATCGAGCATAACGACAGTAGCCGCAGGACCGAAGGAATCATATACATCGGAAATGATTTTGTTCGTTTCTTTATCACCGAGTACGCGGTTAACGAAGTTATACCCCTTAGGCATCGCAGTGTTAAAGATCATACGACCCGGCGTTGTCTCGATGATTTTTTCATTATAGAGAACGCTGATCTTTGCTTGTAAGTCTAACCAACCACCATCGAGTGCATATTGAATTTCTTCTAAGTTTGTGAAGAATTTTCCATGACCTTTAGCTGTAGCCACTTCAGAGGTTAAATAATATATACCGAGAACTATATCTTGCGTCGGTCCGCAAATTGGATGACCGTTTGCGGGGTTCAGGATATTATGCGGTGAAAGCATAAGCATCCAAACTTCTAACTGAGCTTTAGGAGATAATGGAACGTGAATAGCCATTTGATCCCCGTCAAAGTCAGCGTTAAACGCATGACATACAAGCGGATGAAGTTTAATTGCTTTTCCTTCTACTAGAATCGGAAGGAATGCTTGGATACCGAGTCTATGCAATGTCGGAGCACGGTTTAATAGTACTGGATGTTCTCTTACTACTGTTTCTAATGCTTCAAATACATCTTTATCTTCTGCTTCTACTTTTTTCTTCGCAGACTTGATGTTAGGCGCTAGTTCTAAATCCACAAGGCGCTTCATGATAAATGGTTTGAATAATTCTAAAGCCATTTTTTTAGGAAGACCCATTTGGTGAAATTTGAGTTCAGGACCAACAACGATTACAGAACGACCGGAATAATCTACCCGTTTACCTAAAAGGTTTTGTCTGAATCGACCTTGTTTTCCTTTCAGCATATCGGAGATAGACTTGAGAGGACGGTTTCCTTTTCCTTTTACGGTTCTTTTACGGCGAGAGTTGTCGAATAACGCATCCACGGCTTCTTGGAGCATACGTTTTTCATTACGAACAATAATTTCTGGTGCTTTAAGAGTTAATAATCTTTTAAGACGATTGTTACGGTTAATCACGCGTCGATACAAATCGTTCAAGTCAGAAGTAGCAAATCTACCTCCGTCTAATTGTACCATTGGACGAAGTTCTGGGGGGATAACAGGGACGTTATCCAACACCATCCACTCAGGACGATTTCCAGAATCTCGAAATGCTTCAAGCACTTCGAGACGTTTAATTAAACGTTTGTCCGTAACTTTTTTCTCTTGGATTTTTTGGCGAATAACACGAGCTTCCGCATCCACATCAATGCGAGCAAGGAGTTCTTTGATTGCATCTCCGCCGATACCAGCGATAAATTTATCACCGTATTCATCTAGATAAGAATGGTATTCATCCTCATCTAAAAGTTCACCCTTCACTCTTCCTGAATCAGCAGGATCGATGATTACATATTTTTCAAAATAGAGAATCGTCTTGAGAGCGTTCATGGTCATATCGAGTAAAAGCCCCATTCTAGATGGAACAGAACGATAATACCAGATATGAGATACAGGAGCGGCTAATTCAATATGCCCCATTCTCTCACGACGCACTTTAGAGTGAGTAACTTCCACTCCACACTTATCACAAATTACACCTTTGTAACGGATAGATTTGAATTTACCGCAATAGCATTCCCAGTCTTTGGTTGTTCCGAAAATTTTCTCGCAGAATAAACCTTCTCTTTCTGGCTTTAATGTACGGTAATTAATTGTTTCCGGTTTTTTTACTTCTCCGTAAGACCATTCTTTAATTCTTTCAGGAGAAGCGATTTTAATAGTAATTGAGTCAAAGCTTGTATAATTTTTCATTCAGTCGTTGCCTCTAGATATTCTCTATAGATTCGATTTTAATTTTCTTTTTATTTCTGGAATACTCATCTTCATAATCCGCTATATCGACAGTAGATCCTTCGGTGTCAGTGATGATAATATCCAGAGCCAAACCTCTTAATTCTTGAACAAGTACGTTAAACGATTCAGGAATTCCGGGGCGAATTGAGTTTATCCCCTTCACAATTGCTTCATAAATTCTAGCACGTCCGAGCATATCATCGGATTTAATTGTGAGTAACTCCTGTAGAGTATGAGAAGCACCATAGGCTTCAAGCGCCCAAACTTCCATTTCCCCTAATCTCTGACCGCCAAACTGCGCTTTACCGCCGAGAGGTTGTTGGGTAACAAGTGAGTAAGGACCTGTTGATCTTGCATGTATCTTGTCATCGACCAAATGGGCGAGTTTCAACATGTAAATATGTCCACAGAATACTTCGTTTAGGAATGGCTCACCGGTTCTTCCATCATAGAGTTGGAATTTAGAATTGGATGGAGTTCCTGCTTGTTTCGCATACTCTTCAATATCCGCTTCATTCGCTCCGTCAAAGACTGGTGTTTCAAAGTTAATTCCTAGTTTGTCCGCGATAAATCCTAATTGAGTTTCAAAAATCTGACCCAAGTTCATACGAGAAGGAACCCCGAGTGGATTTAGAACGATGTCAAGTGGTGTTCCATCTTTCATGTAAGGCATATCTTCTTCTGCGGTTACGCGAGCAACTACCCCTTTGTTTCCGTGACGCCCTGCCATTTTATCCCCAACTAAAAGTTTACGTTTACGAGCTACGTATACTTTTACTAGTTCTTCTACGCCTGCTGCAAGATCGTCACCCTTTTCTCTATAGTAGCGTTTAATATCGATTACAGTACCTTCATTTCCATTTGGAAGTCGTAAAGAAGAGTCTCTTACTTCTTTTGCTTTTTCTCCAAAGATAGAATGTAAAAGTTTGTATTCTGGTGTAAGATCAGTTTCTCCTTTTGGAGTTACCATTCCTACTAGAATATCACCTGCTTTTACTTCGGCACCAATGCGGATAACACCCGTTTCATCCAAATCACGGAAAGCTTTGTCCGAAAGATTTGGAATATCACGGGTAATCTGCTCTTGTCCGAGCTTGGTTTCTCTTGCTTGGATTTCAAATTCTTCTATATGAATAGAAGTAAATATATCATGTTTTACAATTTTTTCGCTGATGATGATAGCATCCTCAAAGTTGTAACCTTCCCATGGCATAAATCCAACAAGAACGTTCTTTCCTAGAGCAAGGTATCCATTATCAATCGCAGGACCGTCAGCGAGAATTGTTCCCTTTACGAGAATATTTCCCATGTCGTCCATTTTCTCGCCTTCAATTACTTGACCTGCGAGTGTATCACCCTTAGCAACTGTAGCCCCTTCTTTTACGATAGGAGAAAATTCTTTAGTCCCTTCGATGAGCGAATAAGTAACCTTATCCTCTCCATACTGAACTTCTAATTTTTCTTTGGATATTTTTAAAACTTTTCCATCTTGCTCTGCCATTAAAACAGAAACAATAGGTCTTTGATTAAAACAGGTTCCCTGGTTAGTCTTTTTGTATTTGATAAGCGGATAAACAACTGGGTCTTTACTTCCCTCTTCTTTAATTATAACCGCTTTAGAATCTACTTTTGTAACAATTCCAGGTCTTTTCGCAACGATACAAATTCTAGAATCGTATGCTGCTCTTCCTTCCATACCAGTTCCTACATACGGAGCTTGCTCTACCATGAGAGGCACAGCTTGACGTTGCATGTTAGAGCCCATGAGTGCGCGGTTCGCATCATCATGTTCTAAGAATGGAATCAGTGCAGTCGATACAGATACAACTTGCATCGGAGCTAAGTCCATGTACTGGATTTCATTTGGATTTCTAAAAGGGAAATCGGAGCGGTGACGAGTAGAAATCAATTTACTTTTGAAATCACCTTTGTCATCAATCGAAGCAGAAGCTTGCGCAATATAGTGATATTCCTCTTTGTCCGCAGTCAAAAATTCAATTTGTTTTTGTACCTTACCTGCTTTCACAGTTTTGTAAGGTGTTTCTAAAAATCCATAATCGTTTACTCTAGCGTAAGACGACATAGAAAGAATCAAACCAATGTTTGGACCTTCAGGAGTTTCAATCGGACACATTCTGCCATAATGAGAATAATGAACGTCACGCACTTCGAAACCCGCTCTATCGCGCGAAAGTCCTCCAGGACCTAACGCATTTAATCTTCTCTTATGAGTTAATTCTGCCAATGGATTTGTTTGATCCATGAACTGAGAAAGTTGAGATGAACCAAAAAATTCATTTACAACCGCAGTTACTGGTTTAATAGAAATTAAAAGTTGAGGAGTTTGTTGCTCAATTTCTTGAACTGTCATTCTTTCCTTGATGACTCTTTCCACGCGAGAAAAACCAAGTTTTAATTGGTTAGAAAGTAATTCTCCAACAGAGCGCACACGTCTATTTCCTAAATGGTCAATATCGTCATGGTAGTAGTTTTCTACCTCTGACATGAGCATTACTAGGTAACGAACTGTTTCCATAATGTCTTCTGGACGAAGAGTTCTATTGTCACAGTTTGTGAATTCTTTTGGTCTATGAAATTCAAACTTGCTATTGATTTTGTAACGACCTACTTTTCCTAAATCAAATGTTTTAGGAGAGAAGAAGAGCCTCTTGAGTTCAGACTCTGCATTTTCAATTGTAGAAGGCTCACCAGGACGCATAATCATGTGTAACTTCTTGATTGCTTCTTCGTAATCGTTTACACCGTCTTTCTCGAGACAGTTGATGATGATGGAATTATCTTTTCCATTTGGGAAATCAATAACGTTGACTTCCTTGACTTTCATCTCTTTGAGAATATCAATATTATCCTCATTGATCTTAGAGCCAGCTTCGAGCATGACTTCGCCGTTTTCAAAGTTAATGATATCAGAAATAGTTCTTCTACCGATTACTTTTTTTAATTCTTTTGGAGATGCGCCGTAAATTTTAACTTTGGAGGAAGTATAAAATAATTTTAATACGTCTTCATTGAGTCCTACTTTTAATGCTTTTAGTAAAAGTGTTGCTGGGAACTTTTTCTTCCTATCGATTTTTGCAACGAGGATACCTTTGTTGTCGATTTCAAATTCTAACCAAGAACCACGATATGGAATCACACGTGCGGAATAAGTGGATTTGACTTGATCGTACGCAAAGAAAATACCTGGAGATCTATGTAACTGACTAACAACTACACGCTCAGCTCCATTGATAATAAAAGTTCCTTGCTCAGTCATGATAGGCAAGTCACCCATGTAAACAACTTGCTCTCTAATCTCACCTGTTTCTTTGATAATAAGGCGTATAACGGATTTTAATGGTAATGCGTAACTAGAATCTGTATCTTTGCATTCTTGTTGGTCACGTCTTCTTTCCCCTAGAATATAATGACTATATTCCATAATTACGTCCCCATTCGGACTTTCTATTGGAAAGGTTTCTTGAAACACTGCCTCCAGACCTTGATTTTTACGTTTGGTCGGGTCTTTTACATCAGCTTGTAAGAACCAATCAAAAGATTTCTTTTGAATCTGAATTAAGTTGGGAAGAAAGTCAAGATTCGTAATTTTACCAAAGTTTACCCTTTTGCGTTCATTATGAGTAATCATTAAAATTTAAACTCCTGGAGTGTGAGCCTTGCGGGCTTATTAAGAAATTTCAAACAAGATAGAAAAAATCAAATCTAACTAGAATTAGCTAAATTAGATTTGATTACTACTTCTACCCTTAAAATGAGATTATATAAAAATCCCTTCTAAAAAAATACAGAGTAGCAATGCGGCTACTCTTTATTAACCTACTTTTTAGGGCAAGCTCTAGACTAAAAAAAATATAAAATCTCTGAAAAAATCACATAGTAGAAATTACTTTTTAATTTCTACTTGTGCACCAACGTCTTCTAATTTCTTTTTGATTATATTAGCTTCGTCTGGGGAAATTCCTTCTTTAACGGCTTTTCCACCAGCTTCAACTAAGTCTTTAGCTTCTTTTAAGCCTAGACCGGTAATTTCACGAACCGCTTTGATCACGTCGATCTTTTTATCACCATGGGCTTTTAAAATAACACTAACTTCAGTTGGCTCTTCAACAACAGGAGCTCCTCCTCCGCCTCCGCCTGCAACCATTACTGGCGCTGCAGCAGAGATACCAAACTTAGCTTCCATAGCTTTTACTAGTTCAGCAGCCTGAACTAAAGTAAGATTTCCGATTTGCTCTAATAAATTTTCTGTTGACATGCTTTCTCCTTGTCGTCCTTAAAAAATTGTTATACTAAAGTTAAAAAAATTAGCATTGCGTTTACTTGAAAAAGCCGCATATATGCGGCTACTACCATTTACTCTGTATTACCTGTTACTCAACTGCAGCGGGAACTGGTGTCTCTCCGCCTGCATTCTTTTCTGCAACAGCGTTGATTGCTCTTGCAAGAGTAGACATTACATTGTTCATACCAAATGCAATTTGAGTTAAAAGTTCTTCTCTAGAAGGAAGTCCTGCTATTCCTTCAACACCTTTTGTATCAAGAACTGCTCCATCAAAGAAGCCACCCTTCATAACTAAGTTTTCATTTACTTTTGCAAAGTCTTTGCAAATCTTTGCAACGGTGGGCAGATTTTCTTTAGAAAAAATTGCTGCTAGAGGTCCTTTGTAATTTGCACCAAAGTCAATTTCTTTCGAAGAGTGATTAGATGACTCCTTAAGAGCTCTAAGGAAAAGATTGTTCTTTAGAACTTTCATTTCCGAACCTTCTTTTCTTAGATTTGCTCTAAGATCAGTCATGTGTTTTACAGTTAAACCACTGTAAGCCGCTAAAATAAAATTTGGTTTTGCTTCTAATTTGGATTTTAACTCAGCTACTGCTGCTATATTTTCTTGATTTGCCATGATTTATTTCTCTCTTTCTTAAATAACAGAATTTGCTAATTCTTTAGCATCTACTTTTACACCAATACCCATTGTTGCACTGACTGCAAAGTTTTTGAGGTAATCCCCTTTTGCATCAGAAGGTCTATCTTTAAATAAAGTTGCAACCACTGTTGTGATATTTTCGACTAGCTTTTGCTTGTCAAAGGATACCTTACCAACACCGAGATGAATGACTCCACCTTTGTCGGGACGATATTCTACTTTACCGCTTTTGAGTTCAGTAACTGCTTTGGTTACATCATTAGTAACTGTTCCTGCTTTTGGCTTAGGCATTAAACCTTTACGACCAAGAACCGGTCCGAGTTTACCCACTTCCTTCATCATATCAGGAGTAGCAACGCAAGCATCAAAATCCGTCCAACCCGCTGCAACTTTTGCAATTAAATCCATGTCGCCCACAAACTCAGCACCAGCAGATTTTGCCTCCGCCTGTTTGTCGCCTTTACAGAATACAAGAACGCGAACTGTTTTCCCAGTTCCATGAGGAAGAGAAACCGTTCCGCGAATATTTTGTAAACTTTTGTAATTTACTTGGGTTGCAATTTCGATAGATCCATCGAACTTTGTGTAAGAAGTTTCTTTCGCTAAACCAACTGCGTCAGTTAAGTTGTATAACTTTTCTCTATTTACTTTATCTTTTAGTGCTTTGTATTTTTTACCGCGTTTCATAAGTGCCTCTTTTTAAAATTAACCTGCTACAGTCACGCCCATAGAGCGGCATGTCCCAGCGATGATATTGATTGCTGCATCCAAATCATTTGCGTTTAAGTCTGCTTGTTTGGTTTTTGCAATTTCTTCTAATTGTTTTCTAGTAATGGTTCCTACTTTGGTTACGTGAGGAGTTCCTGATCCAGATTCAATTCCGATTGCTTTTTTAACTAGAAGAGCAGCCGGTGGGGATTTAGTTACAAAGGTAAAACTTTTATCACTGAATACACTGATTACCACTGGAAGTTTCATTCCAATTTGTGTTTTAGTTTTCTCATTGAATTGTTTACAAAATTCCATGATATTCAGACCTGCTTGACCTAATGCTGGTCCAACAGGAGGGGCTGGGTTTGCTTTTCCTGCCTCTACTTGTAATTTAATCTGTTTAACAAATTTTTTAGCTGCCATTTTAATAGAAATCCTTACTTAAAATAATTTAACTTTTTCCTACTTGTAAAAAATCCAATTCTACTGGTGTAGATCGCCCAAAGATTTCAACTTTGACACGAAGCCTTCCCTTATCGGGGAAAATTTCATCTACTATCCCACTGAAATTAGCGAATGGTCCATCCACAATTTTCAGAGTCTCCCCGACATTGAATAAAAGTCGAGGCTTAGTGGTTTCTTCCGATTTCACATCACCCATTTCATTAAAGAGATTTTTAATCTCCTCAAGAGTAAGTGGTTCAGGAGCCTTATTTCCAACAAACGTAGAAACAGAAGGGAGATTCTGAACCATAAACTGAGTGTCTGGAGTCATATCCATCTCAATCAGAACATAACCTGGCATTAGTTTTTTCTTGGTGATAGTCTTTTTGCCATTTCGCATCTCTGCGACTTCCATAGTAGGAATTTTGATCTGCGTGATCTTTTCCTCCAAGGAATGTTGGGCTACCATCTTTTCAATGTTGGTCTTGACTTTGTTTTCATGACCAGAATAAACTTGTAATGCGTACCACTTAGTTGCCATAATTTCTAAACCTATTAACCCGAAAGACTCCAGAACCATTTGAGGAGTCTTACAAATAGAGAATCAGATACAAAAAGAAACATAGAAAATACTACTACTGTTCCTAATACGACCATTGTAGAGTTTATAACTTCTTCTCTAGAAGGCCATTGTACTTTTTGCAGTTCTGCTCTACACTCTTGTAAAAATGTTATTGCTTTCATAATAATTACTCTAAACTTTATCCAGCTACTTGGCAGGCCCGGAGAGAATCGAACTCCCACCAAGGACTTTGGAGATCCTAGTTCTACCATTAAACTACAGGCCTAACTCAGACTATTACAGCCCTCTGCCAGGCTTGAACTGGCGACCCCTTCCTTACCATGGAAGTGCTCTACCACTGAGCTAAGAGGGCAAAACTAGCCTTCTTAATTGCTAATAATAGCCAGAAATATCACTTTTTTTGAACTAGGTTTAAAGTCAACCTATAAGATACATAGTTGCGATAAAAAATCCTTGTTTTTTAAATCCAGTTCGTTAAGTTGATATACTGCATTTGCCACAGAGGCCCGGAGACACAGAGAGTAAAATGAGTGGTCGTATTTCAACATCACATAGAAAATGTGAAAACCTCAATACTTACTGAAAATTTAAAATGAGATTGAAATTGAAAAAGAAATACATAAATAAAAAACTCTGTGCCTCCGTGCCTCTGTGGCAAGATATTACTCTTATATGAAAATACAGTTAGATAAATTAAAAGCAGGAACGATTTTAGATGGAAAAGTCACCAGAGTTGATGGGTCTGTAATTTTTCCCAACCGAACTGTAATTACAAAAGATGTCCTAAAAAAACTCAAAGCTGAGAACATCCAGACAATGGAATTTTTTCCTGTCAAAGAAAAGGTAAAGATTACTGACCAAGAAAAACGAGAAGACGAAAATCTAGAAAGAATTGTGGATGGATTTCACTATGGCGGTATCACCAAAGAAGTCATAAAAGAATCCATAGCAAGCTTTAGAAATATTACGTTTAATTTACTAAATGGAAATGATTCGATTGATTTTAATTCTTGTAAAAATTCCATTTTTGCAGTCTACGAGCAAATCAAAACTAACCCCTCCGCTTTAATTAACCTACTTGATATTAAAAACCATGATGACTATACATTTTGTCATTCAATCAATGTTGGAATAATATCCCTTGCACTAGCGCAAAAGATGGGTTATCCTGATGAAGAGGTAAAACTAATTGGGCTCGGTGGATTTTTACATGACATTGGAAAAATTGCAATACCCGCAAGTTTAATTAATAAAACAACGGTTCTCTCAGAAGAAGAAAAGCGGATAATGAAATCTCACCCCTCTCACTCCTATCGAATCATGAGACTAGATAAAAATCTCAACCGTAGAATTGTAAATATGGCATATGAGCACCACGAACGATTTGATGGAAAGGGATACCCGCTTGGAATTTCGGGCGACAAGCTTGACGACTACTCTGTAATAGTCGCTCTCGCTGACGTTTACGATGCATTAACCACAGTCAGGTCTTATAAGCCAGCTTTCTCTCCTGAAGAATCTATTCAGGTCATAGAGACTTATACAGGCACACACTTCGCACCTCGTATTGCTGATAAATTCATTCACGACATTCAAAATTCTCTCGCTGCGAAAAGCCAATTAAGTAAAGGCTCTCTCGTATTACTGTCAACCAATGAGCTTGCGCAAATCTTACATTATAAAACCAACCCCGATGGAGCAGATATTATCGTTCAACTCCTCACTGACGGAAAAAATAGCCGACTCAGAAAACCAATCAGGATCAATATAAAAGAAGATAAAACCCGTATAATAAAACGTGGTGTCAAAGTGACTGAACTAGACGGGGATAGCTTACGGGTAAATCTTACAAAGTCTACGAGTCTGTAAAACTTAATACCCCTTAACCGCAATTCCAAGCTGTTTCGCATTATCAAGAGTAGCCGGACTTAAATCATAAATTTCTACTTTTTCGCAATAGTACCAATACCACATATCTCTTCTCAGTTTGGCTATCTTGTCGCCGTTATAAAAAACAACTCCTTCAGCGAAAGGAACTTCTACGTTAGTCGCCATATCAGAAATAGGAATTTTATGATAGCGGCAATAGAATATACTTTTTAGATAAAGCCTAAACCATTCGCTAAATTCCCAGTAGCCTTTTGGGTGCTTCTCAAAAGATTTGTAGCGAAGAGACTCTTTTGCTTTTGTAAATGGATACCAGAGATGGTGAGGGAGCTTATAGGGATTACCCTGTAATTTAGGACCTAAGGATTCTCCGTATTGAATTCCATCTGGTTTCAAATAATCTTTTTCGATTGCTTGAAAAATTCCTTCGATATGATAAATATTTCCCTTCATAATTTGTAAAGGATCAATTACATTCATCCGGTTTTGCACTTCTAGCAAGCGACCTGCTTCCATTCGAATGGCTAAATTAGAACCATCTACTTTTTCCACAGCAAAAGTAATTGGATCATTCAAAACCCAATCAAAACCTTCATTGATTTCCGGCTCGACTAAATAGACAGCAGGCTCTCTTAGTTTAAGAGAAGAGCCGAATTTTTTGAAATCACTTGGATTTACTTTGTGAATTTTACGAACAAACGGACATTCTACTTTCGGAAAATCGCTTAGCATTATTTTATCCGCGACCGAGTATTAAATTATTTTAATTTCGCAAACGCCATATACATCTTGTCCGTTGATATCTAATTTAACTTGCACAAAATGCTTAATAGCCGCAGAACTGATTAAATTATCTTTAGGAATCATCACCTGGAAAGGAATAGAAATAACTTCTTTTGGTTCCAAAACATAATCATTAAAAGTCATTGTCCCAACTTTTTCAGTAGATTCTTTGGATGTTTCTTTTTCTTTGATCTCCTCTACCATAAGCATGTATAAAACCACAGAATCAATGGTTACGGGGTATTCTCCCCCAGTTAAAGTAGCAATTCCTTTTAGACTTTCCTGGACATTTGCCTGATTTTTGAGAAGCTTAACCTCTACCTTAGGAGCACCTTTTCCTACCATGCCTTTTAATGAATCTAATATTCCCATTTTTAATCCTTTATTTTTTATTTGTATTCGATTCTGCTATACTGCATTTACAAATAAATATTTCTATTCCAAAAACGATATTGTTTTTTCTTATCTTTATGCAATATTATAAAATAGCCTTAGTGATTTTAGCTCTGTCATGTTCTGTTAAAAAAGACTCCGTAAAAAGTCCGAAATCGGAAATTTTGAATCATTTTTTTAATACGAACCCTGAATTCATTTCGGATGGATTCGATTTTTCCGTTGGGAAACCAAACGCATCAGGGTATGTCAATGTGCAGGTGTTTCAAAGTAGCAGAGGTCATTTAGGAGAAGATTGGAATAACGCTGCAAGAGAGGACATGGGTGACTCCGTATTTGCCGCATCTAATGGGGTAGTGAGCTTCGCTGATTATGCAGGATCTGGTTGGGGAAATGTTTTAATTATTACGCATAAGCTTCCAGACGGTAGATTCATCGAAACTCTATATGGTCATTTAGAAAAAATGCGGGCGTATCCGGGAATGAAAGTCAAACGCGGGGATAATATAGGAACAATTGGTGATGCAGATGGTGCCTATTGGCCTCACCTACATTTTGAGCTTAGAAATAATATTAATCTTTCAGTGGGTCCCGGGTACTCGCGTGATACAAACGGATATTTGAATCCAACTAGGTTTATCAAGGAAAATCGCAAACTTAAAAATTAAATATTATTCTTTTGCATTTGCCTGTTTTAAAAGTTGCACAATT
>JANMOF010000551.1:0-10468 GCA_031368925.1 Leptospiraceae bacterium
GGATTTGAAATCGTTTCCTCCGTTTTTTTCCTTGCTACTGTTGGTTTTTTTATCTATGGTCTATTTTTAATTCCTATTCTACTATTCGGAATTTATTTTTTAGAGCGCTGGACTAGACCAAAAGAATAATAGCCATTAGCCAAGCTTCATCTTCATTCCATACTTTGGTCGGAGCGTAACAAGTGGTTCTTTTTCTACTTTGTGACCTGGTGTGACTAATGGCTCGTAGACTCTCAAGACAGAAGCAAGAATCATCATAGCCTCCGTAAACGCAAAATTATTTCCAATACAAATTCTAGGTCCACCGCCAAATGGTATATAGGCGAAATTGTGTCTCTTTGCTTCATTCTCAGGCAAAAATCTATCCGGATCAAATTTTTCTGGATTGTCCCAAAGCTTTGGACTGTGATGCACGGCATAAGTGCAAATCGACACTAATGAATTAGCGGCTACTTTCGTTTCGCCTATAGTGTCTTCTCCAATTGTATTTCGTTCGATAATCCAGACAGGCGGATAAAGGCGCATAGACTCTTGCAAAACTCTTCCCGTCAAAGGGAGTTTTTCTAAATCAGACATAGAAATATTGCCAGTTGTAGGAATGTTTTTTCTAATTTCTTCGATTACTTTTTTTCTAATATCTTGATGTTCTGATAAAAGATAAAAAGTCCAGGTAAGCGCATTCGATGTAGTCTCATGTCCTGCCAGTAAAAATGTAATTACTTCATCCCGGATTTGTTTTGGATTTAAGCCCTCACCAGTTTCTTCATCCCGTGCATAAATCAAAGTATCCAGTAAATCCTTTACTCGCTCACCAGAATTAATTCGATTTGAAATAATTTTATTCACAACTCCATCCATATCTCGCACTGCTTTTTTCAGCCTGAGATTAGCAGGTGTAGGTATGTACATTGGAATTTTAATCGGAGACTGGATACGCTTTGTTACCCCCTCAAGTGCAATTCCTAATGCATGATCTACGATATGCGCATCCTCATCTAACTTCGCACTAAATAAGGCACGCCCAACTATTCTAAACGTGAGTTGCATCATTTCTTTTGCCATATCGATTTCGGTCTTACCCTTCCATTCCGCGACAATCGTTTCTGCTTCTTCAAAGAAAATAGGAGTAAATCCTTCTACAGAACTTTTCTTAAATGCAGTTTGCGTAAGCCTGCGATTCTTTTTCCACTCAGCCCCTTCACTGGTTAATAAGCCTTTGCCGATCATGATTTCTAGCTCTTTATAAAAAACACTCTTCGTATAATTGCTATTATTCTCTTGTAATACATAACGCATTAAAGCTGGATCCCGCAGCAAATACATATCTAATCCGAATAGTTTAAAGTGAAACATTTCTCCATAAGTTTCAAATTGTGATACGAAAAATCCAATCGTATCTGTTTTCAACATAGATGTCTTTCGAAATGCTTTCCATCCGGTAACGCTGGGTATTGGTTGTTGGTTCATTTTTTCACTGTTACAGGAGCGGGAATTGGATAAAGCAAAAAAACTTCTTGCAACTCAAAACTGACTAACCAAAGCTTGACGAATCACCTGTAAAACAAAATGAAACTTCGCCTAACGCTGCTGCCACTGATTATCCTACTCTTATTGATATTGCTTAGCGCTTGTAATTTGCAAAGAGGACAATATGGATTAGCCGAAGCACTGTTAGCAAATTTACTACGAGCGAGCGATGCGGTAGTTGCAATAGTAACGGGAACACCACCGATAACTACAACAACGCCCACTATAGAAATAATTTACCCGTCACCTAGTTATACGTTCACCGTTGGCGGCGCAATTACAACAATAACACCAACGGCATCACAAACAATAACTAGTTGTTCTATCAGTCCATCTTTACCAGCAAGTTTAAATTTTAGTTCTACAAGTTGTGAAATTTCTGGAACACCTACGATTATGCAGACTGCAAAGACCTATGCGGTTACTGCCAATAATTCGACAACTGCAAATGCTAGTATTTCTATTACGATAGTGGCTAGTACAAATACTCCGCAGTATATAACTGAGTGGAATTCAGGCGGAGCTGGAAGTTTTAATCAAGCTCGCTGTGTTGCAATAGATAAATACGATAATATTTATGTATGCGATGGCATTAACAATCGAGTTCAAAAATTTGATTCGAATATGAATTATATTCTTAGCTGGACAACGACAGGTGAGCCATGGGGAATTACTATCGACTCGAATGATTTCATGTACATAGCTCTTCAAAGTAGTTCTTTAGTCCAAAAATATTCTTTAACAGGTACACAAATTGGATCGAATTGGACTGGATTTAACGGTCCGAGAGCAATTGCGGTAGATGCTTCAAATAATATTTATGTTGCAGATTCTGACAATAATCAGATTCAAAAATTTGACTCAAATGGAAATTTTCTATTACAGTGGGGCTCTGCCGGTGCAGGTAACAGTCAGTTTAATTTTCCAAATGGAATTAAAATCGATGCATCCAATAATATAATAGTAGCAGATTGGTTTAATTATAGAGTCCAGCAATTTGACTCAAACGGAAATTTTCTATTACAATGGGGCTCATTAGGCAGCGCAAACGGCCAGTTTAGCTCTCCATGGGGAGTTGGAATCGATATGTTTGGTGAAATTTATATTGCTGAAACAGGCAATAACCGAATTCAAAAATTTAAATCGGATGGAACTTTTATTTTAAAATGGGGAAGCTCAGGTATAGGCAATAGTCAATTCAGTGACCCTGAAGCAATCGCATTTGATAGCAAAGGATATATTTATATCGCTGATATGACGAATAGTCGTATTCAGAAATTTTCTCCGTTTTAGGTCGATATTACCAAAAGATTCAGTCTTTTCCTTTAATCTTATTAAAAATATATTTCATAACCTCGCTGATAGTTATATCGTAACTTTCTTTTACATTTTCCTCAGAACCCTCATGAACATGATGCGGGAAAGAGGAAATATCCGCATGATGTGGCGCATTATCCCATCGTATGATAAGAATTTTTTCGGAATCTTGCCAATGGTAGGAATAAGTTTTTAATTCAGAATCTAAATGTTCCCGAACATGAAGTTCCGAGTAATCAACAAAATTAATTTTGAGTTTAATGTAAGATTCATCTGTCTTTGTCCAGTATTCTAGAATCTTATAGTCAGTGATAAATTCATTATTACTCAGCCAATTGAAAATTTCCATTTTTCACTTCTTCAATTTGTTTTAGGTAGGATGTGTAGAAATTATGAAATGCTTTCCATTCGATATAGTCATCCCATTTTTCAAAATCTTCTTTCGAGGCTGTAGTAACTTGCTTTTCAAATTCTTCAAAGTTCGTATTATATTTCTTTAGATAAAAAGAAATTTTCTCCTTCAAAGAATGCGTTCTTGCCAGATAATCTAGTAATATCCATTCCGCCATCTGTTGTTTGCTAATTGTCACCATACAGTCTACTTGCATCTATATTCTAAAAAATTCAAGTAGAAAATTAGACATTTTGTGTCTTATTTCAAACCAAAAATACTTCTTGCAACTCCAAACCACTTACTCAAATCTTGGAGAATCACCTGTAAAACAAAATGAAACTTCGCCTAACGCTGCTGCCACTGATAATCCTACACTCTTGCATTTTCCTTAGCGCATGTAATTTACAGAGGGGACAATATGGATTAGCCGAAGCACTGTTGGCTAATTTACTACGAGCAAGCGATGCGATAGTTACAGCGCCAGTAGGAACAACAACGCCAATAACCCTAACCTACACAGGAAGTCCTTATTCTTATTACAAATATATTCCGATTACTACGAACTCCCCAACGATCACCGGAGCGGTAACATCTTGTGTTACGAGTCCCACACTACCAACAGGACTTAGCATTGATGCTACAACCTGTGCTATTAGTGGCATATCTACGTTATCCGCTACAGCGGCAACTTATACGGTAACTGCATCCAATAATAATTCTGGAATTGCAACTGCTACCATTTCTATCATGGTTACTTCTGCTAATGATTTGGCTTACTATCAGATAGCGGATACTGCCAATTGGTTGCTCGTGCAAGCGGAGCTTGTGTATCAAGCAAGTCTTGGATCGTCTGGTACACCAACGGTTGACTTGACTAGCATCACTGGAGTAACGAATACCTCATGGGACTGGAATGGCGGGGTGCTTGCGCCGAATGGGAAAATATATACCATTCCATTTCATGATAATCGGGTAATGATTATTGACCCCTCAACGGACACTGTGGATTTGGCGAGCATCAGTGGAATTCCGGGAGGCGCCTATAAATGGATAGGAGGTGTTCTTGCACCCAACGGAAAGATCTACACTATTCCCTATTATGACACGCGAGTGATGATAATCGATCCGACAACAAACACAATAGACCTGACAAGTATCACCGGACTGCCCGGTAGTGCCTCATGGAATGGCGGGGTGCTTGCGCCTAACGGTAAAATTTACTGCGTCCCCAATGGCGACACGCGTGTAATGATCATCGATCCAACAACGAATACGGTAGACTTGACGAGTATCACCGGACTTCCGGGAGGTGGTGCTTGGTCTAATGTAGTCCTTGCTCCTAACGGTAAAATTTATGCAATTCCTTTTAATGACACGCGTGTGATGATTCTTGACCCAACAACCAACGCTGTGGATTTGACGAGTATCACTGGACTTCCTTTTGGAGTTCAATCATGGGGAGGTGGGGTTCTTGCGCCTAACGGTAAAATCTACGCCATTCCTTTTAACGACACACGTGTGATGATTATTGACCCGATAACCAACACAGTGGACTTGACAAGTATTACCGGTCTTACAGGCACCAGCAAATGGGGAAGTGGAGCTCTCGCACCTAACGGTAAAATCTACACAATTCCTTCTGCTGACACGCGTGTGATGATTATTGACCCGACAACCAACACAGTAGATTTAACAAGTATAACTTCACTTCCAGTTCCTCCCTCATGGTATGGCGGGGTTCTGGCATCCAATGGAAAAATTTACTCCGTTCCTTCAAGTAACGCAGTTCTAATCATCGATCCAAAATCGAACGGGAGTTTTCCAATGTCGGTTTTGCTGAGTGGGTATTTAAATAAGTATTGATAATTGAAATTTTAAGAATAGTGTAAGCAAAGAATTATGGAAAAGAAAACACAAGAGAACAAACCGAAGCTATCCCTTGAATCTTACTTCGAAGAGAAATTCAAATCATCCGCTAAGTTACAAAATAAATATACGGAAGAATTTACAGGGGAAATTTTTAAACCCAAGTGGACAATTCAACAAAAGCTAATGGGGATATTCTCTGTTATGCTACTACTTTCGCTGTCTCTCATGATTATGCTTGCGACGTATTATTTTAAGTCTGATAATGAAGTGAGAATCAAAGAAGACAATTTAAAAATGGTAGAGCTTGTGGGAATCACCATGCAGTCCTATCTTTCTAGCACCATGCAGAAGTGTAAGCAAATGGCGATTACCCTCGATTCTGATACAATCGACGCAAAGCATCGTAAGATTTTTACTTCTATATTCTTTGATTCTGATTCTGAAATTGTGTATCTTGGAATCTATTCCTCCACTGGTAAAAAGTTAGCGCTGACAGATTCTATTCTAAATGCAGAGTATGCAAAAGAAAATAAAATAGATTCTAACTTTTTTTCTAAAGTCATCCAGCAAAATGAAACTTCTTTAAATAAAGTTATCGCCGGTGGAATCGTATTAGTAAATGTTAATAAAGAAAACACTACGATTCCTTTTTTGGGAATTGCAATTCCATACACGAAAGACTTAGTCTCGCAAAAAGTAATCATCGCAATTTTAAAAACAGATACGATTCTTTCCATGTTTGCCCAAAGAGGAATTTTCCTAACCTATATGACAGACATGAATGGAAACGTGCTTGCTCATCCTGAAAAAGAAAAAGTTCTCTCAGCGTCTAATCTTGTTTCGTCTCCACTTCTGCAAGAAATGCTAAAAAGCCAAGTCACAACAGGACAAAAAAAATACTTTGAAAACGACAAGGCATATATCGGAAGCTTTAAAAAAATAGAAGTGATAAGCGTCGCCATACTATCGAGCGTATTAGAAGAAAAAGTATTTGAAGAAGTCTACAATATCCAGAGAAGAAATATTTACATCATGTTCATTGCTTTATCCTTAACTTTACTCAGTATATATTTCGTTGCTAGAAGAATTACAAGACCAATTACAGCCCTGTTATTCGCAACAGATGAAATCACAAAAGGAAATTTCAAAGTAGGGATAAAGCCAACAAGTCACGACGAGATAGGACTTCTAACCGATCATTTTGCAAAGATGAGTCAGGGTTTACAGGAAAGAGAAGAAGTTAAAATGGCTCTGGGGCGTTTCGTTAATCCATCTGTAATGGAAAAAGTTTATACTAAAAATTTAAAGCTAGGCGGGGAAAGAAGAATGGCGGCAATTTTTTTTTCCGACATACGCTCATTTACCGCTATTTCAGAAAAACTAGAACCGGAAGAAGTAGTCGAATTCTTAAATGCTTATATGACCTCTATGGTAAGTTGTATTGATCTTACCTTTGGGGTTGTAGATAAATTTATCGGAGATGCAATCATGGCTACCTGGGGCGCTGTGGATACTATCGGTAATCCGGCAGAGAATGCGGTCAATTCTGCTTTGATGATGAGAGACTCCCTTATCCGGTTTAATTCCACAAGAGGTAGCGTGAAAAAACCAATCCTAAAAATCGGATGTGGTATGAATTATGGACCCGTGATTGCAGGACAAATTGGCTCTGAGAACCGCTTGGAATATACGGTAATCGGTGATGCAGTAAACCTTGCTTCTCGTGTGGAAACTCTCAATAAGCCGTTCGGAACGGATATTCTTATTTCAGAAGATATGTACAACGAAGTAAAAGAAATTTACATCGTAGAAAAAATGAAAGAGATTGAAGTAAAAGGAAAATCAAAACCGCAAACCGTGTATGCTGTGATCGGTAGATTCGATGATGACGATCCCGATTCTCCAAAGACTCTTACAGATGTGAGAACGTTACTCGGCATAGAATGGGATCAAAAGAAATTCGACGAGGCGACAGGCGAAGAAGAACAGAAATTCAAAATCGTAAAGAAGAAGAAAGCAAAATGATGGATTCGAGTGCCTCGCTTGCGGCTACCATGACAAAAGTTATAGAAATTTTTAGAGCGTATACAAATAATCCAAAGTTCATAATTTGTTTTTTAATTTCAGTAGCGCTCTTGTTTTCTGGCTTACTTTGTTATGACCACCACGCATCTACAATTTATTATGAAAATGAAATCCTAGGTTACATCACTTATAAAACGAGGGTCATCAAAACAAAAGCAGATTCTACTGTAGTATGGTATGACGTGGAAGACAAACAACCAATTACCAGAAGAGATACAATTCGCGCAGAAGAACTTTCGAATGCAGTAGTAACGTTAAATGATGGAACCGAATTACGAATCGACGAAAACAGCATGGTCATTTTAGATTTTTCTGATAAGAATATCAAACTAGATTTTAAATACGGCTCTATTCAAACCAAAAGAAAGGAAAATGGAAATACCCAATTAGAAATTGTTGCCGGAGACACAAAAGTTAATTTAACAAACGGAGATTTAAGTTTAAGCAGAGAAGAAAACGGACAACTTAAAGTAGTTTCGAATCGAGGTCAGGCAAACATAAGAAATGGGAAGAATAAAATTATCCTCAAAGAAAATACAAAACTAGAAATTCGAAAAGACGAAAACCCCGTAGTCAAAGAACAGAGGATTATTTTACTTACCCCCGAACCTATGAAATTCATTTCCACAAAAGAACCTTCTGAATTCATTTCTTTTTCCTGGAATAATAAAGAAAGCGATAACAAATTAGAAATTGGAAAAGATGTTGGATTTAAAAACATCTACTATGCAAAAGATATAAAGATTAACGTGGATAATGTAAAGTTACCGATTGGCTCTTATTATTGGCGAATTAAATCTAAGAACGAAGTAAGTGAGCCTAGAAAATTTACAATTATAGAAGAATCTATTTTTTTAATTCGCTCCCCTAGAAATGAAGAAGAATTTATTTTTTCGGGAAGTCCAATCTTTATCAACTTTGCGTGGAATCATTTAGTCGATGTAAAGAAATATTCTGTTGAAATTGCTACAGATATAAAATTCAATTCGATTTTAAAAAAGCAAGAAGCAAAGACAAATACTATTTCTTTAGAGCTATTAAACGAAGGAATTTATTATTATCGAGTTGCGGCAGAATTCAATAATCCAGACTTCGCTTTAAAATATTCCGAAGCTAGAACTCTTTCTATAAAGAAAGTTTCACAGCTTCCTCCACCAAAATTAATTAGCCCTGTAAATAATTCAGTGCTAGACAACAAAGAAAGAATTCTATTGAACTGGACAGCGGATAATTACGATTCCTTTCTTGTAAAAATTTCTACTGATGAAAACTTTACATCCAATCTAATCGAAAAAAATATAACGGATAATTATATTTTACTTCCGCTGCTAGAAGAAAATAAAACGTATTATTGGTCAGTGGAGGCAGTAGCAACTAAGCTCGGTCAGAAAAATACTTCTAGCACGAGCCAATTTTCAATTCAAGAAAAAGAAATTCAATCTGCTTCCAATCTAAAGCAAGATACAGTCTTTGAAATTGCAGAGCCAGAAGCTCCAGAATTACAACCGTTTACCGCTCCCATACCCATTGAACCAATACAAGATTTAATCGTAGAGGAAGGGAAAATTCCAAATCTAAAATTTAGTTGGAAGAAACAGGATCTAAAATTATCGTATACAGTTTTTATTTATAAAACAATCCAAGAGAAAGAAGAATTATTTCATAAAGCAACTACCAATAAAAACTTTCTAGATTTAAAAGAGGAAAAATTATTAACCAAAGGAGAATATTTTTGGGTTATAGAAAGTAAAACGCAATCTAAAAAATCAGCAAAAAGAAACTATACCATATTACCCGCTCTCACTCCACCCAAGATAAAGAAACCTGATATTCAGTATTTGGAGGAGTAGATGGACGTAATACGAAAATTTATTAGATTTATTGAAAAATTATTTAATGTAATACATGTCAGTTCGAGCGTGTCGAGAACTACAAGTGCTAAAAGACTTTATCTTACTAGCACTTCTCGACTACCGCAAGTTTGGAAGTCGCTGCTCGAAGTGACATTTATCCTATTCCTCCTGATCACCAATATCTCCTCCGACACTCTAGAAAATAAAATAGAATGGGAAAAAGTGGAAGGGGCTATTCAGTATACTATTCAAGTTAGAAAAGAAGATAAGTCCTTATTATTAGAAGAAAAAACTTCGAATCTTTTTTATGAAATTAGCCTCGAGCAAATGGGAGTTTATGAATACCGAATTGGGGCAGAAAATAAACTGAAAAGCATCGCTTGGACAGACTGGCAAAGTCTCGCTCTACAAAAAAAAGAATCTGATACTTCCAAAAAGAAAATCTTACTGGAATGGGAAGAGAACCCACAGGCAATTAAATATTCTTTAGAAATCGAAGACGAGACGGGAAAAAATATTTTAAAAAAAGAAATAAAACCTTCAAAGGCAACTATCGATTTGCCAGAAGGAAAATATCGTTATCGTGTTTCTGCGATAAACAAATTAGGAAATTCTTCTACATCTGATTGGGAGAGCTTGGAAGTGCAAAAAAAAGTAATTCCAATAGTTGAACTCCCTAAAGAAGAGCCGCCAAAAACTCTCTCGCCTGATGAACAAAGTACCGAGCGGTGGAAGGTCATTCGCCGCTCTGCCTTACTTCCCGGTTGGGGTCAATATTATCGAAACGATATAAACTATAGAACCTTTTCTTATCCTCTGGCGTTTTCTTTTTTAATACCGATCTATTACATCAACTATAAAAAAAATGTAGCATCACAAAACAAATATGATTCCGATATCAGCCTTCTTACGTTAACTCAAAATTCTACATCTAATTCCGTAAAAGCATTTGGTGCGCTATCTTATTTAGATATTACAAATACTCGAAGTGAGTTAAATACTACTTATGCGCAAGGCAATCACCTCGCTTTACTAATTGCAGGAGTTTATATTTTAAATTTAGTCGATGCCGCTTTTTTTTATGATTACTCTAAACCTATTTCAGAAAGACAAACAACTCAAGTATCGTTTCAATCTTTTAAAAGACAGACAATATCATTTCAAGTTGAGGCTTACTCGGAGTTGTCGGTGAAAGTTTCTTTTTAGGTATATATGAGCTAGATTGGTTTTCAGAATATATCATCCTGGAGCAGCAGCTTCCGAACTAAACTCAATGTGTCTAATAATAGACTTGTTGCGAAATTAAATGTCAGTTCGAGCGTTAGTCGAGAACTACAAGTGCTCTAAGCCTTTATTTTATAAGCAGTTCTCGACTAACGCTCGAACTGACATTATTCACTATTATGAATTTTGCAACAACTCT